>NZ_JBIAHQ010000010.1:0-31327 GCF_042870725.1 Micromonospora sp. NPDC006431
CGATCTTCTTCCCTAGACAAGAGGAATGATCGATCAAGGGCTGTCCTCATGATCAGCCGGGGTCGATGCCGCCGCCCAACAGGTTAAAGATCAAGCTAGTCCTCGTCGACCCCTGATCCCCCGAGATCGGCAACGCGGTCGCGTTCGGCGCTGCCCCGCTGGTCGACGGCCTGATGGTGGCCAGTGTGGTTCCGCTTGGTGTCGTCGGTTGCTGTGCTTCACTGCTGCACAGCTTGACCTCCCGTGCCGGCGGCGCTTCGACTGCCGAACGGCGCTACCAGTGGAGCTGAGGGGATTTGAACCCCTTACACCCACGGTAGCGAGGAAACTCATCAATCGGGCCCGATCGGCGGCCCGACCAGGGCGGAACCTGCCGACGCTTGCGACGATGGCCCCCACACATTCTGGCGGACCAACGACCAACCGGTCCGCAGCATCAAAGCCCACCGACCGCGCAAAACCGACCATCTTCCGGCCGGGTTTGATCTTCAAAGAGGTGACGGCATGGACCGCTTCGAGGGCCGTTGCTGGCTGGACTGGTGGGCCAACACCTCGACCCTTCTCGGCAGTGTCGACGTGGCCGTCGTGATCACCGCCAGCGACGCCGGCTGGGACGCCCACGGCCGCCTGACCAGCGACACCGACGAGGACCGCGACGGCTTCGCGTTCCTCTGCGACCAAGACCCCGTCTTCACGCTGCGCTTCGAAGACGGAAGCACCGTCGCCGTCACCGTCCACCCCACCGACGACCACCGCCGGTTCACTCTCACCGAATACACCGGGAAGCTTTGAGGCCAGCGTTCGAGCGGTTTGAGAGGTACCAGCAGTTTCTCCGGAACGCGAAACGGGACTGCCCTCAAGTGTATGGGGAGGGTTAGCGCGCTGGCGATGGAGGTCAAGGGGTGAGGGCGATGAGTCGGCGCATAGGGCGGTGTAGACCTCGCGGACGATGTAGCGCTTGAGGCAGCGGAGGATCTCCTGCTTGCTCAAGTCCGCTGAGACGCATGGTGCCCGCCAGCGCCGACATCGACAAAGAATCCATGAAGAGTCGCGTGGCGAGGGCGCCGGGCACGGAAGGATCCCGTGCCCGGCGCCAGCCGGATTACAGCGAGCGGACCCGCACGTCGCGGAACTCGATCAGGTCGTTCGTACCGTGGTTCTGCAACCCGACGAACCCGCTGAGGAACTGCCGCAGGTCGGTCGGCGGGTCACCCGCACGGGACGACGCCTTGCCGGGCGTGTTGTCGAACTCGTTGATCACCACGCCGTTCCGGATGATCGTGTAGTGCTGCCCGACCACCCGGACCTCGTAGTCGTTCCACTGGCCCTTCGGGGTCGCCCCGGCCTTGTCCAGCCCCTGCGGGTCGAAGTTGTAGATCGACCCGGTCTTCTGCACCTCGCCGGTCGGCCCGTCGTAGATCTGGATCTCGTGGCCGCAGTAGATCGCCACCCAGGCCTGGGAGCTCCGGGCCGAGCCGACCGTGCCGCAACTGTCGGCCGGCCGCTGGTCCAGCGGGATCCGCGGGTCCGGGAAGCGGGTAAAGACGCCGCTGTTGGCGTACGTGGTGCCGGCGGACACGTCCCGGAACTTCAGCCGCAGCGAGAAGTCGGCGAACTCGTCCTTGGCATACCAGAGCATGCCGAGCCCACCCGAGCTGCGGATGGTCCCGTCTCGCTGGAGGGTGAACGACCCGCCGGGCGCCTGCCGCCAGTCGGCGAGCGACGCCGCGGTGCCGTCGAAGATCGAGCGGTACCCGGCTACCTTGCCGATCTTCGACTGGGCCGCGGAGGTCTGCAGCTTCTGCGCCTCCTTGTTGTCCACGATGCCGCCGGCCCGCAGGTCGTTGACCACGTCGGCGACGTGGCTGACGAACTGGCCGTGGTTCGTCCAGTTCCGCTCGTCGTCGATCAGGTCGTTGATCGTGCAGCCGCCGCCGACCACGTGGTTGGCCACGCCGGTGTCGGTGTCCAGCAGCTGTACCGTCTTGCGGGTGTCCGGCGCGGGGCAGCCCGTGGTGACGGTGATCTTCGCGGTGGACACCTGGCCGTCGGCGTACGTCACCTTGAGGGTGGCCTCGTAGGTGCCGTAGCCCGCGTAGGTGTGGGTCGGGTTGGCCTCCCGCGACGGCGCGCTGCCGTCACCGAAGTTCCACTCCCACGCCACGCCGCCGGCCCGGGCCGACGAGAACGCGATCGTCTTCGGCTGGCTCGGCGTGACCGCCCGCCACGCGGCGTCGCTCGGCCGCGGCGTCGCCTCGCCACCGGTGTACACGATCCGGATCAGCTTCTGGTTGGAGTGGAGGCTGAAGAAGCCTCCGGCGTAGTCGAGCATGTACAGCGCCCCGTCCGGGCCGAACTTGGCGTCCATCCAGGACTGAAGCTGGGTGCCGCCGCTGCCGGAGCGGATGATCTGACGCAGGTCCTCGGCGAACGCCGGCGGGCCGGCGTTGGCGACCTTGGCCGGGTCGACGGTGACGGCGATCCGGTTGTTGGCGTTGGACTCGTCACCGATGAACCACTTGTTGTCCCAGTACGCCGGCCAGGCGACGCCGCTGTTGGTGTCGACCTTCGACCGGTGGTAGGTCGGGCCGTCCATGATGGCCTGACCGCCGCCCTTGAGGTACGGCTGGGTGAAGGTCTCCTCGCCCACCACGTACGAGGGCAGCCCGCTGCCGTCGGTCCGCTTCGGGTAGACCGGGCCACCGCCCTGCGGCGAGTACCAGATCATGTTGTCCCGGGCGGGCGGGATGTTGACCAGGCCGGTGTTGCGCGGCGACTCGTTCTTCAGGTTGTCGCAGTCGTACCAGCCGGTCAGCACGTTGGCGTCGGTGTTGCTGCGGTCCCGGTAGGGCTGCCGGTTACCCATGCAGTACGGCCAGCCCTGGTTGCCCGCCGAGGTGATGATCGTGGCGGTCTCGTACTTCGCCGGGCCGAGCTGCGGGTCCGGGGCGCCGGCGTCCGGGCCGACCCAGGCCGCGGTCAGCCAGTGGTTGACCGGGTCCCAGGCGATCCGGGCGATGTTGCGCACGCCCATCACGTAGATCTCCGGGCGGGTCTTGCCGCCGCCCTCCTCCTTGCCGGTGAACAGGTTCCCGGCCGGGATGGTGTAGGTGCCGTCCGACTCCGGGTGGATCCGGATGATCTTGCCGTTGAGGTCGTTGGTGTTGCCCGAGGTACGCCGGGCGTCCTGGAACGAGGTGCCCTTGTAGTCCTGGGTCCAGTTGTTGCCCGAGTAGCCGCTGGAACCGCCGGAGGAGTTGCTGTCACCGGAGCCGATGTAGAGGTTGCCGCTCTCGTCGAACGTCATCCCGCCACCGGCGTGGCAGCAGCTGTGAATCTGGGTGTCCCAGCTGAGCAGGTCCTTGCGGGTGCTCTGGTCGAGCGTCTGCTGCGCGGCGTCGTAGGTGAACCGGGAGACGGTCCGCTTGCCGATCCGCTTGTCCCGGTCGATGGACTCGTGCGGCATCCAGTAGACGTAGACCCAGCCGTTCTCGGCGAACTTCGGGTCCAGGGTGATGCCGACCAGGCCCTCCTCGTTCTTCACCAGCTCGCTGCCGCTGCCCCGGTTGCCCATCACGGCGAGGGTGGTCAGCAGCTTGACCTGCTTGGTCTTCGGGTCCCACTGGTGGATGGTGCCGCAGCCCAGGCCGACCTTGGGGTCGTCCCAGTTCACGATCGGCCCGCTCGGGCAGGCGGCCTTGCCGATGTAGAAGACCTTGCCGTCGGGGGCGATGGTGAGGCCGTGCGGCTCACCGATCTGGTCGAGCTGCCCCGACTGGTTGGTGGTGGTGAGCCGCTCGATCCGGTAGTTCGAGGCGATGGTGGCCTGGCAGTCGCCGCGGACCAAGCCCGCCGACCACTTGATGGCCCCGGCCAGGTGGCCCTGGAACTGCTTGTCGCTGGTCCAGCTCGCCTCGGTCCGGCCCATGCCGGTGTAGAACGACCGGCCACCCTCGTAGTCCTGACACCAGGAGATCGGGTGGAAGGCGCCGTTACCGCTCAGGCCCGGGTTGTAGGTGCCCTCCTCGACCTGGGCGATGGTGTGGACCTTGCCGATCGGGCTGGGGTCCCAGTTGATCCACTGGTCGGAGCGGGTCCAGGTCAGCGGCAGGTCCTTGTTGGCCGGGTGCTGCCGGTCGGTGAGGTCGATGGTGGCCTTCTGCACCGTGCTGTCCGGGGCAGGCCCGGCGTCCGGCCCGATCAGCCACAGCTCGGCCAGCTGCACCAGCGGCTCGCCGCTGTTCGCCGTGACGTTCAGCCGGTAGTGCTGGTAGGCCGTCGTGTTGGTGAAGCTGTACTGCTTGGTCTGGAACCGCTGCGGGAACGTCTCGTTGCTACGGCTGTCCAGGTCGGTCCAGGTGGAGCCGTCGTTCGAGCCCTGCAGGGTCCAGTTCTTCGGGTCGCGGCCGGGGAAGTCGTTGGCCGAGGTGAGCGCGTACCGGCTCACCACCACCGGCTTGGCCAGCTTCGCCGCCAGCCAGCCGGTTGGGTTGAACGTCAGCCACTTGGTGCCGGTCGACCCGTCGATGGCCTTCGCGGCGGTCTCGTTCGGCGGGTTCTCCGCGCTCGCCGTGGCCGAGACCGGCTTCTCGGCGTTCGGCAGGCTGGCGGCCGGGCGGGTGCCGATCAGGCCGGTGAACCAGGAGGACTCCGGCTGGGCGCGCGCCGCGTCGTGGACGCCGACGAAACCGCCGCCACCCTTCACGTACGCCTGGAAGGCGGCCTCCTGGGCCTCGTTGAGGGTGACGCCGTTGGCGGAGAGGAAGACCACCGCACGGTAGCGGGCCAGGTTGCCGAAGGTGAACACCGCCGGGTCGGCGGAGTCGTCGACGCTGAAGCCCTGCTGCTCGCCCAGCTCGCGGATGGTGGCGGTGGCCCGGGCGACCGGGTCGTCCTGCTTGTCCACCGGGCCGTGGAAGACCAGCACCTTGACCGCCGCGGCGGCCTCGGCGGCGGCCGCCGCGGGGGTGACCGCCTGGGCGGGCAGGGCCAGCACACCGAGCGCCAGGGCGGCGCTCGACGCCAGGGCGCCGATCCGGCGCCCGCGGGTGCGACGTGCTGCAGCCGGGGTGAATGGTGTAGGTGTGGTGGTGGATCCCGTCGAGTCGGCGCGGGAGCGTCCGACCCATCGGGAGAACCGGAAATGGCGTCTGTCGGCCATCTCGACTCCTCCTGGTTTGAGGTACAGGTTCTTCCGGGTCGTCCATCTGCCGGTGAGGTGAGGCGCTCACCGGAGCACTGGGTGCGCGACCGCCGGCGCCACCGGGATCGGGCGGCCGGTGCGGCGGGTCGCTGGTGGTGGTGCCGGTCCGGGGGCTGCTGGCCGACCGACGGCGGTCAGCAGCCCCCGACCCGTCACTTGTGCTGGTGCTGACCGTCGGCGGGCGCCGCGGCGGCGCCGGCAGCGCCAGTGGTGCCGGTGGCGCCGGCCGCGCCGTGCTGGTGGCCCATGCCGGGCGGCATGTTCCCGTTCTCGTCGAGGACGTGCAGCATCGTCGACATGCCGGCGTCGGAGTGGAACTGCATGTGGCAGTGCAGCATCCAGTGCCCCGGTCCGACCGAGTCGCCGGCCACCACCTGGACGCCGAAGGAGTCACCGGGGCCGAGCGTCTTGTTGTCGATGATCGGTATGGAGTCGACGAACGGCTGCCCGTTGTTGCTGATCACCCCGGTGCGGGTGTCCGCCCAGGAGTGCCCGTGCAGGTGGAAGGTGTGCATGTCGTTGCCGATGCCGACCACGACGAACTCCACCCGCTCGCCCTTGCGGGCGACCAGGCAGCTCGGGCCCGGCTGCGGGTTCACCTCGGTGCAGGTGTCCGTGGCGGCGCCGCGACGTAGGTTGATGCTCTGCCGGTCACCGAAGACCACCGTGTAGGTCCGGTCCGGCTTCGGGTCGCCGGGACGCCGGACGACCAGGCCGCCGAAGAGACCGGACGAGAGCCCCTGGGTGCCGTGCGGGCCGCCCACCACGTGGTCGTGGTACCACCAGTAGCCGGCCGTGCCCTGCGCCCCGGTCCGGTTGTTGCGCGGCTGGGCGTACCAGGTGTAGGTGCGCGATTCACCCGGCGGGACGTACGACCCGCTCTGCACCGTGCCGTCGGACTGCTGGGTGTACTTGACCCCGTGCACGTGCAGCGAGACGCCCAGCGGGTGGGCCGGGTCGGTGCGCAACGCCGCCAGGGTCTCGGCAGACACCTGGTTGTGCAGGGTGATGGCAAGGCACTCCCCCTCCATCATCTCCATGAGCGGGCCCGGGTAGGAGGCCGTCTGCGGGGTGAGGCCGTAGCCGAGCCGGATCTGCGTGCCGTCCTTGGGCAGCTCCACCGCGTACAGCTGGATGCTGCGGTCGGGCTTGCCGCAGCCGTCCGGCTTCTCGGCGAACATCCCGGTGCCGGCCGCGGCCAGCCCGCCGGCGCCGACGAGGGTGAGCAGTACGACGGCCGCGACCACCAGCATCCGCCGGGCCCCGCTACGCGGGCGCTCGGTCCGGCCGCCCAGCGGCCCGGTGGCCTCGCTCGTCGGATCGACGGCCGGCTCCGGCTCGGGTGCCGGGTTGCCGTCCTCGACCAGCCGCCAGGCGCTCATCGGGCACCCCGCAGCTCGACCAGGCGCTGGTAGCTACGCTCGGCGGCGCCCAGCGACCCTGGCGGGTTCGGCTGCGCGCTCGGCGCGGTGTCCTGCTCCCACAGGAACTCGAAGCGGCCCCGGCCCTTGAGCTCGCCGAAGAACTCGTGGAACGGGATGACCCCAGCCCCGAACTCCACGTCCAGGTAGGAGTTGCCCTGCTGCGGGTTGGCCAGCGGCACGCCGTCCTTGACGTGGAACAGCGGGAACCGGTGCGGGTGGGCGTTGACGTAGTCGACCGGGCGGAAGCCCGGGTATTTCCGTGCCCCGCCGTACGCCCACAGGATGTCCATCTCCAGGAACACGTACCGGGGGTCGGTCAGGTCCAGGAAGAGGTCGTACAGCCGCACGTCGGGTCGGTCCGTCGCGAAGCTGAACTCGATGGTGTGGTTGTGCTGGTAGAGCTTGATGCCGCGGGCCGCGGCAGCCTCGCCCCAGGCGTTGAACTCGGCGGCGGCGGCCTGGTAGCCGGCGATGGTCCGGTTGCCGGTGGGCGCCTCCGCCGTGCCGATCGCCGGCATGCCGAGGATCTCAGCGACGTCCAGCTCCCACTCCAGGTTGGTGCGGAAGTCTCGCAGCCCGCGGTGGCTGCCGGCCGCCTTCAGCCCGTTGTCGTCGAGCAGCTGCCGGATCTGCTCCGGGGTGATGGCGCCCACCGAGCCCTGGGTGTAGCCGGCGAACTCCACCTCCCGGTAGCCGATGCGGGACAGCTCCTCGAAGACGGCGGCGAAGCCGACCTGGGCGATCTTGTCGCGGACGCTGTAGAGCTGGATGCCCAGGTGCCCTTGCGGGATGAGCTTGCCCTGGCCCCCCTGGTCGGCCCCGGCCGGCAGGGCGCCGGCGAGGCTGGCCGCGCTGACCGCCACCGTGGAGCCGGCGAGGCCCCGCAGCAGGGTACGTCTGTCGATTCTTTCTCTTGCCATGGTGGTTCCCTTCCGTTCGCTCAGCAGCAGGAGTTCGGGCCGCCCGCCGGACCGCCCGGGCAGCACGGGCTCAGTGGGGCGATCCGGACGTTGCGGAAGCTGATGACGTCGTTCGTCCCGTGGTTCTGCAGCCCGACGTAGCCGGTGGCGTGCTGCCGGCCGGCGCCGCCCGGGTCGTCCGCTCGGGGCGGGCTGAACACGGCGTCGGGCCGATTGACGTACTCGTTGATCAGCTTTCCGTTGCGGAACACGGAGTAGTGCTGGCCGACCACCCGGATCTCGTAGTCGTTCCAGGTGCCCTTGGGGGTGACCCCCGCGCCGGCCAGGTCGACCCGGTCGAAGCCGTACACCGAGCCGCTCTTGTACTGGTCACCGTCGGTCCGGTCGAGGATCTGCAGCTCGTGGCCGTACTTGATGGCGACCCACTCGGGCCGGGACTCCGCCGGGTGGCGGCGCACGTCCGGGAAGCGGACGAAGACGCCGCTGTTGGCCCGGCCGTCGCCCGGCGCGTCATCGCGCCACTGGAACTTCAGCGAGAAGTCGCCGTACTGGGCGACCGGGTACCAGAGCATGCCGAGCCCGGGCACCGGCTTGCTGGTGATGGACCCGTCGGCGTTGCGGGTGAAGCCGCCCGCACCGACCTGCTGCCACTTGCCGAAGGACCCGGCGTTGTCGTCGAGGATCGGCTGGTAGCCGTTCTTCGTGTCCGGCTTGCCGACGCCGGAGCGGCCGGCGGCGCTGGCCAGTTTGCCGTGCTCCTGGTGGCTGATGACGCCGAGGTGGTGCAGGTGCTCGGCGACCGAGTTCACGTAGGAGACGAACTGGCCGTGGTTCGGCCAGGAGCGCTCGTCCTCGATGACGTTGTTGATGGTGCAGTCGCCCGCGACCACCCGGTTGGGCACGCCGCTGTCGACGGTGCCGAGCCAGACGGTGGGTCGGGTGTCCTTCACGCACTCCGGCTGCGGCCCGCTGGCGACCACCGTGAAGGTGACCGAGGCGGTGCCGGAGGTGTTGCCGGCCTTGTCAGTGGCCCGGTAGCTGACCGTGTGCTGGCCCGGCCGGTTCACCGTCACCGGCGCCGAGTACCTGGCGTACGCGCCGCCGTCGAGGGAGTACTCGACCCGGTCCACGCCCGAACCGCTGTCGCTCGCGGAGATGATCACCGTGGCGCTACCCACGTACGCCCCGTTGTCGTCGAGCTGCCCGGAGACGGCGGCGGTGACGGTCGGCGGGGTGGTGTCCGGGGCCGGCGGGTCGACCACCGTGAACGACACCGACTGCGGCGACGACGTGTTGCCGGCCTTGTCAGTGGCCCGGTAGCTCACCGTGTGCTGCCCCACCTGGTTGACCGTGACCGGGGCGGAGTAGGCGGCGTACGGCTGCCCGTCGAGGGAGAACTCGACCCGGTCCACGCCCGACTGGGTGTCGGTGGCGGTGAGGGTGACGGTGGCACCGCCGACGTACGCGCCGTTGGCGTCCCGCTGGCCGGTCACTGCGGCCGTCACGGTGGGCGGCGTGGTGTCGGCCGGAGGCGTCTCGACCACCGTGAACGCCACAGACTGCGGCGACGACGTGTTGCCGGCCTTGTCAGTGGCCCGGTAGCTGACCGTGTGCTGGCCCGGCCGGTTCACCGTCACCGGCGCCGAGTACGCGGTGTAGGCGCCGCCGTCGAGGGAGTACTCGACCCGGTCGACACCCGACTGGGTGTCGGTGGCGGAGAGCGTCACGGTGGCACTGCCCACGTAGGCGCCGTTGGCGTCCCGCTGGCCGGTCACCGCGGCCGTCACCGTGGGCGGCGTGGTGTCCGTCGGCGTCGGCTCGACCACCCGGAACGACACCGACTGCGGCGTCGAGGTGTTGCCGGCCTTGTCGGTGCCCCGGTAGCTCACCGTGTGCTGACCTGGCTGGTTCACCGCCACCGGCGCCGAGTAGATGGCGTAGGGCTGCCCGTCGAGGGAGAACTCCACCCGATCCACGCCCGACTGAGTGTCAGTGGCGGAGAGGGTCACCGTGGCGCCGCCGATGTACGCACCGTTGGCGTCCTTCTCCCCCGTCACCGCCGCTGTCACCGTCGGCGGGGTGGTGTCCGCCGGAGGCGTCTCCACGACCGTGAACGCCACAGACTGCGGCGACGACGTGTTACCCGCCTTGTCAGTGGCCCGGTAACTCACCGTGTGCTGGCCCACCTGGTTGACCGTGACCGGCGCGGAGTACCTGGCGTAGGCACCGCCGTCGAGGGAGTACTCGACCCGGTCGACACCCGACTCCGTGTCGGTGGCGGAGAGCGTCACGGTGGCACTGCCCACGTAGGCGCCGTTGGCGTCCCGCTGGCCGGTCACCGCGGCCGTCACCGTCGGCGGCGTGGTGTCCGTCGGCGGCGTTTCCACCACCCGGAACGACACCGACTGCGGCGACGACGTGTTGCCCGCCTTGTCAGTGGCCCGGTAGCTCACCGTGTGCTGACCCGGCTGGTTCACCGCCACCGGCGCCGAATAGATGGCGTAGGGCTGCCCGTCGAGGGAGAACTCCACCCGATCCACACCCGACTGAGTGTCGGTGGCGGAGAGCGTCACAGTCGCGCTGCCCACGTATGCCCCGGTGGGGTCCTTCTCCCCCGTCACGGCCGCCGTCACCGTCGGCGGAGTGGTGTCCGCCGGAGGCGTCTCGACCACCGTGAACGCCACAGACTGCGGCGACGACGTGTTGCCCGCCTTGTCAGTGGCCCGATAGGTCACCGTGTGCTGACCCGGGTGATTCACCGTCACCGGCGCCGAATACGCGGTGTAGGCGCCGCCGTCGAGGGAGTACTCGACCCGGTCGACACCCGATTCGGTGTCCGTGGCGGACAGGGTCACCGTCGCGCTGCCCACGTACGCGCCGTTGGCGTCCCGCTGGCCGGTCACCGCGGCCGTCACCGTGGGCGGCGTGGTGTCCGCTGGCGGCGTTTCCACGACCCGGAACGACACCGACTGCGGCGTCGACGTGTTGCCGGCCTTGTCAGTAGCCCGGTAGCTCACCGTGTGCTGACCCGGCTGGTTCACCGCCACCGGCGCCGAATAGATGGCGTACGGCTGCCCGTCGAGGGAGAACTCCACCCGATCCACACCCGACTGACTGTCGGTGGCGGAAAGCGTCACCGTGGCGCCGCCGATGTACGCACCGTTGGCGTCCTTCTCCCCCGTCACCGCCGCCGTCACCGTCGGCGGAGTGGTGTCCGCCGGAGGCGTCTCGACCACCGTGAACGCCACCGACTGCGGCGACGAGGTGTTGCCCGCCTTGTCAGTGGCCCGATAGGTCACCGTGTGCTGACCCACCTGGTTGACCGTGACCGGCGCGGAGTACCTGGCGTAGGCACCACCGTCGAGGGAGTACTCGACCCGGTCCACCCCCGACTCGGTGTCCGTGGCGGACAGGGTCACCGTGGCACTGCCCACGTACGCGCCGTTGCCGTCCCGCTGGCCGGTCACCGCCGCCGTCACGATGGGCGGCGTGGTGTCCGTCGGCGGCGGTTCGACGACCCGGAACGACACCGACTGCGGCGACGAGGTGTTACCCGCCTTGTCAGTGGCCCGGTAACTCACCGTGTGCTGACCCAGCTGGTTCACCGTCACCGGCGCCGAGTAGGTGCCGTACGCCCCGCCGTCCAGGGAGTACTCGACCCGGTCCACGCCGGAGCCGCTGTCGGTCGCCGACAGGGTCACCGTCGCGCTGCCCACGTACGCCCCACTGGGGTCCTTCTCCCCGGTCACTGTGGCGCTGACCGTGGGCGGCGTGGTGTCCGATCCGCCGCCGGTGACCACCAGCAGGCCGGTCATTCCGCCGTGGCCTGGGATGGCGCAGAAGTACCGGTAGGTGCCGGGCGAGAGCACCACGTCGACGGTCCACCGGCCCCCGTTGCTGTCCGTCGGATCCGCCAGGATGTTGACGTCGACGTCGCTGTTGTACCTCGGGTCGCCCGTTTCGAACGTGAGGGTGTGCTGCATTCCGGTGGTGTTGCCGGTAGCCCGGCTGTTTTCGAAGACCAGGGTGGCCGGCCCGGCCGTGGCGGTGGTCGGCGCCGACAGGTACGACAGGAAGTTGTCGCCGGCGGTCCAGGTCAGGACCTGGGCCTGCAGTTGCGACGAGGATCGAGGCCCGGCCGTCGCCGACCGCTCGGTGTCGGTCGGACGCGCGTTCGCCGGGGAGCCGGTCAGGGCGGCGGTCAGCAGCAACAACATCGCCGCGATGACCGCCACCGATCTCCGGAGCCGGCTCGCAGAGAGCCGATCCCGCGGTGCGGATGGGTTCATTGATGCCTCTTTCACGGTCCGGGAACAACCGGGCGGAACGTGCGTCGGCCCGTCGGTGTCAGGTGTCGTCTGAGGTGCTTCTTCGGGTGCTCGCAGCCCGTCGGCCCCTCCCTGGCCGCGCGGGATCCCCGGCCGTGGCCGGCGGCCACGGTCGTCCGATGTGGATGGTTGGTTGATCCCGGTGTCAGCGGCGAGCCGGTTCGCACGCGGCGCCGGGCAGGGTCGCGCGTCGGAGCTGATCTGGTCGTGTCGGGTACGGACGGACGTCGGTCGATCCTTGGCGCATGCCTGCGCCAGGTCGCCGTGGTGCGGCGTTGACCCGGGGTGGCCGTCGCTGGCCGGTCATGACCCTCCGACGGGTTGCGCCGCCTGAAGGCCACGGTCGAGAACTACTGTGCCGGTAGTTCATCTCGACGAAACATATTGATGGTGCCCGACAGTACTAACTTCCTCTCAGGCTGTCCATAGCTTTCGTCCGCTCACGGACTACTTTTCTTCACGGCAGACGAAAGTGGTCGGCAGATTCCTACCGCAACCCTCCCAGGGGTCTCACCGCACGGCGCCGGAGGCGCTGACGGCGCACCGGGCGGGCCGGGTTCCGGCGGGGCTCGATCGCCGGGTCGACCGACGGGTGAACGTGCGCCATCCGCATGGAGCGGCAATCCCCGCCAGTCGGGCGAGCCCCGCCCACTCCGGAGGGTGTTCGCCCTGATCAGGGGCTATAGAAGGTGATGCTTCCTGATTTCCGGGACCGGCGCGGTGATCGACCGATCCGGTTGCCGCGGTCACCCATTGATCTGTGTCCACGGCCGTGTGATCGTGCTCCAGCGAGTCGCCGATCCACGGCGGCTCGGACGGTCGATCCGTCGAACCGGAGCCACGCCGGCAGCTCCGGGACCGACCGTCGTTCCGCCTCATCGCTACCCCGCGCACGCGTGTCCCCACCGGGCTCCATGCTGCGCGCCTCGGAACAGGAGCTAACCCCCTTGAAGCTCTCACCCCGCCTCGCCGCGCTCTCCGGCGCGGCCGCGGCCGGCCTGATCGCCGCCGGCACCGCCGCGGCCGTACAGGCCGCGCCGCCCAGTCCCGCTCCCGACGCCGCCCAGGCCCGTACGCTCGCCGCGAACTCGGCCCGCGCACTGGTCGCCAGCCGGCCCGGCTACCTGCACGCCAGCTCGGACGACGCGTTCGTGCAGCAGTCGATCATCAGCTCCGAGGGCACCCAGTACGTGCCCTACGAGCGCACCTACAAGGGCCTCCCGGTGACCGGTGGCGACTTCGTGCTGGCCACCGACTCGGCCGGCAACCTGAAGTACGCCTCCGTCGCGCAGCAGCGGGCCATCGGCAACCTCGCCACCACGCCGAAGCTCACCTCGGCCACGGCCGAGAAGACAGCCCGCGCCCAGCTCAAGACGGTCAGCACCGTCGAGGGCACCAAGCTGGTCGTCTACACCCTCGACAGCGCCCCCACGCTGGCCTGGGAGACCACCGTCCGGGGCACCGTCGCGGACGGCCCGAGCCGGCTCACCGTGGACGTCGACGCGGTGACCGG
This sequence comes from Micromonospora sp. NPDC006431, assembly GCF_042870725.1. NCBI lineage: Bacteria > Bacillati > Actinomycetota > Actinomycetes > Micromonosporales > Micromonosporaceae > Micromonospora > Micromonospora sp. NPDC006431. The sequence goes on from NZ_JBIAHQ010000010.1 coordinate 13,389, forward strand.
CAAGGTGCTGCGTACGCAGGAGCACGTCGTGCGCGGCAGCGGCACCGGCGCGTGGAACGGGCCCAGCCCGCTCAGCCTCAACACCACGCTGTCGGGCAGCACGTACTCCATGAAGGACCCGACCGTCACGAACCTGAGTTGCCAGGACTCCGCGACCAACACGACGTTCAGCGGCTCGGACGACGTCTGGGGCAACGGCACCGCCACCAACAAGGAGACCGGCTGCGTCGACGCCCTCTACGGCGCGCAGACCGAGCACAAGATGCTGTCGCAGTGGCTGGGCCGTAACGGCGCCGACGGCAACGGTGGCTACTGGCCGATCCGGGTGGGCCTGAACGACCAGAACGCCTACTACGACGGCACCCAGGTGCAGATCGGCAAGAACACCGCAGGCCAGTGGATCGGCTCGATGGACGTGGTCGCCCACGAGATCGGCCACGGCATCGACGACCGCACCCCGGGCGGCATCTCCGGCTCGGGCACCCAGGAATTCGTCGCCGACACCTTCGGCGCGGCCACCGAGTGGTTCGCCAACCAGCCCGCCAGCTACGACGCCCCGGACTTCCTCGTCGGCGAGAAGGTCAACCTGGTGGGCAGCGGCCCGATCCGCAACATGTACAACCCGTCGGCTCTCGGCGACCCGAACTGCTACTCCAGCAGCATCCCGTCCACCGAGGTGCACGCCGCCGCCGGTCCGGGCAACCACTGGTTCTACCTGCTGGCCATGGGCAGCAGCCCGACCAACGGCCAGCCGTCCAGCCCGACCTGCAACGGCAGCTCGGTCACCGGCCTCGGCATCCAGAAAGCCATCAAGATCATGTACAACGCGATGCTGATGAAGACCACGTCGTCGTCGTACCTGAAGTACCGCACCTGGACCCTGCAGGCGGCGAAGAACCTCTACGGCAGCACCGGCTGCACCGAGTTCAACACCGTCAAGGCCGCCTGGGACGCCGTCAGCGTACCGGCGCAGTCCGGCGACCCGACCTGCTCCGGCACCACCACTCCGCCGCCGACCGGCTCCTGCTCCGGCCAGAAGCTGGCCAACCCCGGCTTCGAGTCCGGCAACGTGAGCTGGAGCGCCTCCTCCGGGGTCATCACCAGCTCCACCGGCCAGGCCGCACACGGCGGCTCGTGGAAGGCATGGCTCGACGGCTACGGCACCGCCCACACCGACACCCTGTCGCAGTCGGTGACGATCCCGTCCGGCTGCCGGGCGACCCTCACCTTCTGGCTGCACATCGACAGCGCGGAGTCGACGACCACCACCGCCTACGACAAGCTGACCGTGAAGGCGGGCAGCACCACTCTGGCCACCTACTCCAACCTCAACAAGGCCGCCGGCTACGTACAGCGGTCCTTCGACGTCTCGTCGCTGGCCGGGACCACCGCCACCATCTCGTTCACCGGGGTGGAGGACAGTTCCCTGCAGACCTCGTTCGTCATCGACGACACGGCGGTCACCGTCTCCTGAGCACGCCCCGAGCGGCCGGTCGTCGTCCTCCCGACGGCCGGCCGCTCCGCCGGCTCAGCCGTACGTGGGGTGCTGCGCCCACCCCGGCGCGTCCGTGCCGGGATTGAGCCGCCCTGCTCCGACAGCGGGCGATGCCCGCCTCAGCTCGGGCGGCCCGCCCGCGTCCCCGCGTCAGGGCCGCGGCTGAGGCGGGCCATCACGTCGTCCACCGCCCGGCTGAACAGCTCCATCTGCCGTACCGGCTGCTCCTCGATGCCGCCGAGCCGCGCGGCCAGAGCGTCGACGTCGGCCCGGGCCGAGGCGCTGACTTGGGCGTCGAGGGCGGCCAGGGCGGCGTTGACGGCCAGCACGACGTGCCCGCAGACCGCCTCCACCCCGTCCCCGGCCAGCTCCGGGTCCACCGTCACGGACTCCAGCCGGCCACCCTGGACCACCACGGCCCGGACCCGGCCGTCGGCCGCCGCGCCCTCGGCGCGGAGCAGCTCGCCCGGATCGCCGTCGGGGTGCTCGGCCGCCCGCGAGCGCATGGCCGACAGCGCCTGCTGCGTCCTGGTGAGCAGCTCGTCGAGGCTTGCGGCCGCGGAGAACGAGTCGTTGGTCATATCCGCGCCTTCTTCACGTCTTTCCGGAGCACCGCGACGATAGCAACCGCCCCCGACCGGGACACCGCGAGCACCCGGGGCCTCGTTCACGAAAAAGAGTGGCCGTCCCGGGCGGGGATGGCCACTCTTTCCGTGCATCAGCGCGCAATGTGGGGCGCCCCACCTGCCAGGGGCGTCAGCGCAGGCGGAGGTGCTGGCCTGGGAAGATCAGGCCCGGGTTGTCGCCGACCACGCGCTTGTTGCGCTCGTAGAGCGTCTGCCAGCCGCCGGCGAGGTGGTTCGCCGTCGCGATCAGCGACAGCGAGTCACCCGACCGGACCGTGTAGGTCGCGCCGCCCGACGTCGGCGCGGTACGCCGGTGGCTGCGGGTCGCCGGCTGGTCGCCGCGGGACGACCGATCCTTGGTCACCTTCTTGTGCGACTTCGTGGCACCGGAGTCCTTGGTGGAGTAGGGCTTGGTCGAGCCGCCCTTCTTGCCGCAGACCGGCCAGGCACCGATGCCCTGCCCGTCGAGGACCTTCTCGGCGACGGCGATCTGCTCGCTGCGGCTGGCCAGGTCGGCGCGGCTGGCGTACTTCTGGCCGCCGTAGCCGTTCCAGGTGCTCTTCGAGAACTGGAGGCCACCGTAGTAGCCGTTGCCGGTGTTGATGTGCCAGTTTCCGCCGGACTCGCACTGGGCGATGGCGTCCCAGTTCACGCTGGATGCGCTGGCCGGCGCGGCCGGCCCGAGGATGGCGGCGGCGCCGGTGGCGGCGCCGACGACGAGCGCCCCGACGGCGACGCGACGCTGGGTGGTGCGTCGATGACGTGCGACATGTTCAGTTGCCATGTGGGTTCCTCCACGCCGACGAGGTGAGCTGTCGGGTTCGGGCCGAGGAGCCCGGCCGCCGGATGGGCGGCTTCACCCCGAGGTGTCGAGCACCGAGGAACATGTGGGTCCCCCGCTCCCGCCTGAGGTCCAGGTACCGACGGGCCGGCGGCGGGATTAGGCGTTACCGGCCCGGGTGTCCGCGATCGCGAACGCAGTCGACGTTAGGGATAGTTTCGGATGATCGCCCACTTCTTGTGAAGTTCTTCACCCGGCCGAGCGAAGGCCACACCGTACGAGTTGCGCGGCGTCCACAGGTGCTCTACAAGCGCCATTCAGTACGTCAGGCCGAAGCCCTGCGGAAAGAGCGGAACCTGCCCGTCGCCGGCGTTGATGGGCTGCTGGCCGACGGAGTTCATCCAGGTCATCGGCAGTTTGCCGGTCGGCGCGTACCCGCCGAAGAGGACGTCGGCAACGCCGACGCCCTCGGTGCCGGGCAGCCAGGAGGCGAGCAGCGCGGTCCAGTTCGGCAACTCGCCGGCGACGTCCAGCGGCCGGCCGGAGACCAGCACCACGATCACGGGCACGCCGGCGTTGCGCAGGGTCACGATGGTGCGCAGGTCCTCCCGGTCCAGGCCCATGGCACCCGTACGGTCGCCCTGACCCTCGGCGTACGGTGTCTCGCCGACCACCGCGATGGCGGCGCGGTAGCTGCTGTTGATGCCGGTGCCGCGCTGGTTGTAGGTGACCGTCGTGGTCGGACCGACCGCGGCGCGGATGCCCTGGAGGATGCTGGTGCCGGGAGTGATGTTGCCCGAGGAACCCTGCCAGGAGATGGTCCAGCCACCGCTCTGGTTGCCGATGTTGTCGGCGTTCTTGCCCGCCACGAAGATCTTGTTGTTGTCACGGGTCAGCGGCAGGATTCCGGCGTCGTTCTTCAACAGCACCTGGGACTCGCGGACGGCCTGCCGGGCCAGCGCCCGGTGTGCGGCACTGCCCACGGTCGGCGTCCAACTCCGGTCGGTGAACGGCCGCTCGAAGAGGCCCAGCTCGAACTTCTTGGTGAGGATCCGCCGGTTGGCGTCGTCGATCCGGCTCATCGGCACGTGCCCGTTCTGCACCTCGGTCCGGAGCCTGCTGAGGAAGGTCTTCCACGCGGTGGGCACCATGACCATGTCGATCCCGGCGTTGACCGCGGTGCTGACCTCAGCGGCGGTGAAGCCGACGCTGCCGTCGATCTGGTCGATGCCGTTCCAGTCGGAGACGACGAAACCGGAGAAGCCGAGCTCTCCCTTCAGGACCGTGGTGATCAGGTATTGGTAGCTGTGCAGCCAGGGCGGTGACCGCGACGAGGAGGAGGGCGAGGCCGAGGGGGCGGTAGCGGGTCACGGGTCACTCCTTCCAATGGAACGCGAGGACCGTTCACCCGCACTCTAGGCCAGCGGGACATTGATCGGCGCCACTACAATCGCCGCCCTGTGCGAAAAATCCTTGCGGTTGCGGGAGCGGGCGCGCGCCGATCCGGCACCGACTACGGTGGCGAGGTCCGGCACGGTCGCCGGGCCCGGGTGCGCAGGCGGAGGAACATGACTGACTACGGACACGAGCTGGCCTTCGGCGGCTTCCTCACCCCCGCCGCCGGCCAGTTCGAGCAGGTGGTGGCGCTCGCCAAGCTCTGCGAGCAGGTCAACCTGGACCTGGTCACCTTCCAGGACCACCCGTACCAGCCGGGTTTCCTGGACACCTGGACGCTGATGTCGTACCTCGCGGCCGCGACCAGTCGGATCCGGCTGGCCGGCAACGTGCTCAACCTGCCGCTGCGCCAACCGGTGGTGCTGGCACGCAGCGTGGCCAGCCTGGACCTGCTCACCGGCGGCCGGGTCGAGCTGGGCCTCGGCGCGGGCGCGTTCTGGGAGGCGATCGAGGCGGTCGGCGGCCGGCGGCTGTCCCCCGGGCAGGCGGTCGACGCGCTCGACGAGGCGATCCGGGTGATCCGCGAGGTGTGGGACGTCGAGCGGCGCGGCATGGTCCGGGTCGAGGGCACGTACCACCGGGTGGTCGGGGCGAAGCGGGGGCCGGCGCCGGCCCACCCGGTGGAGATCTGGGTCGGCGCGTACAAGCCCCGGATGCTGCGGCTGGTGGGGCGCGCGGCGGACGGCTGGCTGCCGTCGCTGGCGTACCTGTCGAAGGGGCCGGACGAGCTGCCGGGGATGAACGCGCTGATCGACGAGGGTGCCGAGGCCGCCGGGCGGGATCCCCGGTCGGTGCGGCGGCTGTTGAACGTCACCGGCCAGTTCACCCGGTCGTCCGCCGGCCTCCTCACCGGGCCGCCAGAGCAGTGGGTGGAGGAGCTGGCCGGGCTGGTGCTGGACCACGGCATCGCCACCTTCATCCTCGGCGCCGACGACCCCACCGCCATCCAGCTCTTCGCGCGGGAGGTCGCGCCCGCGGTGCGGGAGCTGGTCGCCGCCGAGCGTGCCGAGCCGGGCACCCGGCCCAGGGCCGGCGAGGAAGCGCGCGAGGCGGTCGAGGCCGGGGGCGCCACCGCGCTCGCTGTCACCCCCACCCCCGATCCGGGCGTACGGCTGACCGACCACCAGCTCTGGGACGAGTCCACCCGCCCGGTCGCCCCGCCGGCGCCGGCCGGGCACGTCTACACCCCGCACGCGCAGGCCGTCGGCGCGCACCTCGTCGACGTGCACGACCACCTGCGTCAGGAGCTGGCGCAGGTGCGCGACCTGCTCGAACAGGTCAAGCGGGGGGTGGTCTCCGCCGGTGCGGCCCGGGCCGTGCTCAACCAGATGACCATGCGGCAGAACAACTGGACGCTGGGGGCGTACTGCGCCGCGTACTGCACGGTGGTCACCCAGCACCACGGGCTGGAGGACAATTCGATCTTCCCGCACCTGCGGCGTGCCGATCCGGGGCTGGCCCCGGTGCTCGACCGGTTGGCGGCGGAGCACGTGGTGATCCACGACGTGGTGGAGGGCGTGGATCGGGCCCTGGTCGACCTGATCCGCAATCCGGGCGACTTCACCGAGGTCCAGCAGGCCGTGGACATCCTCACCGACACCCTGCTGTCGCATCTGTCGTACGAGGAGCAGAGCATCGTCGAGCCGCTGGCCCGGCACGGCTTCTACGCCGGCCAGGTCTGACCGTCGGCGGCCGTTCCGCCAGCCACCGGACACCCCCATTTCGCCGACTAATCTTCGCATTCGCGCAGGTCAGGTGGGTCGAGCTACGGTGGGCCGCAGAGGTGATGGCAATGGCTGTGATCTATGTCGACCTGTCTTACCACGACTGGGACCGCGTCAAGGGCGAGTTCGACTGGGCGGCGATTCGCCGGGCCACCTCTCCCGTCCTGTGCATGCGGGTCACCTACGGCGACCCGCAGGGCTTCCACCCGCCCAGCCCGCACGTCGCCGAGATGGCGCGTGGTGCGGCCGGCGCCGGCTTCGACGTGATCGGTGGCTACCACAACCTGATCAGGGGCGATCAGGCCAGCACCAACCGGCAGGTCGACTATCTGCGGAGCACCCTCGACGGGATCGGGGCGGTGTGGGCGATGCTCGACGTCGAGCGTTACCCGGAGCTGGTCGCCAACGGACTGTGGCCGCGCTTCGACGACGTACGCCGGTTCGTGGACCGCTGGCACGCCGTCGATCAGCGGGTGCTGGCGATCTACCTGCCGAAGTGGAACTGGGACGGGAACCTCGGCCGGCCCGACCTCCGGCCGCTCAACGCACCCCTGGTCGCCAGCGACTACGGCAGCAACCCCACCGGCGCGCCCGCTGCCGTCTACGCGCAAGGTGGTGGGGACGGCGGCCCGGGCTGGGCCGCGTACGGCGGGGTGACCCCGTCGATCTGGCAGTACGGGTCGAACGTCGCCTGCCCCGGCGCGTCCGGACAGACCGACTGCAACGCATACCGTGGCACGCTCGCCCAGCTGCGGGCCCTGTTGACGAAGGACGACACCATGACCCCCTCCGAATTCTCCGCGATCCTGTCCGACCCGGCTGTCGCCGCGAAGATGCGCGCCCTGCCCTGGCAGTACATCGGTGGCGGCATCCCCGCCGGCATGTCGACGCTCAACGTGCTCAACGACCTCTACCAGACCACCCATGCCGCACCGACCGCCGCCGCGATCGCGGCGGCGACCGTGCAGGCGCTCGGTGGGCAGTCCCCGGCCGACGCCGCCGCCGCGATCGTGGCCGCGATCGGCAAGGACCGCGCGGCAGCCCTCGCCGCGGCCCTCGCCGCGGCCACCAAGTAGACGGCGGCGGCCTCCGTCGGCCGCGGCGTGGCTGCCGCGGCCGACGGAGTCGGCGGTCCTAAAGGGTACGGGCCAACCGGTCGGCGAGGATCCGGGTGAACCGGGCCGGGTCGGCCAGCTCCCCGCCCTCGGCGAGCAGCGCCATCCCGTACAGCAGCTCGGCGGTCTCCGTCAGGGCGCTCTGGTCGCTGCCCTGCTCGTGGGCCTTGCGCAGCCCGGTGACCAGCGGGTGGGTCGGGTTGAGCTCCAGGATCCGCTTGACCCGGGGCACCTCCTGCCCCATCGCCCGGTACATCTTCTCCAGCGTCGGCGTCATGTCTTGGGCGTCGCCGACGACGCAGGCGGGCGAGGTGGTCAGCCGCGAGGAGAGCCGGACCTCCTTGACGCTGTCGGCCAGCGCGCCGCTCATCCAGGTGAGCAGGTCGGCGTACTCCTGCCGCTCGGCCTCGGCCTTCTCCTTCTCCTCGTCGGTCTCCAGGTCGACCTGGCCCTTGGCGACCGAGCGCAGGGTCTTCCCGTCGTACTGGCCGACCCGCTCGACCCACACCTCGTCGACCGGATCGGTGAGGATCAGCACCTCGAAGCCCTTGGCGCGGAACGCCTCCAGGTGCGGCGAGTTCTCGATGGTGACCCGAGACTCACCGGTGGCGTAGTAGATCTCGGTCTGGCCGTCCTTCATCCGCTCGACGTAGTCGCGCAGCGTGGTCAGTTCGGCCGGATCGTTGGTGCTGGCGGCCCGGACCAGGTCGAGCAGCGCCTCGGTGTTGTCCGGGTCCTCGAGCAGCCCCTCCTTGACCACCGCGCCGAACTCGGTCCAGAAGGTGCGGTAGGACTCGGCGGAGAGTTCCTTGAGCGTGGCGAGGACCTTCTTGACCAGGCGACGGCGGACGGCCCGGATCTGCCGGTCCTGCTGGAGAATCTCCCGGGAGATGTTGAGCGACAAGTCGTGCGCGTCCACCACGCCCTTGACGAAGCGCAGGTAGTTGGGCATCAGCGCGTCGCAGTCGTCCATGATGAAGACACGCTTGACGTAGAGCTGCACACCGCGGCGGCCCTGCGGGGAGAACAGGTCGAGCGGGGCGTGCGAGGGCAGGAAGAGCAGCGCCTCGTACTCGAAGGTGCCCTCGCCGCGCATGTGGATGGTTTCGAGGGGATCGGCCCAGTCGTGGGCGACGTGCCGGTAGAACTCCTTGTACTCGGCCTCGTCCACCTCGTCCCGGGAGCGGGCCCAGAGCGCCTTCATCGAGTTGAGGGTCTGCTCCTCACGGGTGGTGGTGCCGTCCTCACCCGACCGCTCGACGGTCATCCGGATCGGCCAGGCGATGAAGTCCGAGTATCGCTTGACGATCTCCCGGATGGTCCACTCGGCGGTGTAGTCGTGCAGGTTGTCCTCGGCGTCGGCGGGCTTGAGGTGCAGCGTAACCGAGGTGCCCTGCGGCGCGTCATCGACCGACTCGACCGAGTAGGTGCCCTCGCCGGTCGACTCCCAGCGCGTGCCCCCGCTCTGCCCGGCCCGCCGGGTCAGCAGGGTGACCTTGTCGGCCACCATGAAGGTGGCGTAGAAGCCGACCCCGAACTGGCCGATCAGCTCCTGCGAGGCGGCGGCGTCCTGGGACTCGCGCAGCTTGCGTAGCAGCTCGGCGGTGCCGGACTTGGCGATGGTGCCGATCAGCCCGATCACCTCGTCGCGGGACATGCCGACGCCGTTGTCCCGCACGGTCAGCGTGCGAGCTTCCCGGTCGACCTCGAGCTCGATGTGCAGGTCGGCGGTGTCGACCGCCAGGTCCTTGTCGACCAGCGACTCCAGCCGCAGCTTGTCCAGCGCGTCAGAGGCGTTCGAGATAAGTTCGCGCAGGAAGACGTCCTTGTTCGAATAGATCGAGTGCACCATCAGCTGGAGCAGCTGACGGGCCTCGGCCTGGAACTCCAACGTCTCGACCCGGTCGCTCACACCGACTCCCTTCCATGTCGCGGGCCTTCCGGCGGAAAGGATACGAGGCGTGCGCGCCCGGCCACCGCAGGGTGGCGCCGGCGGTAGCCTCACCGGAGGCGGAGCGCCCCCGCCGCACGGTGGTACGCAGCCCGCACCGCAGCCACCGTACCCCTGGGCCCTAGTTCCCGACGCAGCCCCAGCAGGTAGCCGGTCGGGTGGGCCTCCCGGAGCTGCTCCCGCCCGCCCATCATGGTGGCCGTCGCACTGACGACCGTGGCCGCGACCGCCCCCGATCCGGTCACCACGGGCGGCAGGTCCAACGCGCTGCCGAGTGCGGCGAGGGCCGCCGGCGGGACCAGCGTCTGCGTGGTGAGCAGGGCGCGGACCGGCTCCAGGCCGAGCTTCGACAGCTGTCGGGCGGTAGCGTTGATCCGGCCGCCGATCTCCCGTTCGACCATCATCTCGAGGTGGGCGGCCCGGACGGCCGGGTCCGGCACCGCGCTCAGCTCGGCGAGGGCGGGTGCCAGCGAGTCGAGGTAGGCGCGGTAGGCGAGCAGCTGCGGCTGAAGTTTTCGGCGGGCCTTGATGATTCGACGGATCGGCACGTCGCGCAGACCTTTCGGCACGGCGACCGCCAGCGCGAGGACGGCGAAGGCCTGGGCGGGTTCGGGGCGGGCGAACGCGGCCGGTGCCGCATCGTCCAGCAGGGCGGCGGCCATCGAGTCGGTGGTCCATCCGCCGCTCGTCGCCAGGGTCACTGGCAGGTCGGTCACCATCGCCATCCGGTTCTCCGAGGCCACGGCGTCGGCGAGCACCGCGAGATAGAGCGTCGCGAGGTCACGGTGCAGGCACAGGTGAGGCAGCGGCCGGCGTCGGCCGTCCGCGCGCACGTCCTCGAGCCGGACCAGTAGGCCGCTGTCGGCCAACCGATCCGCCAGGGACCACAGCATCTTGCCGGGCATCACCGGCGCCAGACGGGGATCGCGCGGCGCCAAGCGCCCGGTGTCGGCTCGGTCCTGGACGATCGGATCGATCCCGAGGCGTCGGACGCCATATCGGGGAAGCAGTTCCTCCTCGTGCCGATCGAGGAACCGGAAGAAGAGTTGTTCGGCCCGCTCGAGCGGCCCGCCGTAGTCGCGCTGCCGAAGACGTACGTCGACGATGCAGTCGAGCTCGTCCCGGAGCTGTCGCACCAGGTCAGAGTCGGACCAGTTCCAGATGGTGTCGGGGAGCATCCGGGCGATCTTCGGCCAGTACAGGACGGCGCCCTTCAGCCACGCCTCGTCTCGGAAGTCAACGTACGGGTGGTAAAGGGCGATGTCGCTCACCACTCCATTGTCGAACAACGATGGCGGCATGGCGAAGACCATCTGGTCCAACCAGTTGACGGGTTGAGGTGTCGGTGGCCACACTGCCGCCATGGCCTTCGCCCCCGTACCCCGCGCCTCGGTCTCCGACCACGTCTTCGGCCAGCTCCGCGACGCCATCGTCAGCGGCCGTTACCAGCCCGGGGAGACGCTGCCCGGCGAGCGCGAGCTGGCCGCCGCGTTCGAGGTCAACCGGCACGCCGTCCGGGAGGCGCTGCGCCGGCTCCAGCAGCTCGGCCTGCTCCGGGTCAGCCAGGGCGGCGCGACCCGGGTGCTCGACTGGCGGGTGCACGCCGGGCTGGACCTGGCGCTCTCGCTGGCCCGGTCGGGCGACGTACTCCCGGTCGAGACGCTGGTCCGCGACATGCTGGAGATGCGGGCCTGCGTCGGGATCGACGCGGCCCGGCTCTGCGCCGAGCGCGGCGATCCAGCGGTCACCGCCGCGGTGGTCCGGGCCGCCGAGGAGTACGCGGCACTCGCCCCCGACCTGCCCCGCATGCACGACGCCGACATCGCCATGTGGCGGCTGATCGTCACCGGCTGCGGCAACACCGCCTACCTGCTGGCCTTCAACAGCCTGGTGGCGGGCGCGCTGGCAGTGGACGACGTACCGCCGGACGGCCGGGCCGCCGAACTGCTCGACGTCGCCGGCCACCGCCGGCTCGCCGCCGCCATCGCGGCCGGCCAGGGCGCGGCCGCCGCCCGGCACGCCCGGGCCCTGCTGACCGCCCCGGTCACCGCCCCCACCACCCCGTCCGGAAGGGAAGCCCGATCATGATCCCCGCCGTGCTCTACGCCGTCCCGGCGTTCCTGCTGCTCATCATCATCGAAGCGGTCTCCTACCGGCTCCTGCCCGACGACGAGGAACGCGGCTACGAGCTGCGCGACACCACCACCAGCCTGTCGATGGGCCTGGGCAGCGTGCTCATCGGCGTGCCGTGGAAGCTGGTCACCGCCGGCGTCTACGCGGCGCTGTGGCTGGTCGCGCCGGTCCACCTCTCCCCCGCCAACTGGTGGACCTGGATGCTGCTGTTCTTCGCCGACGACCTGGCCTACTACTGGTTTCACCGGGGGCACCACGAGGTACGCGTGTTCTGGGCCAGCCACGTGGTCCACCACTCCAGCGTCTACTTCAACCTCTCCACCGCCCTGCGGCAGAGCTGGACGCCGATGACCTCGCTGCCGTTCTGGCTGCCCCTGGCGCTGCTCGGCATCCCGCCGTGGATGATCTTCCTGCAGCAGTCGATCAGCTTGCTCTACCAGTTCTTCCTGCACACCGAGCGGATCAACGTGCTGCCCCGGCCGATCGAACTGGTCTTCAACACCCCGTCACACCACCGGGTCCACCACGGTGCCAACGCCGAGTACCTGGACCGCAACTACGCCGGCATCCTGATCGTCTGGGACCGGCTCTTCGGCACCTTCGAGCCGGAACGGGCCGCTGTCCGGTACGGGCTCACCAAGAACATCAACACGTACAACCCGCTGCGGGTGGCCACCCACGAGTTCGCCGCGATCTGGGCCGACGCCCGGGCCGCCCGTACCTGGCGGGACCGTCTCGGCTACGTCTTCGGCCGGCCCGGCTGGCAGCCGGCCCGGTGAGGCGCCCCTGGTTGCCCCTGTTCGGGGCCGTCGCCGCGGTCGAACTGGTCGGCGTCGCGCTCGACTCCACCGCGACCCAGTGGCTGGCCAAGCCGCTGCTGGCCCCGCTGCTGCTGGCGTACCTCTGGTCTGTTCGGCGGCGGATCGACGGCGTCGCAGTTGGCCTGGTCTTTGCCACCGCCGGGGACGTGGCCCTGCTCGTCGCGGGACCGGCCGCGTTCCTGCTGGGCATGGGCTGCTTCCTGGTCACCCAGCTCGCGTTCCTCACCGCGTTCGTCCGGCGCCGCCGGCCGCCGGTCCCGGCGCTCCTGGGGTACGTGGCGCTCTGGGCGGTCGCCAACGCCCTGCTCTGGGGCGCGCTGGGGCCGTTGCGGCTGCCGGTGCTCGGTTACAGCCTGGCGCTGTCCCTGATGGCCGCCGCCACGGCCAGGGTGTCCGGGCGGGTGGCGGTCGGCGGGGCGCTGTTCCTCGGCTCGGACCTGCTGATCGCGCTGGACGCGGCCGGCGTCCACCTGGCCGGGCACGGTCTCCTGGTCATGACGACCTACATCGCCGCGCTGCTGTTCATCACCACCGGCTGGGCGGCGGCTCTGACCACCGGCGACCGCCACCCGTCACCGGTCGCGCCAGCCCGGATTTGATCCACTCCAGGTCGCGCAGGTGGCGGTATCCGCGCCGACCCGATATCGCCACCTCCCGGACCGGGCGTCGGTCTCGGATCAACCAGCAGCCACCGCCGGTCAGTCCCACCAGAAGGACCAGTGATCGGCGGGTGCCTGCCGGCGAGCCACGTCGTCCACCTCCCCGAGGATCTGGGACAGGTCGTCGCAGTAGGACCACTGCTCGATCGCGCAGGTCGCGGCGGTGAGCGGGTCGCGCGGCGGGCGAGTGACGGCCAGTTCCAGGTTGTCGACGCCGGGCTGGTACAGCTCGGCGCCCCAGGCCTTCTCCCAGTGCCGGAGCACGAAGACGTGGTCCGCGTAGTGCAGGTCAGGGTGCGACGGGCCGCCCATCCAGTTGTTCATGGTCGCCATGAGTCCCGGCACCAGGGCAAGCACCTCGTGGCCGGCCGCCGCCGGCACCAGCAGCACGTCGGTGGGCGGGTACGAACCGGTCTGGCGCCGGATCCCAGGCGGAATCTCCGTCAGCGGTCCGATCGCCTCGGCAACCCGCGCCGGGTCGAACTCGGCCCGGCGCTCCTCCTGCCACGCCGCCGTCTGCGGGTCAGCGGATTCGTCGTCCTCGACGATCCACTCCCGCTTGGACCGGATGATCAGCGCCATCCGCTCCGCCGGGTCGACCTCGCAGAGGGCGTCCAGCCAGGTGGGCCCCTGGTGCCGCCGGCACCAGCTGTACGTCCCCTCGGCCGCGGTGCCGGCCGTCCAGCCCAGCACCGGCCAGAGACCCGTACGGGGATGCTCGGCCCGCAACGCCCGCCAGACCCGGTCGTGTTCGCCCTCGGGAAAGGTTCCGCTGACCAGCGGCACACCGGCCGCCGTCTCGGCGAACTCGATCCCGTCCAGCGAGCGGAGCAGCGTCTTCACATGCAGGAGAGTACGGAGATTGCCACCCTGGGCCGAGTGAGTATCACTGCTCCAACCAGGGTTCACGAGCGCGCCGGGGCGTCATCAGCTCGCCGGGCTACTCGGTGAATTCGACGCCCGTGAGGTCGGTGAGGTACGCATCGAGCTGCGCGACCGGCGCGTTTCGTCGACCGGCATGGTCTCCAGCAGGATGGCACGGACCGCCTGGGCCGGGTCGCCGGTGTGCCGCAGTCCCTGGATCCGCTCGGTCACCTGATCGATGACCTGCTCGCAGGCGAAGGCGAGCAGCTCGGCGCGGGTGGAGAAGTAGTGACGCAGCGCGCCGGAGGACCACCAATGCGGTAGCGGAAATGACTCCACCGCGCGCCCTCCTGGATGCCGCGCTGCGCGTCGGCGAGGCCCGACCAGGCGACGCGGTTGACGAACGGTCAGGCCGTGGCCCGGCGGAGGTGGACCAGCACAGCCAGGACGCGTCGGTGGTCCTCGTCGGACGCGGCCAGGTCGAGCTTGGCCATGATGGAGCTGACGTGCGCCTCCACCGTCCGCTCGGTGAGCCACAGCCGGCGAGCGATCCCGACGTTCGTGCGCCCCTCGGCCATCAACGCCAGAACCTCCCGCTCCCTGGCGGTCAGGGTGCTGAGCGGGTCGTCAGGCGGGCGGCGGCCGATGAGCCGGGTGACCACCTCCGGATCGAGCGCCGACCCGCCCGCGGCCACCCGCCGCAGGGCGTCGAGAAAGTCGTCGACGTCGAGCACCCGGTCCTTGAGCAGATAGCCGAACCGCCCGCCGGTGACCAGGTCCACCGAGTGCCGGGTCTCCACGTGCTGGGAGAGCAGCACGATGCCGAGCTGCGGGTGGCGGGTGCGGATCTGGCGTGCCGCGCGGGCGCCGTCGTCGGTGTGGTCGGGCGGCATTCGTACGTCGATGACGGCCAGGTCCGGCTCGGCTTCCTCGACGGCGACCAGCAGACTCGGCGCGTCGACCGCCTTGCCGACCACCTCGTGACCGGCGTCGGCGAGCAACCGGGCCAGCCCCTCCCGGAACAGCGCGGAGTCCTCACCGATCACGATCCGCACGGCAGCACCGCCTCGACGAGCGTCCCGTCGCCGGGTCGGCCGGCCACGGTGAGTGCGCCCCCGGCGGCGGCCACCCGGTCGGTGATGCCCGCCAGCCCACCGCCCGGCCGCACGCACGCCCCGCCCACGCCGTCGTCCCGGATGGTCACCCTCAGCTGGTCGTCGGTTCGGAACACCCGAAGGTGCACGCTGGTGGCGGCGGAGTGCTTGACCACGTTCGCCAGCGCCTCGCTGGCCACGTAGTAGGCGGTGGTGGCCAGTTCCTCGGGCACCGGCTCGGCGCCGATGTCGAGCGTGACCGGCAGCGGCACGCCGCGGGCCAGCATCGCCAGCGCGTTGGCCAACCCCTCGTCCAGGCTGGACGGGCGCAGCCCGTGCGCGATCTGCCGCAGCTCCGCGACCGCGGTGCCCAGCTCGGCGACCGCCTGGTCGAGCAGGCCGGCGACGTCGGTCTCGGACAGGTGCCGCTGGGCGAGCCGCAGCGCCATGCCGAGCGACACGAGGCGCTGCTGGGCACCGTCGTGCAGGTCGCGTTCCAGCCGCACCCGCTCGGCGTACCCGGCGCGCAGCAGCCGTGCCCGGCTGGCCTCCACGTCGCCCAGCGCCCGGCGTAGCTGCAACCGCAGCCGGACCACCTCGACGAGCAGCGCGCAGGGGTCGGCCAGCTCGCGCATCAGCTCGCGGGTGGTCTCGCCGCGCACGAGCACGCCGATCTGTTGTCCGCCCAGCCGGATCGGGGTCGGCTCGCCGGCCGCCTCGAACCGCGCCCCGGTCGCGCTGACCACCTCGTCCGTGCCAGGCATCCGGTACCCGATACGCAGCTTGGGATCACGCAGCGCCTGCCGCAGGGTTTCCTCGAGTCGCTCCGGTGCCGCCTCGCCGGCGTGCATCCGGTCGCGGAGGTCCTCGATCGCCGCGAGTGCCGCCTGGCGGGCGGGATAGAGCCGGCGGTCCACGCGATGCTGCAACCGGACGCGCAACGGGGACAGCACGAGCGCGCAGACCGCGGTGGCACCGGCCGCCGCCGCCGGCGACGAGCGCCCCGCCACGACGCCGACGACGAAGGCGGCGACCGTGTAGAACGCCAGCAGCGCGGCGGTGACCAGGCCGTAGGTGACGGTGGCGCTCAGCGCCTTGTCCACGTCGTACAGGTCGTGGCGGAGGATGCCGACCGCGGTGGCCGCCGGGATCGCGATCAACGTGGCGGCGAGCCCGGCCACGGCGAGGTCCGGCCCGTCGAGCAGCAGATAGCTCAGCCAGCACAGCAGCAGCGTCGCGGGCAGGAACAACGCGCCGAGCGCGAACCACTTCAGCTGCGCGCGGCGGATCGGGTCGGCGGCCCGCCGGTAGCGCACCACCATCGCCGTGGCGGACGCGACGAGCAGGGCGAGCAGCCCGGGCAGCAGCACGAACGCGATCGGTTTCAGCACCCGCGCCAGCGCCGGCGGCGGGGTGCCGAACGCATGGTCCGCACCCGCGAACGGCTCCGGGAACGGGGCGGGGTCGAGACCGGTGAGCACGATGAACGCTGCCGGCACCACCAGGAGGCCGACCGCCGTCACCTGCCAGCGCCGCCCGGGCAGCAGCCGCCCGTCCGGGAAGAGCAGCATGAGCAGCGCCGCCGGCACGTAGTTGAGCATCCAGGCGCCCTGGCTCACCGTGGCCAGGAGCGACGACACCGGCAGCGCTCCCGGCCGGTGCGCGACGACGTACGCGTAGACGTCGGTCCAGGCGACCCAGATCGCGAGCAGTCCGAAGAACGTGAGCAGCGCACCGATCACGTTGGTCGGGCGCTTCGTCGCGACCAGCACGCCCAGGCCCACCGAGGCGGTGGCGAGGAGGCAGGCGGTCGCGAAGTAGGCGACCTGACCGGGATCGGCGGCAATCGACAGCAGCCAGCCACCCGCGCCGACGAGCGCGGCGGCGAACGCCGCCAGGCCGTACGAAACCAGCCGCGGCAGGGTCATGGCCCCACGGTAAGCCCTCCGGCAACCGGTGCGGATGCGTGCCAGCACGGAGATCGCTTCCGTACCTCCCCGCACTCCGATTCCCGAGTCCGCCCCGATGCCCGACGGTGCGGTCCGGGCCAAGACTGCTGGCCAGGACATCCGCTCAAGGAGGCAATCGTGAGACACACCCGTACCTTCACCATCGGTCTCGTACTCGCCGGCCTGCTCGGCCTCGGCGACCTGGCCACCGGGTTCTTCGGCGTGGGCGGGGAGGGCCAGCCGCCGCTCGCCGCGGCGGTGGTCATCACGCTGCTCGGCGCGATCACCCTCGCCGGCGCCTGGTTCGCCTGGCGCGGAAGGCGCGGCGGCCTCGTCACGGTGATCGTCACCCGGATCCTGTCCGGGCTCGCCGTGCTGCCGGCGTTCGGCGACGACAGCATCTCCGCCGCCAACGAGGTTCTCCTCGGCGTCGGTCTCGGCGTCACGGTGGCCGCGCTGGCGCTGATCTGGCCGGGCCTGCGCCGGGCGGCGGTGGCCGCGTCATGACCGCCACCCTCGACCGCAAGGTCGCGGTCGCCTCGACCGACGCGCTGCGCCGCGTCGGCACCGCTGCCGCCATGCTGCTCGCCCCGTGGGGGTTCGTGGTCGCCAACGCCGCCTACGCCTGGGCCACCCGCGACGGCGGCAGCGACGAGACCGGCGCGGACGCCCTCGCGCTCGCCGCCGCGCACCCGGCGCCACTGCGGGTGAGCACCATCGCGGCCCTGCTCGGCTGCCTGCTCATCATCCCGGCCGCGCTCGGCGCCATCGGGTTCACCCGGCACCGGGCGAACCGGCTCGGCCTCATCGGCGGATCACTCATGATCGCCGGGTACGTGGCGTACTTCGGCGCCGTGATGAGAGGTTTCGTCGACCTCGCCATGGCCGAGCGGGGCGGCCCCACCGGCGACTACGCAGCCGTGCTGGACGCCGCCGGCGAAGCCGCGATCCCGTGGCTCCTGCTCTTCGTGGCCGGGAACATCCTCGGCACGCTGCTGCTCGGTATCGCCCTGCTGCGCGCCCGGACCGCACCGGCCTGGGCCGCGGCCACGATCTGCTGCTGGCCGGTGCTGCACGTGACCGGCCTGATCGCCGGCACCGAGTGGTTCGAGGTCGCCGGCGCCACGCTCCAGGCCGTCGGCTTCGCCGCCCTCGCCATACGGCTGGCCCGCACCGGTTGACCTGTGGTGGGGGGATCAAGGCGTACCGCCGGCGACCGGCACCCGCCGCCGGTCGGAGCAGCCCTGGCTTGATTCACTCCAGGTGGCCGGG
>NZ_JBIAHQ010000010.1:31337-287660 GCF_042870725.1 Micromonospora sp. NPDC006431
ACGACCGAGGCCGGCCCCCCCGAAACCCCGGCCCGCCCCCGTCCCGGCCGTCCCGCCCTTGCCCCCCCCCCCCCCCCCCCCGGCCCCCCCCCCCCCCCCCCCCCGCCCCCCCCCCCCCCCGCGACCTGGAGTCGATCAGCCGCCGAGGACGGCAGTGGCTACCGTCGAACCCTGATGCCGGCACCCGCCGGCGGCCTGTCGGGCAGCAGCCCACCGCCGGATCCTTGGTGATCATGCTCTGCCGCCGGTGGCCGGCCGGGGCCCTGGCCTTTCCGCAGGACGAGGAACTGGCCCATCATGCCGCGGTCCTCGTGCCGCAGGACGTGGCAGTGGAACATGTACGGGATGTCGGGGTCGGTGTAGTCGGAGAAGCGGAGGATCAGCCGGGCCGTGGTGCCGGGTTCCACGTAGATCGTGTCCTTCCAACCCGACAGTTCGGGTGCCGGGCGGCGGCCGTCGATGTCGAGGACGGTGAACTGGACGTCGTGCACGTGGAAGTTGTGCGGGGTGTTGCCGGGGTTGGTGACCTCCCATATCTCGGCGGTGTCCACCTCGACGGCCTCGTCGATCCGGCTCATGTCCATCTTCTTGCCGTTGATGTTGGAGCCGCCCAGCCGGAACGTGCGGGTCTTCTTGGCGTCGGCGGCGTCGAGGTCGGGCGGGTCGGCGAGGCGTTCCGGCAACGCCGGTGAGGAGGCGAGGCTGTCGGCGGCCCGTAGTTGCAGGATGTCGAAGGTGTCGTCGCCGCCCGCGAACCGCTCGTTCCAGAAGTCGGTGCCCAGGTCCGGTGGGTAGCTACGCAGCACGGCGTCCTCGCCCGCCCGCAGGCGCACGACGATCTCGGCCCGCTCGCCAGGCGAGAGGCGCACCCGGTTGGTGCGGTAGGGGGCGGGCAACAGGCCGCCGTCGGTGCCGATGAGGGAGAAGCCGCGGTCGTCGTGCATGCCGAAGTCGTAGAGGCGGGCGTTGGAGCCGTTGAGGATGCGCAGGCGCACCAGTTCCGTGGTGACGTCGTGGTAGGCGTTGGTCGTGCCGTTGGTGACGATGGTGTCGCCGAGAAAGCCGACCGGGCTGAACGTCGGGTCCCCGTCGTGGAGTTGGCCGTCGGTGTCGAAGGACTTGTCCTGCACGATGAGCGGGATGTCGTCCACGCCGTACGTGAACGGCAGGCCGAGGGTGGCGCTGTCGGCGTCGTCGAGGATGAACATGCCGGCCAGCCCACGATAGACGTGGGCGGCGGTTGAGCCGTGCAAGTGTGGGTGGTACCAGGTGGTGGCGGCCGGTTGGTCGATCTGCCAGGCGGGGCTCCAGGTCTCGCCGGGTTCGACCAGTTGGTGCGGGTTGCCGTCCATCGCCGCGGGCAGGTGGTGGCCGTGCCAGTGCACCGTCGTTTTCTCGCCGAGTTCGTTGCTGACGTTGATCTGGATCTGCTCGCCTCGCTTGGCTCGTAGCGTCGGACCGAGGTAGGAGCCGTTGAACCCCCAAGTTGCGGTCTGCCGGTCGCCGAGACCGAAGTCGCGGGTGCCCTCGATGGCCCGCAGGTCGAACACGCGGCGTCCGTTCTCGACACGGCTAGTGGCCAGCGGGGGGATGGCGAGCGGGCGGACGAAATCCGTCCGGCCGGCGGTGTCGATGACGGCGTTGGCCCACAACAGACCCAGGACACCGGAGGTGACACCGGCCGCACCGGCGGGGATGGCTAGCAGGACGGCCAGGAACCCGCGCCGACGCCAACGCGGGGCGGGCGGGGAGGACACGGGGTGGATAGACATGCCAGACATCACCTCCCGGATCAGGGTCACCGGCAGATCCGGTGCGGCGGCTCGTCGAGCGAGCGTAAGGAGCCTGAGACGCTCGCGGCGTCGGCTGCGGGGATCGTTCGAGATACCGCGGATGCGGTACGCGCAGAGCCGTGACCGGTTCGACGTTCGCCCCTAAACTTGGCCGGTGCGTGCGGGCTGGTGGAGGCGCCTACCGGCGGACGTGGCCGGCGCCGGGGTGGTGACGGCCGTCATGGTCGCCGCGGCGGCGGAATCGGATGACTTTCCGGCGCGGCCGGTCGACCTGGCGGTGGTCGCGGCGGTAGCGCTGGTCGGGAGCTGGACTGGCGCCGCGCGGCACGCGCCACGGACTGCGCTCGCCGGAAGTTGCGCGAGCCTGTACGCCGCGCTGTTCTTCGGCGTTCCAGGGTTCTCCCCGGCGCTGGCACTGGGGATCCCGTTGTTCGTGGTGGCCTGGGCGGGGCATCTGCGGTGGGGTGTGGCCGTGGTCAGTGGCGTGATGGCCATCGGCGTGCCGTTCCGGCTCCTCGACGCGGGAGCGGAGCCGGTCGGCCAGGTCGCACTGGCGACCATGTTCGACGTCGCCCTGCTGACGGTGCTGCTGCTCCTCGGTGACAGCCTGCGCAGCCGCCGAGCCCTGCGTGCCGAGGCGGCGGTGCGACTGCGGATGGCGGAGCAGGAGCATCAGCGACGCCTCGCGGCCGAGCGACTGAACATCGCACGCGACCTGCACGACGTGCTGTCACACACGGTCGCCGTCGTCAGCATCCAGGCCGGGGTCGCCGCAGAGAGCATCGACAGCCACCCCGCACGCGCGAAGCAGGCGGTCGAGATGGTGCGCTCGGCCACCAGGGACGCGATGGCGGACCTGCGCAGCACCATTGCCGTCCTCCGAAAGGACACCGCCGGCCAGCCGGACGACGGCTCCGGGTCGCGGCGTGGCGTCAGAAACGCCGAGCCGGAGTGGCCGGAACGGGTCCCGACGCCCGGCCTTGCCCAACTGCCGGATCTCGTCGGCGCGGTTCGCTCGGACGGGCTCACCGCCTCGCTGCGCGTCCAGCGCGGTCCGGTGCCTTTGCGAACCGCCGTCGAGCTGGCGATCTACCGGATCGTTCAGGAGTCCCTGACGAACGTGCTGCGCCATGCTCGAGCCACCTCGGTCGCCGTCGTCGTCGAACGCGGCACCGACGAGGTACGGGTCGAGGTGCGGGACGACGGGCACGCCGCCGGCCAACCGTCGCCCACCGACCGGCAGGTTCCAGGTTCGGGCCTGCAGGGGATGATGGAACGCGTGGCCGCCCTGGGCGGCACCTTGTCGTTCGGCCCCGTCTCGGGCGACAGCCGCGGATTCCTGGTCGAGGCCCGCCTGCCGACGGGCGGTACCCGATGACTCTCCGGGTCGTGCTCGCCGACGACCAGGAGATGGTCCGGACGGGGCTGCGGACGCTGTGCGAGAAAGACGGCGACATCAGGGTGGTCGGGGAAGCGGAGAACGGGCAGGTGGCAGTTGCCCTCGCCCGGGAACATCGCCCCGACGTCGTCCTCATGGACATCCGGATGCCAGTCCTGGACGGGCTGGGCGCTACGCGCCGCATCCTCACCGACCGGAACGTCGGTCCAGGCGTCCGAGTGCTGGTGTTGACCACGTACGAGCAGGACGAGAACGTCTTCGAGGCTCTCCGGTCAGGGGCGAGCGGCTTCCTCACCAAGGACGTCAGCCCGACCGAACTGCGGGCCGCCATCCGAACGGTTGCCGCCGGACAGGCCCTGCTCTCGCCCAGAGCAACCCGGTCGCTGGTGGAGACCTTCGTGGCGTACCCACCTCATCGGCCCGATCCGCGGAGGCTGGACGTGCTGACCGACCGGGAGCGGGAGGTCCTCGCGATGGTCGGCCGGGGCCTGTCCAACCTCCAGATCGCCCGCATGCTGTTCCTCAGCGCCGCCACCGTCAAGACCCACGTCAACCGGTCGATGGTCAAACTTGGGGCGCGGGATCGGGCCCAACTCGTCGTGGCCGCGTACGAGACGGGCCTCGTCCGTCCCGGTTCCGACGGCCCGAGCTAGTGGCTGCGCCGGACCCCGGGAGCCGGCGTCCGTGGCGATGCCGAGCTGACCGTTCGCTTATCCTGCTCTGGGGCCGACAGCACGGGGGTGGGGCGTGGCCAGGGAGCACGGGCGGAAGCTCATCGCCTCCAACAAGAAGGCGCGGCACGACTACACGATCCTCAAGACGTACGAGGCCGGGATCGTGCTGGCCGGCACCGAGGTGAAGTCGCTGCGCGAGGGGCGGGCGTCGCTGGTCGACGCGTTCGCCCAGGAGCGCGACGGCGAGATCATGCTGTACGGCCTGCACATCGCCGAGTACGGCTACGGCACCTGGACCAACCACCAGCCGCGGCGCACCCGCAAACTGCTGCTGCACCGGATCGAGATCGGCCGGATCCTGGAGAAGCTGCGCGAGGGTGGGGTGACCCTGGTGCCCCTGTCGATGTACTTCTCCAACGGCTGGGCCAAGGTCGAGCTGGGCCTGGCCCGAGGAAAGAAGTCGTACGACAAGCGGCAGGCCATCGCCGAACGGGACGCCAACCGGGAGATTGCCCGGGAGTTGGGCCGCCGCCTCAAGGGCGCCCGCCCCACCCGCTGACCCGGAATCCACCGGTCGAGGTCTGCCCAACCCACCTCAACCGGTCGTTGCCCCGGTGGACCCGACCAAGATCCGCACAAGTTCCCTGAAAGTGTGCCCGCGCCGCTGAGGGGACACTTTCCGGGAACTTGTGCCGGACCTCGAGCGAGGCTGCGCGGCCCCGCAGGGGGCAGACGCGCCGGGGCCCGGGTCCCCCGCAGGGGAGCCGGGCCCCGGTGATCGGTCAGTCGGTGCAGGACGGTTCGTCGAAGTGCCCCGGGGTGCCCGGGAATGCCGCCCCGGCTCCCTGTTCCTTGTTGTCCCTCGGGTAGACGTAGGACAACTCCAGGAAGGCCGAGGTGCCCGCCGTGGTCACGTCGGAGGCGCTGCGACCCGCGCCGGTGGCCCAGGCCAGCCGGGTGAGGAAGTCCTGCATCGCCGGGCTGTGCTGGCGGACGTCGTTGAACCCGCCGTACGCCGAGTTGCAGTGGGTGAACAGGTTGTAGGCGCCGTTCCAGTCGAACAGCCGGTCGCCGTTGTTCGGACCGTTGGCGGTGACGTCGCCCTGGAGCACGTCCCGGTCCCAGCCGCCGTAGATCCAGTCGGTGCCGTGGTGATGCTGGTTGTCGGCCACGTCGTCGTTGTCCATGTTCGTCGCCTCGAACCAACGGCACGGGTCGACTGTCCCCGAGGTGAGGTCGACCGGCCAGGCCCCGGCCGCGCAGTTGTCCGGGTAGGAGCCGCGCGGGCGGAAGTCCAGCAGGTCGGAGCTGAGCACGGCGGTCACCGCCGGACCGCTGGTCGCCCCGGCACCGCCGAACAGGTGGTCCACGTACTGGTCGTGGTCGCCTCGGGCGGCGGCGCTGAACACGCCGCCGACCAGGCACTGCGGGTTGGTCGCGTCGAGCACCGGGTCGCAGCCCTTGCCGCCCCAGAGCACGTCCGAGCCCTCCCCACCGAACACCTGGTCACCGCCGCTGTCGCCGTTGGCGACGTCGTCGCCGAAGCCGCCGTGGATGTTGTCCGCCCCGGCCCCGCCGCGGATGACGTCACCCGCGCCGGCGGTCAGCCCGGCGTGCGGCATCGGCGCCGAGGTGGAACTGCCGATCCAGGCGTCGCCGTCGGTGTCGTGCAGCAGGTCCACCCGCCGGTCATAGTCCCCGGCCCGGAACCCGGTGAACGTCTCCTGCGGCACCGACGACAGGGTGACGGTGAAGCCCAGCGCCGCCACGTCGTCGGCGTTGAGGTACTGGTTCACCACGCCGCCCCGGTCGCCGAGGATGGCGTCCCGGCCGTCGTCGCCGTACAGGGTGTCGGCGCCGAGCTCACCGAAGAGGTCGTCGTCGCCGGCGCCGCCCCGGATCAGGTCGTCGCCGTCCTGGCCCCAGATCCCGTCGTTGCCGGCGTCACCGTAGAGCTGGTCGTTGCCGAAGGCGCCGGCCGGCTCGCAGGTGGCCTGGGCGGTGGTGCAGAACCGGGTGGACGGGCCCGGCAACGCCGGGTCGTGGGTACGGGCCACCGTGGCGTCGGCCGGCACGGCGCCGGACGGGTACCGCTCGGTGTAGACCCGCTCGGTCTGCTTCCCATTGACCGTGATCACGGTCCGCAGCAGCGAGCCGTTGTCGCCGAGGATGACGTCGTCGGCGCCGTTGCCCTCGACCACGTCCCCGGTGTCCCGGAAGCCCGCGGCCGCGCTGCCGCCGATCAGGTCGTCCTGCCCGGCCGGGGCGCCGGCGCCGACCAGCTCGGCCGGCGGCGACGGTTCGCCCGGCCAGCCCGGGTCGGCCAGCGGGGTGACCGCCTGGCGGCCCGCCCCGCCGAGGGCGCTGTCACCGCGGAGGTTGTCCGCGCCGCCGTTGCCCTCCAGGTAGTCGCCGTCGCCGTCACCGGTGAGCGCGTCGTCGCCGTCCTGGCCCCAGAGGGCGTCCACGCCGTCGCCGCCGCTGAGCCGGTCGTCACCGTACCGGTTGGCGGTGGCCGCCGCCCGGTCCAGCAGCACCACGATCCGCGGCCCGAACGGGTTGCCGTCGGCGCCGAGCCGCACGGTCACCGCGGTCGGCTGCTCACCTGGCAGCGGGCGCAGCACCGCGCCGTTGTCGCCGATGATCGCGTCGGAACCGGGTCCGCCGAAGACGGCGTCCGCGGTGTCCGGCTGGCCCGTGGTGGCCGCCCCGGATCCGTCGTACGCGGTGCTGGAGCCGCCGACCAGGTCGTCGTCGCCGGCGTTGCCCTCGACCCAGTCGGAGCCCGGGCCGCCCTCGGCGTAGTCGTTCCCGGCGTCGGCGTGCACCCGGTCCGGTCCGCCCTGGCCGAAGATCACGTCGTCGGCGTCCCCACCGGAGATCAGGTCGCCGCCGCTGGTGCCGGCCGCCGGGGTGAACCCGAGGTCGAGCAGGGTGACCTTGCGCGCCGGGCCGGACCGGCCCTGGGTGACCCGGGTCGCGTCGGCGCCGGCCGGCGTGAACCGGGCGTTGTCCCCCGCGATCAGGTCGGCGTCCGCGTCGCCGTACAGCTCGTCGCCGCTGTCCGGCCGGCCGGTGCCGGCGGTCGGCTCCTGCGAGGAGCCACCGACGATCTCGTCCCGGCCGAGGTCACCGTGGATCAGGTCGGCGCCGTTGTTGCCCTCGAGCTGGTCGTCCCCGGCGTCGCCGTTGATCCGGTCGCCGCCGAGCCCGCCGTACGCCACGTCGTCGTCCCCGCCGCCGGAGATCACGTCCCCGGCGCCGGCCCCGGCCACGTCACCGGCCAGGTCCAGCGGGTACGGTCCGACGTCCCCGATCCGCGGGGTGCCGTTGTCGCCGACGATCCGGTCGGCGCCCTCCTCGCCGTAGAGGAGGTCCCGGCCGTCGCTCGCGCCGGCGACGCGCGAACCACCGTAGAGGACGTCGGCGTCCGGGCCACCGAAGACCTGGTCGCCGCCCTCGTTGCCCTCGGCGGTGTCCTGCCCGGCGTCGCCGTAGAGGCCGTCGTCGCCGGCGTTGCCGAAGAGCAGGTCGTCACCGTCGTCGCCGTGCAGCTGGTCGACGCCGGCGCCGCCCCAGGCCCGGTCGTTGCCGCCGCCCAGGTGCAGGGTGTCGTCGCCGAGCTGGCCGCAGGCGCGGTCGTCGCCGCCGCCGAGGTCGGCTCGGTCGTCGCCGCTGCCGGCGGAGACCACCTCCACTCCGGCGCCGCCGAGGATCAGGTCGGCCGCGCCCTGGTCGGCGGGAGCGGGCTGCGCGTCGGCGAGGGAGGCGTCGACGCACGTCTCGGCGGGCAGGTGCCGGTCACCGAAGATCGTCGCCCCGCCGTCGCCGCCGATCAGGTGGTCGCTGCCGAGACCGCCGACGAGCAGCTTGTTCTGCGGCTGGGTGCCGGCCGGTAGCGGCTGGTGGGTGACCTGGCGGAATGGGCCGTACCCGTCGGTGGCACCCGGCTCACCCACCTGCGACGGCTCGGCGATCAGGTAGTCCTGGCCGGGGCCGCCGAACAGCTCGTCGGTGCCGTAGCCGCCGACCAGCACGTCGTCGCCGCCGTAGCCGTAGACGCGGCCGGTCTGGCCGTTGGCGGAGTGGGAGACGACCAGGTCGACGCCGGCGCTGCCGTACACGGTGTCCTGGCCGGCGCCGGTGTCCACCTGGTTGGTCAGGCCGATGTCGCCGCTGCCGGCCTGGTCGACGTCGGCGGGAATCGTGGTGTCGTACGTGTGGATGGTGTCGTCGCCCCGGCCACCGTTGATCGTGTCGCCGCCCGGGCCGCCGACCAAGGTGTTCTTGCCGTTGGGCCGGCCGTCGACCACCACGCCGAGCACGTCGTCGCCGCCGTTGCCGTAGACCCGGCTGGCGCCGTGCCCGACGGTGACGTGGTCGTCCTCGCCGCCGCTCGCGGCGGTGGGGTCGGTCAGGGTCGTCCAGTCGATCAGCCCGGTGAGGGTCTTGTCGCCGACGGAGGTGTGCACCGTGGTGGCGGCCCGGTCGGTGCCGCCGAGGCCGCTGTCGCCGGCCACCACGTCGTTGCCGTCGCCGGTGGTGATGGAGTCCTTTCCGGGTCCGCCGGCGATCCGGCTGACCGCGCCGGGCGCCTCGGCGGTGACGATCACGTCGTCGCCGCCGCGCCCGTCCACGTACGCCGGTCCGGTGCCGGTGCGGATCTGGTCCTTTCCGTCGGAGCCGAGCACCACGGCGGTCTTGTCGAAGGACGAGGTCTTCGTGCCGTCGCCGCTGGTGTCGCCGTCGCCGAGCAGCAGCACCGAGAGAGAGACCTTGTCGGAGCCGGCCTGGTAGCCGCGCCCGTCGACCACCACCCGGGTCAGGGACGGGTCGAGGAACTCCTGCTTGCGGCCGAGCGCCTCGACCGCGAAGCCGTCGAAGTCGTCGCTGGCGCCCTCGGTGCCGGCGTCGGCGTAGTGCAGCGCGTACACCTTGACCACGTCACCGGCGTAGGTGTCGGCGGTGTTGTCCCAGGCCTTGTGGCCGCGCTGGTCCTTCGTGCCGAACTTGCCGGCGAAGACCACCAGGGTGTCCCCGACGGTGCCGCCGAGTTCCGGTGGCGGCGGGGAGCAGTCGGGTTGCGCCCGGAAGTCGAGCAGGGTCGCGTCGACCAGGGTGAAGTCGAAGGTCTTGGAGAACAGGAACAGGTCGATGGTGACGTAGACCTTGAGGAAGACCGAGAGCTGCCCGCTCGTGGTGAACAGGCAGATCGGATTCACCAGCAGCGCCTGCAGGAACTCGCTGGTGCGGAACTTGCCGTCGTTGTTCGGGTCGTTCCAGCTGAAGCCGACCGTGAGTCGGATGCCGCCCTGGATGCCGACCTTGACGATCAGCACGCTGACCTCGGCACCGGCGCCGATCTCGCCGCGCAGGGTGACCACCGGGACCGGCTTGCCGGTGCTGTCGGCGGTCTTGAAGTACAGCCCGTCGAGCAGGCTGACCGCGTCGAGCTTCGTGCCGTCGGTCGCCGCCTCGACGGCGTGCCGGATGCCGGCGGTGTCCAGTCCGGCGATGAACCGGGCGGTGACCGAGGCGCTGCCGGAGAGGGTGACCAGCACCGGCGGCGGGGCGTAGACCGGGCCGAAGGACTGCCGCCAGCTGAAGCCGAGCGCCAGCGGACCGGAGTCGAAGCTGACCAGCTCGACGTCCTGGCCGAGCAGCAGCCCGAACAGCGAGCCGGGGTTGTCGAAGATCGGGAAGCTGAAGCCGGTCTTCTCCGCGTTGGACTTCTCCCCCGGGTTCTTCGGGGTGAACAGCTTCTCCCCGTCGTCGCCGGCGGCGTCGTCGATCTTCGCCTTCACCTCGCTGGCGGACTTCGCCTGCGTGAACGGGTCGTCCCGCTTGATCAGGCTCTCCGCGGAGGCGGGCGACACCTCGGTGGTGAGCGCCTTCGCCGGGTCGACCAGGAACTGGCCGAGCGGAATGGAACAGCCGGAATCGCAGTCCGGTATCCGGTTCACGAAGGTGATCACCGCCCGCACGGTGTCCACGAAGTCCAGCTTCGGGCCGCCGTTGAGGGTGCTGAACGTCTTGGCGAGCCAGACCAGGGTGATGTCCGGTCCGCCGGTGGCCTTCGACAGGTCCGACAGCACCGGGATGGGCGCGTAGAGGGTGTCGATGACCGGCTGGAGCGGGCCGGTGACCGCCTTGAGCTTCGCCACCACCGGCTTGAGGATCTTGTCGAAGAAGGCACCCGCGTCCAGCGCGATGTCGGTGAAGGTCACCTTCAGCGGCGTGGTGACGCCGTCGCCGGTGGCGGTGAGCGAGCCCTGCTTGTGCTCCAGGCCCCACTTCAGGCCGAAGCGGGCGCTGATGCCGGGCAGGGCGGAGCCGACCTCGTCGCCGGTGTTCACCACCGCCGCCAGCTTCCAGTCGATGTCGACCTTGGCGGTGAGGTCGGTGGCGAGCAGCGAGCCCAGGTCACCGAACTCGGCAAGGGTCAGCTTGGCGTCCGGGTCCGCCGTGCAGTCCGCGGTGACCGTCGGGTCGAAGCAGCTCTTCTCCGCCGGCGAGCCCTTGAGGTCGATGCCGAAGTACGCCCGCACCAGCGGGTCGGCGCCCTGCTTGGTGGCGTTGACCTGGATGAACGCGAGTTGCGCGGCCAGATCGCCGGTGGTGTCGAAGCTGCCGCCGATCTGCACCTCGGGCGTCGTGTCCCCGTCGTGGGTGGGGATGTAGAAGCCCTCGTCCCGGTCGAGGACCAGGTCCAGGTGCAGCTTCCAGCCCAGCTTGGCCTTGATGCCGTCGGCGGCGCCCTTCTTCGCCTTCAGCGACAGGCCGGGGATGCCCAGGTCGAGCGGCACGTTGGCCTCGGCGCAGCCGGTCTGGCAGCCGCCGCTGGCGGACGGGTCGCCCTTGGCCGAGATGAGCTTGATCCGGACCGCCTGGAAGTCTTCCGGCTGGCAGGGGGTGGCCACCCCGGTACGGCAGCTGACCTCGGCGGTGACGTTCTCGTCGACCGGCTTGAGCGCCTCCTTGAGCGCGGCGTTCAGGCCGGCGCTGTCCAGCGTGGCGTCGGCCAGCACCGGGCCGATCGCCGCCTTGATCTGCTCGCGGAGTTGCGCCACGAACCGCTGGCCCTGCTGCAGGTCGTCGCCGACCAGGGGCAGCTTGCCGTCGAAGCTGGCCAGCCGGAGCGCCTCCTCCACCTTCGCCAGGTAGCCGTCGATGCCGACGTTGAAGTCGGTGAGCTTCATGGTCAGGTTGGCGAAGCAGGAGTCCAGGTTCGGGGTGTTCGCCGTGGGCGTGAGGTCCAGGCCCATGGTGAAGGTGAGCAGGTTGGTGGCGTCGGCCGGCTCGCAGTTGTTGACGAAGAGCGGGGCGCGGGCGCAGATCGGCACGTTGGCGCCGCCGACCCCATCGCCGCAGTCGACGCCCGCGGTGCTGAACTGCGGGGTCAGCCCGAGCAGGCCGCTGATCGGTCCGTCCTCGGTCAACCCGCCGAGCCCGACGCGGAGGTTGGCCTTGACGGTCGCGAAGTCGGGATCCGTGCCGAGGTCGAGGGCGAGCGGGCCGACCCGGGCGGCGATGGCGCCCTTGGTGATCCCGCCCGAGACGGTGACGCTGGCCGAGGAGGTGTG
The DNA here is from genome assembly GCF_042870725.1 of Micromonospora sp. NPDC006431. NCBI lineage: Bacteria > Bacillati > Actinomycetota > Actinomycetes > Micromonosporales > Micromonosporaceae > Micromonospora > Micromonospora sp. NPDC006431. The sequence goes on from NZ_JBIAHQ010000010.1 coordinate 42,787, forward strand.
GTCGAGGATCGGCGCGGCGTCCAGGCGCAGCGGCAGCAGCAGCCCGAGCTTGGCGTTCGCCGAGACGTCGAGGGCGAAGGTGCCGGAGCTGTCCAGGCTGATCAGGTCCTTGCCGCCGCCCCAGCCGAAGGCGAGCGGACCGCCGGTGTGGAAGTTCCGCTTCCAGTCCAGCCCGATCCGCAGGAACGGGCCGCCCTCGCGCTGATCCACGGTGAAGCTGACCCCGCTGCCCGCGCCGATGGCGTTGTTGAGCACGTCGAGGGCGTCCTGGAGGTTGTCCGGGGGCGCGGCGAGGAGCCGGTCCAGCGCGTCGGCGAGTTCCGGCCGCAGCGCGTAGGCGGTGCCGTCCGCCGGCTTCGGGGTGCCCGCCGCGTCGATCCGCAGCGTCTGCGCGTCCACCTGCTTCAGCACCCGGTACGCCTGGCTGCCGATCACCACGGTCCGCCCCTCGAGCCGGGCGTCGAAACCGGCGTCGTCCTTGCGGCTGCCGTCCTTGAGCAGGAAGTTCGCGCCGTCGGCGGCGAAGGTGACATCCTTGCCGACGCCGCTCTCGTCGGCGCCGAGCAGTTGCCGGGCGGAGCGGCCGAGCAGCGGGATCTTCTTGTCCAGCGGTCCGCTGCCGGCGTCCGCCTGGGAGAGCGCGGCGTTGACCAGCCGGAGCGCCTCGACGACGACCGCGAACAGCGCCTTGGGATCGTTCGGGTCGAAGTCCACGGCGAAGAGCCCGGTCAGTCCGGAGGTGTTCACCACCGGCTGCTCCCCGGCCTTCCAGCTCACGTCCACCCCGATGCCCTGCCCGAGGGCACCGGTGTCGCCCGGAACGCTGACCTTGACCCGGCCGGTGGTCTTCACCGACGCGGACGCGGAGAGCAGCGTGGCCGGCTCGGACTGCAGCCGGTGGAAGAACGTGCCCAGGCTGATGTCCTGGGCCTGCTTGAACTTCACCTCCAGCATCCGCTGGCCGGTGGCGGCCGGTCCGACGGAGAGGTCGCCGCCGAGCTTGACCTTGAGGAAGCCCGCGGTGGCGTAGAAGTCGACGCCGGTGGTGATCGGGAAGTCCGCGCTGAACAGCGGCACCGCCGGGTCGGTACGCAGCAGCACCCGGTCCGCGTTGGCCGCCGGGCTGCCCAGGTCGTCGCGCAGGTCGAGGACGAGGGTGAGGGCGGCGCTGTAGCGCGGCTTCACCTTCGCGAAGCTGGCCTGGGCGTTCGCCGCCCGCAGGCCGACCTTCTTGTCGTCGTCGACCGGGTCGGTGAGCGTGCCGGCCAGCTCGACTGCGCCGATGTTCGGGCTGGATCCGCTGATCACCCAGACGCTGTCGTTGGCCGGTTGGCCGCCGATCCAGTTCTGCGCCAGGGTTACGGAGTTGGCGGTGTTGGCCGAGATGGTGCCGGCGGAGGTGCCGGCCACCACCCGCTGCCCGACCAGCTCACCGGGCGTGAAGCGGTTGCCGCTGACGCTGAAGCCGTTCGCGGTGTACGTGGCGCCGCGGCCGGAGAGCGAGGCCGCACCCGGGTCGAGCGGCACCTCCACGGTGGACTCCCGCTCCAGCTTGACCCGGAACACCAGCTTGTCGCCGGCGAAGGAGAGGTTGTCCACGGGCAGTCCCTCGGCGGCGAGCAGCGCGAGCAGTTCCTGGAGGGAGCTGAACTTCGGCTGCCCGGCCAGGGCCGGGTCGTCCGTGGCGGGATCGAACTGCGGGTCGTCCGGCCGCGGGTGGACGTACTTCTTGAGGAAGTCGGTGAGCTTCTCGTTGACCTTGACCGCGTCGGCGAAGGTGCCGCGCAGGAACGGCAGGTTGAGGTTGCCCGCCGGCCCGCTCTGCTGCACCCCGGTGAGCAGGGTGGCGAGCTGGGCGAGGCCGGAGGCGAGGTCGAGCGGGCTCATGTTGCGGAACTTGGCGATGGTCTCATCCAGTCCGGTGGTGGTCACCGTCGGGCTGCCGACCGAGATGTCGTTCCAGTCCACGTTCACCGTTGCCGCCACCGCGGGCAGGGCGAAGGGCGCCCCGGCGGTGGCCGCGCCGAGCTTGATCACGCCGTGCACGGAGCCCGGGCCGGACTCGGTCTCGGTGTCGGAGATCCGGCCGCCCCCGGAGCCGTCCAGCGCCACCTGCGCGAGGCCGGCCAGGGAGCCGGCCGCGCCGAGTTCACCCGTGCCGGGCCCGGCGGGCGTGTCGAAGGCCAGCCGGCCGTCGCCGTTGGGATCGGTGACGGTGACCTTGAGGTGGGTGCGGGCGGTGAGGGTGCTGCCGGCGGTGAGCGTGACGCCGAGGATGCCGACCGAGGCGGTGGCCTTGTCGAGGTCGGCGCGCAGCCGCGCCGCCGCATCGATGTCGATCCGCGGGGTGTCGCCGTCGCGCACCAGGTAGGTCTCCCCGGCGGCGGTGTGCCGGGCCCGCACATGCAGGGTGGCCCAGCCGGTGACGCTGACCGCCTTGGCGAGGGTGACCCCGTTGACGGTCAGTTCCTTGTCGGCCACCTCGCGCTTCGTGGTCAGCAGCACGTCGAGCAGGTGGTCGCCGCCGCTGGTGGTCACCGAGCTGGTGAGCCGGGTCCCGCCGCCCAGGTCCACGTCGTCCTTGGTCAGGCCGCTGGCCAGAGCGTCGGACGCCGTCTTGGCGAGCTTGTCCGCGTCGACCAGCGCGCCGGGGCTGACCCCGAGCAGGGGCAGCGGCTGGCCGAGCAGCCCGACCTGGGAGAGTCCACCGTCGGCCCAGATGGCGGTGCGGGACATCAGGGACTTGAACGCGGTCTCCCACGCCTCGTCGGCGTGGGCCGGCGCAGCCGTCCACACCAGTGCCAGCGCGGCCGTCAGCACCGCCGCGATCGCCGCGGCCAGCAGCCGCCGTAGAGCCACCATGAGCCACCTCGTCCTGGTCGATGGCCGTCACCGACGGCGCTGGTCGGCGACAGCACATCGATCGCGGAAGTTGCTCACAACGGCTGTGTCGGGATGGTGACACAGCGTCGAGCCATTCGGTCGAGACCGTCGATACGGCCGGCCCGAAGAGACTGTGCTCGCGGGTCGGATCGTGCCCGCCGCACCGCGCCAAGCCCCGCCCACCAGCCCGTCGGGAGGCCCCGTGCCGCTACGGACCAGTGCCCTGCGCACCACCCTGCTCGCCGGCGTCGCGCTGCTGGCCACGGCGGCGCCCGCGGCCGGAGCACCCGTGGGGCCGGGCGTGGGTGCCGGTGCCCACGCCGACCGGGACCAAGCCGCGCCGTACCGGGTCACCCATCTCAAGTCGAAGGCCGACGTGGACGCGGTCGCCCGCACCGGCGCCGCGATCGAGCAAATCGAGCACGGCGAACTGACCGTCACGGCCACCCCCGCCGAGGTGCGCGCCATCCAGCGCCTCGGCCTGCGTACGGTGGCGGTGTCCACGTCGGGCGCCTCGGCGATGGCCTTCCCCGCCCCGGACGCCGCGTACCACGACCATGCGGAGACGCTGGCCGCGGTGGACGCGATCGTCGCCGCCCACCCGACGATCGCCAGCCGGCGGGTGATCGGGAAGTCCTATGAGGGCCGGGACATCGTGGCGCTGAAGATCTCCGACAACGTCGGCGCCGACGAGGCCGAGCCGGAGGTGCTCTTCACCGCCAACCAGCACGCCCGCGAGCACCTCACCGTCGAGCAGGCGCTCTACCTCGCCGACCTGCTCACCGGCCAGTACGGCGCCGACCCGCGGATCACCCGACTGGTCGACGGGCGGGTGTTCTGGATCGTGCCGATGGTCAATCCGGACGGCGCCGAGTACGACATCGCCACCGGCGTGTACCGGGACTGGCGCAAGAACCGGCAGCCCAACACCGGCAGCAGCGCCATCGGCACCGACCTGAACCGCAACTGGGGCTACAAGTGGGGCTGCTGCGGCGGCTCCTCGACGTCACCGTCCTCGCCCACCTACCGCGGCAAGTCGGCCTTCTCCGCCCCCGAGACCGCTGCCGTCCGCGACTTCGTGGTGAGCCGGCGCGACCCGGGCACCGGCAAGCAGCGGATCAAAGCCGCGATCGACTTCCACTCATACGGTGAGCTGGTGCTGTGGCCCTTCGGCTACACCAAGTCCACCGTGGTGAGCGGGATGAGCGCCGACGAGTACGCGACGTACCAGGCCATCGGCCAGCAGATGGCGGCCACGAACGGATACACGCCGGAGCAGGCGAGCGACCTCTACATCACCGACGGGTCGGTCGACGACTGGCTGTGGGGCCAGGAGCGGATCTTCACGTACACCTTCGAGCTGTACCCGGTCGACCCGGACCCCGGCTTCTACCCGCCCGCCTCGGACATCGCGGCCGCGACCGCGCGCAACCGCGAGGCGGTCCTGATGTTCGGCGAGTACGCCGACTGCCCGTACCGGGCGATCGGCAAGGCGGCGACCTACTGCGCGGCGGCCGACGACTTCGCCATGAGCACCAGCCCGGCCAGCGACACGGTGAGCTCGGGCGGCTCGGTCACCACCACGGTCACCACCACGACCACGGCCGGCAACCCGCAGCAGGTCACGCTGAGCGCCAGCGGCCTGCCGGCGGGGGCGAGCGCGGTCTTCCTCCCGCCCACGGTGACCTCCGGCGGCTCGGCGACCATGACCGTCACCGTGCCGGCCGGCGCCCTGCCGGCGAGCTACGCGGTGACCGTCACCGGCACCGGCACCGGCGTCACCCGGTCGACCTCCTACGGTCTCGGGGTCGACGGGCGGGCCGGCTGCACGGGCAGCAACGACACGGACGTGGCGATCCCCGACCTGACCCCGGTGCAGAGCCCGATCACGATCGGCACCTGCCCCGGCAACGCCGGCGCGGCCAGCAGCGTCGAGGTGCACGTGACCCACCCGTACGTCGGTGACCTGACGCTGACCCTGATCGCGCCGGACGGCAGCGAGTACGTGCTCCGGGACCGGGTGGGCGGGAGCGCGGACAACATCGACCAGACCTTCCCGGTCGATCTGTCCGGCGAGGTCGCCAACGGCACCTGGCAGCTGAAGGTGTACGACGCCGCGGTCACCGACACCGGCACCCTCACCGGTTGGCGGCTCGCGCTCTGACCCGGGCGGCCACGGGCCGAACGAGGCCGGTGGTCGGCGTCACCGACGCTGACACCGCGCGTGTCCCGGAGCGGGATCCTTCCTAATCGCTTCGTCTGGCGTCAATATGTCGGACAGGTTCCGGAACCGCCATGAGGGGAGCGCTCCCTTGACACCCCTCCCGCTCTATTCATAGGTTTAAAGATGTCTATTTGTAGGTTTGTTAACTGTTCGGCCGGCCGACTCGGCCACAGCTGACCGACCGAGGGGAGGCATCCGTGCGCAGCATCCGCACCATCGCCACCGTCGCCCTCGCCGTCGTGGGCCTCACCGTCGCCCTCACGGCGACCACGAGCGCACCCGCCGCGGCGGCACCCGGCGCGATCACCTGGTCCGACGAGTTCAACGGGGCGGCCGGCGCGCCGCCGGACGCCAGCAAGTGGCGCTACGACATCGGCGGCGGCGGCTGGGGCAACAGCGAGCTGCAGTACTACACCTCGAGCACCCGCAACGCCGCCCTCGACGGCAACGGGAACCTGGTGATCACCGCCCGCCGGGAGAATCCGGCCGGCTACTCGTGCTGGTACGGCAGTTGCCAGTACACCTCGGCCCGGCTGCTCACCGCCGCCACGTTCACCCAGACGTACGGCCGGTTCGAGGCGCGGATCAAGATCCCCCGGGGGCAGGGGATCTGGCCCGCGTTCTGGATGCTGGGCAACGACATCGCCACCAACCCATGGCCCAACAACGGCGAGATCGACATCATGGAGAACATCGGGCGCGAGCCGTCCACCGTGCACGGCAGCCTGCACGGGCCGGGCTACTCCGGCGGCAACGCGCTGACCGGCCAGACCTCGCTGCCCGGCGGCCAGGCCCTCGCCGACGCCTTCCACACCTACACCGTCGACTGGGCACCCGACTCCATCACCTGGTACCTCGACGGCGTGGCGTACTCCCGGAAGACCCCGGCGGACGCGGGCGGCAACCGGTGGGTCTTCGACCACCCGTTCTTCATGATCATGAACGTGGCGGTCGGCGGCAACTGGCCCGGCTACCCGGACGGCAGCACCGTCTTCCCGCAGACGATGGTCGTCGACTACGTCCGGGTCCAGGCCTGGGACAGCGGCGGCGGCACCGGCGGCCCGATCATCGGCTACGGCAACAAGTGCGTGGACGTCGCCGGCGCGAACCCCGCCAACGGCACCGCCGTCCAGCTCTGGACCTGCAACGGCACCGCCGCCCAGCGCTGGACCTGGAACGCCGACGGCTCGGTACGCGCCCTGGGCAAGTGCCTCGACGTCGCCGGCGGGTCGACCGCCAACGGCGCCCGGGTGCAGCTCTACGACTGCAACGGCACCGGCGCGCAGCGGTGGAAGTTCAGCTCCGCCGGGGACATCGTCAACCCCCAGTCGAACAAGTGCCTGGACGCCACCGGGGTCAGCTCCGCCGACGGCACTCCGCTGCAGATCTGGGCCTGTACGGGTGGAGCCAACCAGAAGTGGCGACGCTGAACGGAGCCGGACCGGGCGTGGCCCGGTGACCTCCGCCTGAGCGGGCCGGCCGGGCCGGCTCGCTCAGAACCTGTGCACCGATCCGTTCGCCCCACCGCCGCCGCACGTGCCGCCCGACCCGGTGCTGTACCGCACCGCGCTGGGCGCGTGTCTGCTGTTCGTCGCCGGGATCCTCGCCGGGGTCGAGATCGGACTCGCGTCCGGGGTGGCCGCGGCGATCCTGGTCGCCGGCTTCGCCGTACGCGCCCGGCGCAGCCTGACGTTCCACCTCGTCCCCTGGCGGCTGCTGGTCTTCGTCACCGGGCTGTTCCTGGTGGTGCAGACCATCGGACGGCACGGCCTGGACACCGTCATGGGGACGCTGATCGGCGGCGACCCGGGCGCCGAGGGCGCGTTGCGGGCCGGCGGCGTCGGCGCGCTCTTCGCCAACGTGGTCAACAACCTGCCCGCGTACGTGGCCGGCGAGGCGGTCATCGCCGCCGACCACCACACCCAGTTGCTGGCCCTGCTGGTGGGCACCAATGTCGGCCCGCTGGCCACCCCGTGGGCCTCGCTGGCCACCCTGATCTGGTACGAGCGCTGCCGGGCCGCCGGGGTCGCCGCCCCGCTGGGCCGGTTCGTGGCCACCAGCGCCGCGCTCGCCGCGCTGGCCACCGCCGCCACCGTCGCCGCCCTGCTGATCGCCCCGCCCGGCCGACCGACGATCACCGGAGCCGACCGGACCGGGCGGCAGGTCGCCATCCGCACACCCTTGACCAGCCCTTACGGGTATCGATACGGTCGCTTGATCTTGCCCTCGTGACGGGAATCCGGGCCGCGGCACCGAGCACGGCCACCGAAAGGACGGAGGTGAGCCGCCGCTCTCGCTCGCCCGCTCCTGTCCATGCAACGACAGCAAAGGGATGAATCGAATGTGGATCAGCAGACATAGCCGCCTCCCCTGGCGCGCAGGACTGTCGGTGGCAGCCGCTGCCTGCCTCGCCATCACCGGCCTCGCGGCACCCGCGGCCGCCGCCACGGCCGAGTCGGCGCTGCCGAGCGGCAACACCACCTACCGGACGTTGGCCGACTACGAGCGCGACATGGAGACGTTGGCACGTGAGCACGCCGATCTGGTCAAGCCGCTGACGCTTCCGTACCCGACCTCGTCGGGCCGGCTGGTCCGCGGCCTCGAGATCACCCGGAACGTGCAGGCCAACGACGGCAAGCCCGTCTTCGTCACGGTCGGGATGCACCACGGCAACGAGTGGCCCAGCGGGGAACTCGTCATGGAGTACGCGGTCGACCTGGTGAACGCCGCGTCCGCCGGCGATCCCTACGTGTCCGCCCTGCTGGACCGCGCCCGGCTTGTGGTCGTGCCGGTCGTCAACGTGGACGGGTTCGTGCGTAACCGCCGGCAGACCGACACCAACGTCGACATGAACCGCAACTACGGGTTCGGTTGGCTGCCGATCTCGACGGGCGGCGCGGCGCCGTGGTCCGAGCCGGAGGCGAGGAACATCGAGTGGCTGCTGTCCACCCGGCAGGCCACCACCTTCGTCACCCAGCACACGTGCATCCAGGTCGTCCTCTACCCGCCCCTGCAGCTGGCGGTCGGGCCGACCCAGGACGTGGCGCGGTACGAGGATCTGGCGACCAGGATGGCCAAGCGCTACGGCGCGAACTACATCCCGCGCGACTCCGCCCACGACTACGAGACCACCGGTGAGGCGATCGACTGGGCCTACTTCGCGACGCGGGGGCTGGCGTTCACGGCCGAGACCTGCCCCGATCGGGGCCTCCCGCGGACCTTCCAGACCCAGGTGACGGACACCTACCCGGCCCACCGGCTCGCCATGTTCGAGGCGTTGGAGAACACCGCCGACCCGGCACAGCACGCGGTCATCGAAGGCAAGGCACCCAAGGACGCGGTGCTGCGGATCACCAAGTCCTTCGACATGTACACCCAGCCCTACCCGCAGCCGGACGGCACGACGCGACCGAGTGGGTTCCCCACGACGCTGACCTCCGACCTGGACATCACCCAGCCGAACGGCAAGTTCCACTGGTCGGTCAACCCGTCGTACCGGCCGGTGCCGCCGTATCAGGCCGACGGCGTGCACCCGAACCAGACCGGATTCCACACCGAGCCGTGGATCCTGACGTGCGAGCGACCGGACGGCACGGTCCTGCAGCGGACGCCCGTGAACGTCGACCTGGGCCAGACGGTCACGGTCGACCTGCAGCAGTGCACCCGCAACTTCCACAAGAAGGACCTGAAGTAACACCCGCTGGACGTGGTGCCGGCCGGCTCCGACCTCCGTCGTAGCCGGCCGGCACGCGCTGAACAAGAACGGCAGCGGGTCGCCGACCGTCGGCGAGATCCGCAGCCCACCCGGTCCCGCCGCTCGGCACGCTGCCAAGAAGGGCTGCCCCAGCCGCAAGCCCATTACCGCGCCGCCCTGCGAATTGGGTCTCACCAGGCAATATCGAATGCCATTGAATGCTGGCTGCGAGTGTTCGAATCGAAGGACACCTTCAGCGCGGCTGGGAAGATAAATGCAAAACCGCAGGTCAGAGCGGCAGCATTCAGGACAGTTCAAGCTGGCGGTGGGCACCGACTGCCCACTCAGCACGTCGTCGACCAGCAGCCGCCCGCCTGGTCGCGGGCTCAGCGCCGCCGACACTTTCACAGGCGTCGCATCTCACGGCGTTCCCGTTGGCAGCCTCGCGTGCACGACCGCAGCTCGTGTCGGCAACAACATGAGCGGACATCAGCCGACCGTCCGAACGGGTCGGCCGGGCGGACAGCCGTCCCGACACGTTGTGCAGAATTGACCTGATCCATCACATAGTTCCGGCGTGTTCCTCTTTGGGTCGTGTTAGCTTTTCCTCCAATTCACCTCGGCCCAAACCGGGCCGAATCAGGACAATTCTGACACCAGGCACAAAAGGGTGGATTGTGCCCGCGAATGACGGGGGAAGAGCTGATGAAAGGTACGTGGACTGCCGCCGCCGGCGGCAGCGCGGGGGAGACCGGCTTTGCACGGCGGACCGGCCGCACGACGTCCGTCAGGGAGGGGATCCGGTGACCTTGAACCGGGACATCGACACGCACGTCCCCAGTCAGCTGACCGAGGAACCACCGCTCACGGCACCGTCCGGGCAAAGTAACCGGGCACTGAGCATCCTGCGGATACGGGAACGGCCCACGGACGAGGCCGAAGCGGTCGACGCTGGCCCCGAGCGGCAGACCGTGAGCGTGGTCATCCCGACGCTCAACGAGGAGAAGAACATCGCGTGGGTGCTCGAGCGCATGCCGCCGATCGTCGACGAGGTGGTCCTCGTCGACGGGCACTCGTCGGACCGTACGGTCGAGGTCGCCCGCGCCATCCGGCCGGACATCGTGGTGCTGACGCAGAACTGCCGCGGGAAGGGTGACGCGGCCCGGGTGGCGTTCGCCGCGACCACCGGCGACCTGATCGTGATGATCGACGCCGACGGCAGCATGGATCCCCGCGAGATCCACCACTACGTCACCCCGCTCATGAACGGCTACGACTTCGTCAAGGGCTCGCGCTTCCTGACCGGCGGCGGATCGACCGACCTGACTGCGCTGCGCCGGAGCGGCAACCAGGTGCTGGTGCGGTTGACGAACAGCTTCTTCCTCGTCCACTTCACCGACCTGTGCTACGGCTTCTTGTCATTCCGCCGCGACTGCCTGCCGGCGCTCGCCCTGACCGCGCACGGCTTCGAGATCGAGACCGAGCTCGTGGTCCACGCGCTGAAGGCGAACCTGCGCATCGCCGAGGTGCCGAGCAACGAACTCCCCCGCCGCTGCGGCATCTCCAACCTACGCACCTTCCGGGACGGTCAGCGGGTGCTCCGGACCCTGCTCCGGGAGCGGTTCGTACGGCGCCCTCGACCGGTGGTGGACCCGATCGACCACCGCGTGCTGCAACGGTGGCAGCCCCCCGCCGCCGAGTCGACCAGCCCGACCCTGAGCGAGGTGCCCCGATGAGGACTCATTCCCTGCGGCGTGTCCGGGTGGCGCGCGGCGGCTTCGCCCTCGCCCTGCTGCTGGGCGTGCTGCTCGGCGCCGCGCCCCTGCCCGGCGGGCTCGCCACACCGGCCAGGGCGGCCGCCGGCGACATCGGCTACGTCGGTCCGTCCACCTCCGGCGACGGCTCGGCGGCGACCGGTGAGAAGCCGGAGAGCAAACTGTGGTGGAACGACGGCGCCTGGTGGGCGGTGCTCTTCCACACCGGCAGCCAGACCCACCACATCTTCCGGCTGAACCGCTCCAACCAGCAGTGGGTCGACACCGGAACCGTGGTCGACAACCGGCCGAAAACCCGTTCCGACGCGCTGTGGGACGGCACCCGGCTCTACATCTCCTCGCACGTCCGGGCCAGTTCGTCCGCGGACGCGACCGCCGGCAATCCGGCCCGGCTCTACCGGTTCAGCTACAACGCCGCGACGAAGACCTACACCCGCGACACCGGCTTCCCGGCACAGATCAGCAACTACTCCAGCGAGACCCTGACCATCGACAAGGACTCGACGGGCGTGCTCTGGGCGACCTGGACACAGGGTTCGAAGGTCTACGTGAACAACACGACGGGCGGGGACGCGGTCTGGGGCACCCCGTTCGTGCTCCCGGTCGCCGCCGCCAGCAACCTGGACAGCGACGACATCTCGTCGTTGGTGAGCTTCGGGGGGTCCCGGATCGGCGTGATGTGGAGCAACCAGGTGCAGTCCGCGGTCTACTTCGCCGAGCGCGTCGACGGCGCGTCGCGCTCCACCTGGGACGTCACGCGTACGGCGGTCCAGGGTCCGAACAGCGCCGACGACCACATCAACCTCAAGGCGCTCGAGGCCGACGCCGCCGGGCGGGTCTTCGCGGTCATCAAGACCGGCCTCGACGACGCCGGCGCCACGACCTCGGCGCCCTTGATCATGCTCCTCGCCCTGGACCCGTCGAGCCACGACTGGTCCAGCTACAAGGTCGGGCGGATCAAGGACTGCCACACCCGGCCGGTCCTGCTGCTCGACTCCGAACATCAGATGCTGTACGTCTTCATGACCGCGCCGGACAGCGGGTGTCCCTACACGGGCTACCCGGGAACGATCTTCATGAAGAGCTCCCCGATGGGCAGCATCGCCTTCCCCGACGGCCGCGGCACGCCGGTCATCAGGGACGCCCTCTCGCCCAACATGAACAATGTGACGAGCACCAAGCAGAGCGTCACCAGCGCCACCGGCATGGTGATCCTGGCCAGCAACGACGTCACCCAGCGCTACTGGCACGCCGACCTCCCGCTGGGCTCGTCGTGAGCGCCGGGGCCATCCTCGATCCCCGCCTCGGGCCGGCACCGGGCGACCCGCGACCGCTGCGCGTGACCAGTCCGGCCCCGGCCGACGTGTGGGAGCAGGTGCTCGCCTCCGCGCCGAACGCCCTGCCCAGCCAGACGCCGACCTGGCTCCGCTGCGTGTGCAAAGTCAAAGGCTACGAGGACGTGTCGCGGCTCTACGAGACCGCCGACGGCAGGCGCCTCGTCCTTCCGCTGGTCCGGCGCGCGGGGCTCGGTCCGATCCTCGCGGCGGACTTCGGACTCCCCGTCGGCTGGGGACCGGGCGGGCTGGTCTGCGAGGACGGCGATCTCCGCCCGGAGGACGTCCGTATGGTGGTCGCCGACCTGGCACGGCGGCACGTGCTGAGCACTCTGGTCCGCCCCGACCCGGCGGCGGCCGGGACGTGGGAGGCCGTGGTGCCGGCGAGCGTGCTGCGCGAGAAGCGGATGACGCAGTCGGTCTTCCTCGACGGCGGCTTCGACGAGGTCTGGCGCAAGCGGTTCCGCAGCGACACCCGCAACCGGATCCGCCGCGCGGAGCGGGCCGGCGTCGTCGTCGAGTGCGACGACACGGGCCGCCTGGTCCCGGTCTTCCATCAGCTCTACGGCGAGTCCGTCGACCGCTGGGCGCGGCGGGACCGGCTCCCGCTCCCGCTCGCCCGGCGGCTGGCCGCCCGACGGGAGCCGCACCGGAAACTGCGCACCGTCGCGGAGATGCTCGGGTCCCGGTGCCGGATATACGCCGCCCACCACGAGGGACGACCGGTCGCCGCGATCGTCGTGCTGTTCGCCGCGACTACGGCGATGTACTGGCGCGGCGCGATGCTGGAGCAGTTCGCCGGCCCCGTCTACGCCAACTACCTGCTGCACAAGACGGCGATCGCGGACGCGATCGAGGCCGGATGCACGGTCTACAACATGGGCGACTCGGCGCGGGTGTCCTCGTTGGAGCTGTTCAAGAGCCGCTTTGGCGCCGTCAGCCAGGACTACGCCTGCTACCGGATCGAGCGGGTGCCGATCACCCCGCTGATCGAGCGCGCTCGGGGCGGCGTACGGCGGATCCTGGCGCTCCGGCCGGTGCGGAGTAGTGCATGATCCGTACGCCGCCTGGCTTGCCGGGCCCGCCGACGACGGCGGTGGCAGCGCACCCGGAGCCGCGACGGCAGGTGGAAGCGGCGACGGCCGCGCCCGGGCTCGCCCGGTCGGTGCTGGCCGGCCTCGACGAGGCCGGCGTGCGCTGGTGCCTGCTCCGCGGCGGTCCGGCGGCGCTTGTCGCCCCCGGGGACCTGGATCTCCTGGTCGCGCCGGCCGATCTCGCGCGGGCCGTGGCCGTCATCACGGCCCACGGACTGATCCGCCTGGCCAGTCACGGCCGGGGCAGTCACCGGTTCTTCCTCGGGCTCGACGCGGCCACCGGCTCGTGGGTCGAACTCGACGTGGTGACGGAACTCGCCTACGGCCGGCACTTCGAGGTGCGCACCCGGGCCACCGGCCAGTGCCTGGGCCGTCGGGCACGCCAGGACGACGGGTGGGTACTCGCGCCCGGAGACGAGTTCTGGGCGCTGCTGCTGCACTGCGTGCTCGACAAGGGCAGGTTCGCCGAGCACCACCTGCGTCGTCTTCGACAACTGGCGGAGCACGCCACGCTCGACGGTCCGCTCGCCCGGGCGCTGCCGGACCGGGCGGCCCGGATGCTGCTGACGTACTGGCGGGTCGATCGCCCGGCGGCGCTGCCGGCCGTCCGTCGGCGACTGCTCAGCACCTGGTGGTGGGCCCATCCGGCCAGCGCGGCCCGCCGCCTCGTCGGCTCGACCGCCCTGCGCTCGATCGAGCGGCCGTTGCAGGCGTGGAGCCGTCGGGGTGCCGGCGTCGCCCTGATCGGCCCCGACGGATCGGGGAAGTCCACCCTGGCCCAGGCGATCGAGTCGACGTTCTACTTTCCGGTACGCCGCGTCTACATGGGGCTCTGGCCGTCAAACGAGGCGCCGCGCAGCACCGCTGAACAGGGCATACGCATCCTGCTGCGCCCGTTCACCGTGTGGCGTCGCTACCTGGCGGCGGTGCGCCACCGGGCGCTGGGCCGGCTGGTGGTCTTCGACCGCTACGTCTACGACGCCCTGCTGCCGCCGCGCGGGCCGCTGGTCTGGCTCAAGCGACCGTACTTCCAGCTGCTGAGCCGACTCTGCCCGGCACCCGACGTGGTGCTGCTGCTGGACGTCCCGGGGCCGGTCATGCACCGCCGCTCCGGGGAGTACGACCCCGAGCACCTCGAGCGGGAACGCGAGCAGTACCGGCGGCTGCGCCAGCGAATTCCGCACCTGGAACGGGTCGACGCCGACCGGGCGCCGGAGCTGGTGCTCGCCGACGCGCTCGGCCGGATCTGGCGGCACTACGTCGAGCGGACGGCCCGGTGAGGGGCGCCGTACAGTGGGCGCAGCCGGTCCTGCGGGACCGGCTCGCCGGCTGGCTGCACCGGCCCGAGCGGAGCTGGACCGCCACCGTCGCGCCCCGCCTGGTCGCCCGGGCGACCACCACCGACGACACGCGGTGGCGGACCGAGTCCGTCGCCTTCACCAGCACGTCCGTAGCCGTGGCCGCGGTTGGCAGCCGCGGGGCCGGCGAACGCTACATGGTCAAGGTGCCCTGGACGCACCAGGCCGCCGAGGGGCTGCGGCGCCAGGCCGAGGTGCTCGACCTGCTGTGGACAAACCCGCGCCTGCCCGGCCTACGCTCGCTCCTGCCGTACTGCGTGGCGCGGGGCGAGGTCGACGGGCGCTACTACTGCGTGGAAGGGGCGCTGCGCGGCGCTCCGGCCACCGGGATGATGCTGCGGCGTACCCGGCGGGCCGCGCTGCTCGCCTCCGCCGGCCGGGTCATCCACGACCTCCACCAACGCACCCGGGAACGGACCCTGCTCGACCAGGCCGCCCTGGAGGAGTGGGTGGACGCCCCGCTCCGGCGGCTGAGCGAGTTCGCCGCCACCCACCCGCGCCGTGGCCGGTTCCTGGACACGGTCTGGCGACTACGCGAGGAACTCGTCGTCGCCCTCGCCGGCCGCACCGTGCACACCTCCTGGATCCACGGCGACTTCTGGCCCGGCAACCTGCTGGCCAGCCCACCGGACGGCCAGGTGACCGGGATCGTCGACTGGGACCGGGCCGCGGCCCGCCAACTCCCCCTGCACGACCTGCTGCACCTGCACATCCTCGCCCGCCGGCTGGCCCGCGGCGACGAACTCGGCGAGATCGTCGTCCAGGCGCTGCGGCACGGGATCGACCGGACGCTCGACGTCCCCGCCGACGAGGCAGCCACCTGGCTGGACGGCATCCCGCCCCGCCCGGCCCTGCTCCTCTACTGGCTACGCCACATCCTGCTGTTCATCGACTCGGAAGGTGACCATGACGATCCACGCTGGATCCGCGGAAACGTCGAACGCGTCCTCGCCAACGTCTGAACCGGTCGCCGTCCTCGATCCGGCAGCATCGGCCCGGCCCGGCTCGGCCCCGACCGTGACCGTGGTCGTCTGCGTCTACACCGAGCGGCGGTGGCCACAGATCGTCCGGGCGGTCCACTCGGTGCTGGCGCAGGACGTACCGGCGGCCCAGGTCGTCGTGGTCGTCGACCACAACCCGGCGCTGCTGGCGCGGGTGTACGCCACGTTCCCCGAGCTGACCGTCGTGCCGAACGCCGGCCCGCGCGGCCTGTCGGCGGCCCGCAACACCGGGGTGGCCCGGGCGACCGGCGAGATCGTCGCCTTCCTCGACGACGACGCGGAGGCGGAGCCCGACTGGCTGGCCCGGCTGCTGCCGCACTACCGGGACCAGCAGGTGCTCGCGGTCGGCGGCCACGCCCTACCTGCGTGGGAGGAGGAACGGCCGCGCTGGCTGCCCCCCGAGTTCGACTGGGTGGTCGGGTGCAGCTTCACCGGCCAGCCCACCGAGGTCACCCCCGTGCGAAACGTCATCGGCTGCAACATGTCCTTCCGCAGGTCGGTGCTGAACCGCACCGCCGGCTTCGACCCGGCGCTCGGCCGGGTCGGCCGGACACCGGTTGGCTGCGAGGAAACGGAGCTCTGCATCCGGATCCGGCAGCTTGAGCCGGACGGCGTGGTGCTCTACGAGCCCGCGGCCCGGGTCCGGCACCGGGTGACCGTCGATCGGACGACCTGGCGCTACTTCCGCCAGCGCTGCTTCTCCGAGGGACGGTCCAAGGCGGTCGTCGCCCGGCTGGTCGGTAGCGACGCCGGGCTCGCCACCGAGCGCACGTACACCCGCCGCACGCTGCCCGCCGGGGTGCGCCGCGGCCTGCGTCAGGTCCGTGCCGGCGACCGCGCCGGCCTGCTGCGGTCCGGCGCGATCGTCGCCGGGCTGCTGGTGACCGCCGCCGGCTACGTCTCGGCCCAGGCCATGCGCGCCTCACAGGCGGTCGGCAAGCCGGGCCCCCGGCGGGCGGGCCCGGCACCGGTACGCGTGCTCGCCGTCGAGCTCGCCGAGGGGGTGCCCGACGTCCCCGACACGGGCGGCCCGGAAGGCACCCGGTACGGCGCGGCGCAGGTCCTGGTCCGGCTGCACGGGGAGCCGCTCGGGCTGGTGGACGTCGGGCTGCCGGCCGGCGGGCTGACCGCGCCGGCGCTCACCGCCACGATCCGGGACCGCCTCGCCACGGCGATCGACGCGCACCTGCGCCACGACGGCCTGCCCACACTCGACCGGCTCGACGCCTACCCGGTCAGGGAAACCGTCGGCACCCGGTCGTGTCCGTCCCGCCGGCCGGCGGCGGCGCACGCCCCATTCGTCAGCGTGGTCCTGCCGACGTGTGGACGCACGCCGCTCTTCGAGTCCACCCTGGACTCGCTCGCCGCGCTCGACTACCCCCACTTCGAGATCGTCGTGGTGGACAACGCGCCGCAGGTCAGCGACACGGCCCGGACCGTCGCCAGCCGCTCCGCCGTCGATCCCCGATTCCGCTACACGAGTGAACCGCGACCCGGCGTCGCCCACGCCCGTAACCGAGGGCTGGCCGAGGCGCGGGGCGGGATCGTGGCCTTCGCCGATGATGACCTCGTCATCGACCGGGGGTGGCTGCGCAACCTCGTCGACGGCTTCACCGACGACGACGTGGTCGGGGTGACCGGTCACATCCTCGCCCGGGAACTCGACACGCCGGCGCAGATCTGGCTGGAGCAGTACGGCGGTTACGGCAAGGGCTGCCAGCGGCGGAGGTTCGACCGGTCCGGGGTCGCCACGCTCGATGCGGGAGGCGCACGCCGCGTCGACCTGCCACCGCGCTCGCTCCACCCGTACCTGCCCGGATCGTACGGCTCCGGCGCCAACATGGCGTTCCGCACCGACGCGCTGCGCCGGTTGGGCGCCTTCGATCCGCGGCTGCGCAGCGGGGAGGACATCGACCTGCTGCTGCGTACGGTGCTCGCCGGACACGCGCTGACCTACGAGCCGGGGGCCATCGCCTGGCACACGCACCGACGTGAGCTGCGGGCGCTGCGACGGACCATGTACCAGTACGGGGTCGGCCTCGGCACCGTCCTGACGAAATGCCTGGCGAGCGACGCCACCGCCCGACGCGAGCTGCTGCGGCGGCTGCCCCGCGGCATCGCCTACGCCCTGCGGCCCGGATCGGCGAAGAACAACCGGAAGCAGGAGGGCTATCCCGCCTCGCTGACCGTCCTCGAGCTCTGCGGACTGGCGCTCGGGCCGGTCTACTACGCCGCCGCCGCGGCCCGATCTGGAAGGAGCCGCAGGTGAACCGCCAACCGAAGACGGTCGTCCCCGTCCTCTGCTACCACAGCATCGGCGACGTACCCCGAGACAGCACGCTGCGCTGGTCGGTGTCACCGGGCGACTTCGACGAGCAGATGGCGCTGATCCGGGACCGAGGGCGTACGCCGATGACGGTGAGCGGCTACGCGGCCGTGCTGCGCGGACTGGCCCCGCTGCCGCCACGACCAGTGCTGATCACCTTCGACGACGGCTTCCCCGACCTCGCCGACACCGCACTGCCGGTGCTGCGCCGGCACCGGCTCACCGCCACCGCGTACGTCATCGCCGCGCGGGTGGGCACGGCGCCGGCACCGGACCGGGATCCGTCACTCGACTGGGACCAGCTCCGCGAACTGCACGCGCACGGGGTGGAGATCGGGTCGCACAGCCGAAGCCACCCCGCGCTCGACTGTCTACGCCCGAGCGAGCTGCACCAGGAGATCGCGGGAAGCCGGCAGGTGCTGGAGGACGGTACGGGGACGTCGGTCCGGTCGTTCGCCTATCCGTACGGCTACCACAGCAATGCCGTCCGGACCGCGGTGCGCGCCGCCGGCTACTCCTCCGCCTGCGGAGTCAAGAACGCCCTGAGCCACCCGAACGACGACGTCTTCGCCATCGCCCGGGTGCTGATCGAGCGGGACACCGGCGTCGCCGGAATCGGCGCCCTGCTGCACGGCACCGGCTGGCCGCTGGCCTGGCGCGGCGAGCGGCTGCGCACCCGGGGTTGGCGCGCGTACCGACGGGCCCGCCACCTGGTCCACACCGCGCGTCCGCGACTGCACCAGCCGACCTCGTGACGGCGCCGGAGAGCACCCGGGACGGGAGGAGGGAAGACGTCGTGAGCGCCCAACGTGCCGGGACCGCGGACGCGCCGGTCGGCCGCGCGGCTCCCGGCGCCAGCATCGTCGCCGCGCCGATCGCGTTACGCCTGCGGCAGCACCTGCGCGACCCGCTGAACGGCAACGTCTACGCGCTGATGCTCAACACGGCGATGAGCTCGCTGCTCGGCATCGCGTACTGGGCTCTCGCCGCCCGCCTCTACTCGCCGACCGAGCTCGGCATCGGGGCGGCGACGGTGTCCACGATGACGTTTCTCAGCAACCTCGCCCAGCTCAATCTGAACGGGGCCCTCGCCCGCTTCCTGCCGGCTGCGGCGGGGCAGAGCGGCCGGCTCGTCGGGTACGCGTACGCGGTCACCTGTCTTGCGGCGCTCGCCCTGAGCGGCGGTTTCCTGCTGCTCGCTCCCCTGGTCACCGACCGGCTCGATTTCCTGCACCGCACCCCCCTGTTCGCCGTGGCGTTCGCCGTCGCCGTCGCCTGCTGGGGCGTCTTCACCCTGCAGGACAGCGTGCTGACCGCCCTGCGCGGGGTCGTCTGGGTCCCGGTCGAGAACACCGCCTTCGGGCTCGCCAAGATCGGGCTGCTGGTGCTGTTCGCCGGCGTCGTGCCGAGCCTGGGCATCTTCATCTCGTGGAACCTGGCGGTCGTCGCGGCGCTCATCCCCGTCAACATGCTGGTCTTCCGCCGGCTGCTGCCCCGACAGCGGGCACTTTGCACCGAAGCGGCGCTGCCGGGCCGTCGGGGGCTCGCCCGGTTCGTGGCGCTGGACTACGTCGGATACCTGTTCATGCAGGCCGGTACGAATGCTCTGCCGTTGCTCGTGACCGCCCGGTTGGGCGCCGAGGCCAACGGCGTCTTCTACGTGGCCTGGCTGCTCGGCGGCTCGCTGGAGCTGGTGGCGTACCACTTCGGCACCTCGCTGACCGTGGAGGCCGCCGCCGACGAATCGCGGCTCGCGGCGTACGCGCGGCAGGTGCTGCGCCGGGGCCTGCTCCTCTTCGTACCGGCGGTCGTCCTGCTCTGCGCGTCGGCGCCGCTGCTGCTGGCCCTGTTCGGCAGCGACTACGCCTCGCCCGGCTCGGACACCCTGCGGCTCTTCGCCGTCGCGGTGCTGCCCAAGTTGCTGCTGACCGTCTTCGTCGCGGCGGCGCGGGTGCAGCGCCGGGTGGGGCGCATCATCGCCGTGCACGCATCCACGAGTGTCCTGGTCGTCTCGCTGGCGGTGGTCGCGATGGCGCAGATCGGGGTCGCCGGGGTCGGCGTCGCCTATCTCGCCGGACAGCTCGTGGTGGCGGCGGCCGTGCTGCCGTCGCTGGTGCGGCTGCTGCGGGGCGCGTCGTGAGCGGCGCCGCGGCCCTGCTGGCCGCCCCGGCCTCAGCCGGCCGGCGGATCCGACACGGCCTGCTCGCCGGTGCCGAGTGGGCTGCGCCGACGGCGGCGCTCGCGCTCGGGGTCTGGGCCCTGCAGCGGGGGGACGCCGCCGACATCGGGTCGCTCGGCCTGGTCACCGCACTCCGCCCCGAACTGTACGTCGCACTGGCGCTGCTGACCGCGAGCTTCCTCCGCGGCGTCTTCCGCCCCCGCCCGGCTTCCGATGCCCTGCTCGCCGCGCACGTGGTGGTGCTCGTCATCCTGCTCTTCGGCGCGGCGCCGATCATCGAGCCCCTGCCGCGGGTGATCTCGGGTTGGCTGCACGTCGGCTTCGCCGACTACATCGCCCGTACCGGGGAGACCCTGCCGGAGTTGGACGCCCGCTTCAGCTGGCCCGGATTCTTCGCGCTCACGGCCATGGCGACGCGGCTGGGCGGGCTGCCCGACGCCATGCCGCTGCTCGCCTGGGCGCCCGTGATGTTCAACCTGCTCTACGGCGTCGCGGTGTTCCGGCTCGCCCGGTTGACGTCGACGGACGCGCGGACGGCGTGGCTCGCCCTCTGGCTGTTCTTCCCCGCCAACTGGGTGGGGCAGGACTACTTCGGCCCCCAGGCGATGAACTACCTCTTCTACCTGGTCCTGCTGACGGTGCTGCTCCGCTGGTTCCGCCCGGTCCGGTACGACAGCCGGCAGGGCGAGCGGACCTGGCGGAGCCCGACGGCGTTGCTGCTGCGCCTGCTCCGGATCCCGCCGCGACCGCTGCTGCTCGAACCGGGGGCCGATCGGGCCAGCCCGGCGTCGCTGGTCGGGCTGGCTGCGGTGGTCCTCGTGATCTTCGCGGCCAGCACCGTGAGCCACCAGCTCACCCCGATCGCGATCGTGGTCAGTGTCGGTGCGCTGGTGCTGGCCCGCCGTTGCACGCTCCGTACGCTGCCGGTCCTGCTGGCCGTCATGCTGATGGCCTACATCAGCTACGGCGCCGTCGCGTACTGGGCGGGACACCTGGACGACATGTTCGGCTCCTTCGGGAATGTCGGCGGCACCATCAACGACGGGGCGGTCGAACGGGTACGAGGCGACGCGGGGCACCAGATGGTGGTGCTGCTGCGGGTCGTCCTCGCCATGGCGCTCTGGGGGCTGGCGGCCATCGGCGCGTGGCGACGAATGCGCCGGGGACAGGCCGCCCGGGGGCTGCTGGCACTCGCCGGTGCACCCTTCCTCTTGCTGGGGATGCAGAGCTACGGCGGCGAGATCTTCCTCCGGGTGTACGCGTTCGCCCTGCCGTTCATGGCGATCCTCCTGGCCGCGCTGCTGGTCCCGGTGTGGCCGGCGCGGCGTCGCGTCCCCGCGGCCCTCGCGGCGGGCGCGCTGAGCGCCGTCCTCATCGGCGCGTTCTTCGTCGCCCGATACGGCAACGATGCCTTCGAGCAGGTCCGCCCGGGCGACCACCGGGCCGTGGAGTGGCTCTACGCGCACGCCCCGGCGGACGCCACGTTCGTCTCGGTGACCTCGAACGTCCCCTGGCGGGCGAAGGGCGTCGAACGGTACCAGTACCGGCCCCTCGGCCAGGATCTCGGGCCGACAACGGTGCCCGCCATCGAGGAGGAGATGCGGCGCAACCCGAAGGGCGCATACCTGATCATGACAAAGGGGCAGTTCGTCTTCGCGCAGTCGTTCCTGGGCAAGCCGCGAGGCTGGGGCGAGGACCTGGAACGCCAGGTCGTCGACTCGGGACGGTTCCGGCTCGTCTACCAGAATCCCGAGGCGAGGGTCTACGTCCTCGGCAGCACCGAAGGGGGCGGCCGGTGACCCAGATCGCCGATCCCGGCATCGATGCCAGTCCAGGTTCTCCGGGTCGACCGGCCCCGCCCTCGCTGATGGGCCTCCCGTCGGGTATCCCGTGGTCAGCGTTGGTGACGCTCGTCGCCGGTGACGCCGTTCTCGCTCTCGTCCTCTGGGACGTGCCGGGCATCCTGCGGACCGCCAGCGTCCTCGCCTACCTTGCCGTGGCGCCGGGGCTGGCGTACGCGAGGCTGATCCGGATCCCGGACGGCCTCACCCGGTTCGTCGTGGGCGTCGCGCTCAGCCTCGCCCTCGGCGTCCTGGTTGCGCAGGGGATGCTCCAGCTGCACCTGTGGTCACCGCTGCTCGGGATCGTCACCCTCACCGTGATCGCGTCGCTGGCCGCCCTGATCGAGCTGGGCCGGGACGTGCTGCACCACCACCGGAGGCGACGGATGGAGCCGGCATGACTGACATCGCCCTCAGCGTGGCACGTTCCGGCCCCGTCCAGGCGACCGTGCTCACCCTGCTCGTGGTGGCGCTCATCGCCCGAATCGTGGCGCAGCTCGCGGCGCGACCGGCGCGACCGGAGGTCCTCCGGACCCTCGACATGGTGGCCGTACCGCTGCTCGTCGCGTTCGTCGTCATCATCCTGCAGCGGTTCCATGAGCTGAGCTGACCGTGGCCGGCGCAGCCCAGCCCACCCCCGCCCGGCTCCCCTTCACAGGCCGTGGCGGCGGTCGCCCGTCACCAGCTCGGTGATCCGTGCCTCGGACCGGGCCGAGAACGGGTCCCGGTGGGCGGCGACCGCCTGCCGGGTCTCCTCGGCCACCAGATCGGCGTTGATCTGAGCGCCCGCGCCCGCGCCGGCCGCAGCGGCGGCGCCGACCTGGGCGGCCGGGTCGGTGACGTTGC
Organism: Micromonospora sp. NPDC006431; assembly: GCF_042870725.1. NCBI lineage: Bacteria > Bacillati > Actinomycetota > Actinomycetes > Micromonosporales > Micromonosporaceae > Micromonospora > Micromonospora sp. NPDC006431. The sequence goes on from NZ_JBIAHQ010000010.1 coordinate 65,342, forward strand.
CCGCGACCCACACTCCGGGCACGTCGGTACGGCCAGTCGCGTCGGCGGGGATGTGCTCCCCGACTCCGGCGGGGTGCGCCGCCGGCCGCAGCCCGAGCGCCGCCAGGAACCCGGCGCGGGCCACCATCCGCGGCGCGACCACCAGGGCGTCGCGGTGGGCCAGCCGGCCGTCGCCGAGGCGTACGCCCACGAGACGGTCCTGGACGACCTCCAGGGACGCCACCTCGCCGGCCACCACACGGACGCCGCGGGCGGCCAACTGCTCCGCCTGCTCGTCGGTGGGCGGCGGCATGGTGTGGGGGAAGAACGTGACATCGTCGCTCCACTGGCGGAACAGCAACGCCTGGTGCACCGACAGCGGCCCGGTGGCCAGCACCCCGATCGCCCGGTCCCGGACCTCCCAGCCGTGGCAGTACGGGCAGTGGATCACGTCCCGGCCCCACCGGGCCCGCAGTCCCGGCAGGTCCGGCAGCTCGTCCACCAGCCCGGTGGCGACCAGCAACCGGCGCGCCCGGACGGTCCGCCCGTCGGTCAGTGCCACCCCGAACCCGTCGTCCGCGCGCGTCGCGGCGCCGACCTCGCCGGGCACCACCTGGCCGCCGTAGTCGCGGACCTCCGCCCGGCCGCGCTCCAGCAGCTCGGCCGGGGGCATCCCGTCGCGGGCCAGCAGCCCGTGCACCCCGTCGGCCGGGGCGTTGCGCGGGGCACCCGAGTCGATCACCAGTACCGATCGGCGTGCCCGGGCCAGCATCAGCGCCCCGCTCAAGCCCGCGGCACCCCCGCCGATCACCACCACGTCGTAGCTCTCCCTGAGCTGCTCGGTCATCCTGACCACCTCCCAGGGCAACCATCCGGGCCGCCCCCGAAAGTGGCAACCTTTGTTGCTGTTATGGCAAGCTGATGGCATGGACGACGACCTCGACCAGGCGCTCGACGCGGTCGGCCCCCGGCTCCGCGCGCTGCGGCGGCAGCGCGACACCACGCTCGCCGAACTGTCGGCCGCCACCGGCATCTCGGTGAGCACCCTGTCCCGGCTGGAGTCCGGCACCCGCCGGCCCACCCTGGAACTCCTGCTCCCCCTGGCCCGGGCCCACGACGTCACGCTCGACGAACTCGTCGGCGCCCCGCCCACCGGAGACCCGCGCATCCACCTGCGCCCGGTCACCCGCCACGGCATGACCATGCTGCCGCTGACCCGCCGGGCCGGCGGCATCCAGGCGTACAAGCTGGTGATCCCCGCCAGCGGCCGGCGGAACGAACCCGACCCGCAGACCCACGAGGGCTACGAATGGCTGTACGTCCTCAACGGGCGGCTGCGGCTCGTCCTCGGCGACCACGACCTGGTGCTCTCGCCCGGCGAGGCGGCCGAGTTCGACACCCGCGTACCGCACTGGTTCGGGGCCGCCGACGCCGAACCGGTCGAGTTCCTCAGCCTCTTCGGCCGGCAGGGCGAACGCCTGCATCTGCGTGCCCGCCCCACCACCGGCTCCCCGCGCTCCGGCAGAGTTGCCGGATGAGCGCAACCCGATCCGCCGCCCAGGCCTGGGACGAGGAGCACCGGCGCGGCCGGTACCAGCCCCGTAGCAGGACGTCGGCCGCGAACCTTCGACCGGACGTCCGGCGCGGGTCGAGTGGGGCGCCGACCCTCAACCGCCGGATGGTCCTGCTGCCGCACGGGGCAGCCGGGTGGCGGTCAGCTGCCCTTGGCTGATCCGGCGGCGGCACCCTGCGGCTGCCCGCCTGGTTGCCGAGCTGGTGACGGCAACCTGGACTGGCCGGTCCCAGGTGCGTCGACGGGCAACGCCTCGAGCTGGAAGCGGCTCAGCAGGTCGGGCAGAAACGTCGCGAGGGCGGTGGCGGTGTTCTGCCGGTCGCCGCCGCCGTCGTGCAAGAGCACGATGGAGCCGGCCCTGGTGTCCGCTGTGACGGTGGCGATGATGACGGCTGCTGCCGGTTCCTCCCAGTCGCGGGGATCCACCGCCCAGTGCAGGCCGGTCATGCCCAGGTCCTCGGCGACGTCGACCAGCTGTGGGGTCCAGTTCCCGCCCGGCTGCCGGAAGTATCTGATCGGGGCCTGCGGTGCGGCGGCGTGGATGGCCTGGCTGGTCCGCAGCAGATTGCCCTCAATGTCCAGACGTGGCCGGCTGCCGAGGTCGAGGTCCTCGTTCCAGGTGTGGTTGCACAAGGTGTGACCGTCGGCCACGATGGCCCGCACGAGTGCCGGATACGTCGCCGCATTCTTGCCCAGCAGGCAGAACGTCGCCTTGACGTGGAACTGGCGTAGCGTCTTCAGGACGAGCGGAGTCCAGGTGGGATCGGGTCCGTCGTTGAAGGTCAGCGCCACCTGCGCCGAGCCGGTGGTCAGCTGGACACCGGTGGGGACGGGGGATTCGGTGGCGGACGGCGCTTCGGCCGACGATGACGCGTGCGGCAGCAGGGATCGACCGATCAGATAGACGCCGCCGACCAGCACCACCAGCACCAGGGTCAGGCCGGCGGCGCGCAGCGCCGAAGACCGGCGCATCAGACGGTCCTTCGACTGCCGGCCGCCGCGGAAATGTCATAGCTGGTCACTGTCGCCCCTTCTGCCAATCCGACAGGCGCCACGCTAGCCGCAAACGACCCAAAGCCACGTGTATATGAACAAATTCCCCCTTATATTGGCATTGCGCCCAAACCAGCAGCTCCCGAAGGCGAACTACCAGCGGTTGGCGTGACGTGGCGAATGTGGAGCTGGGCGGACCGCCGGGGCATCGACTGGACGCCGCTTCGACCGGCGGATCCGCTACGACCTGGCCGGACGGCCGATGGCACGGCTGGTACCGGGTGATGGTCCACGGTGCGGCGCTGCCGCCGCTCGGGCTGCACCCGGACCGACCCGGCATGGCCGCCCAGGTCAGCGGGGCGCGGTTCGCCCACCGTCGGCAGGATCCTCGCGGTCGAGGTAGTCGGCGAGTTCGATGACGACGTCCGTGTAATGCGGGTCGGTGTGGTACGGCCAGTGTGCCTCGATCGGCGGCGGGACGGTGTCCATGGGTGGGACGGTGACCGCGCGCGGGTCGCGCAGGCGCACGTCCACCTGCCCGGCCGGCCCGCCGACGGCGGGTGCCTGGCCCGGGTGGTGCGTGGAGAAGATGGCCCCGCTGATCGGGTCGGTGTTGCGCCAGAGGTTGCGCCACCGCCACCCGACCCGCTCGCCGACCTCCTGCAGGACGTCCTCGCCGAAGTAGGCGGGCATCAGGTGGCCGTAGAGCCGGCGCAGCGGTGAGCCGTAGGTGAGCAGGGCGACCCGGTGCAGGGACTCCGGCGGCAGTTGCAGGATGGCCGCCGCCGCCAGCGCGGAGCCGTGGCTGTGCCCGGACAGCACCACCTTGTGCTCCCGGGTCAGGGCGCTCACCCGCCTGGCGAGCTCCGGCACCGCCCGCTCGGCATAACAGGGCGGCGCGAACGGATGCGTCGTCCGGGGGAAGAAGGTACCCAGGTCCCACAGCACCCCGGCCGCCCGCCGGACCTCGGGCGAGACGTACGCCAGCAGACCGATCAGCACGAGCCCGATGATGATCAGCCCGAGCGAGATCGTCCCCGCGTCGGTGAGATAGGCCGCGAGCCCCACGAACGTCCCACGGTTGCCGCTGACCTGCTGCGCCAGCTGGGTCGGCCCGATCTCGATCAGGTCGAGCGCGGTGAACACGAGACTGAGCAGCGAGAGCACGAAATACACGATGAGCAGCGGGCTGAACTGCTCGGCGAGGCGTGACCTGCTGATCGCGCGGCGCACCGTCTGCACCTGCCCGGCGGCCTGCGGGGGCGCGTCGGGAAAGTCCTCCCGGCTGATCCGCTCCGCCAGCCGGTCCCGCCGGCGCCGGCTGAACCGGCCCGCGTACAGGCCCACCACGGTCACCAGCAGCACGGTGAACAAGGCACCCAGCGCCTCCCACCGGTAGGCGATCGGCGGATCCAACGGCGGGGAGCCGGGCGGCGGGGGATGCCCGGGGCCCGGGATGTCACCCCGGTCCAGGATGTCGGCCACCCGGTAGACGAGTCCCGCCGTGATGGTGGCCGCGAGACCGGCCGCGACCGCGCCGAACACCGGGGCGCCCAGGCCCCGGAAGAACGCCCGGGCCGAGGGCGGGGCCGCCCGCTGCTGCCACACGGTGATCACCGCGAGCGCCAGCAGCAGCGCGGCCTGTCCGAGGATGACCAAATTGACGCTGAGGGCGAAACCGGGCAGCGCCCCTCCCCGGGGTACGGGAGGACGCGGCAGGAGGGCGTACCCGGCGGTGAGGACGGTGATCGCGATGACCGCCACCCGCAGCGGCCGGATGACCGCCCTGGTCCAGTCCCAGCCGGTGTGCGGAGCGCTCAACGCGGGCAGGCAGAGCAGCACCACGCAGGCGGCCACGAGCAGCGCCGCCGCAGCGAGCAGCGCCACCCCGACCGGCCGGTGGTCCAGGGTGATGAGGGCGAAGAGGGCGCTCGCGTCGAGCGTGCCGTACGCGATCGCCACGTGGATCGACCGGAGCCGCCCGACGATGGTCTCCCCGCTCCAGAAGCCAGGCGCGTCGAGCCGGTCCCCGTGTGGGGCGCCCGAGCTGCCGTAGCTGGACCGGAACGCCTCGTAGGAGCGCGCGGAGCGCTTACCGACCCACCAGATGACGCGGATGGTGGCGGCCGGGAACACGGCGAGGACGACCATTCGCGGCCCGATCGGAAACTCGTCGAGCCAGGCCAGGTACCCCCGCCCGGCGGTGCACGGCCGGTACTGCACGCACTGCCAGCCGACGAGGTCCAGGGTGACGCCGATGATCGACAGCACGAAGATGGCGGTGATGGTGGCGCCCAGCACGCGGCAGAGGGCCTTGACCGTGTCGCCGTTGCCGCCCGGAGGCCGCAGCCACGCCGCCAGGTTGCTGAACATGAAGGGCAGCAGGAAGAGCAGCGACAGCGTCCGGGCCACCGTGCTCACGGTCAGGTTCCGCCACTGGTACGCCTCGATGACCACCCCGCCCGGCCCGGTCGTGTCGCCGAAGCCCGGGCGCGGGCGGTAGAAGCCGGCGTTGCGGTCACCGGCGACCCGGACCACCACCGGGTGGTCCAGCAACTCCTCCGCCCGCACCCCGGTGACCCCGTGTACGCGCAACTCCACCACATCTCGCGACATCTGCCCCTGACCACGCCGTCGGGTCGCCCCGGGCCGCCGCGGGCCCGCTCGAGCCTGCCGCGCGCGCATACCCCGGACCGGGAGCGCTATGCCCGGCAAAGCCGGCTCCGGCGATCGCCGCCGCCCCCTCGCTAAGCTGGCCGGGTCCGGATCGGTGGGGAACCGGCAACGTGCCAGGAGGAGCGGCGGCGATGACCGGTGGCGTCCGGCGGCCCGGCCAGGGCCCCGCGGTCGAGACCGACCGGGACGCGTGCCTGGCGGCGGTGGCCCGGGCCGCCAGCGCCGACGCCGGTGGGGTGCCCGTGGACCTGCTCGGCGACTACCTGTGGCTGCTCGCGGAGGCAGCGGTGACCGGGCGCCGGCCACGGCGGGCCGAGCTCGACGCCGTCGGTGTGCTCGGGCGGCGCGCCGCCGAGCAGGGCGTGTCGGCCGGGCGCGCGGTCCAGCTTTACCTGTCGGCGGCCCGCCGGCTGTGGCAGCAGCTGCCGCAGCTGACGACGCCCACCGACAGCACGGGGGTACGCGCGTCCGCCGAGGCTGTGCTGCACGTCGTCGACAGCGCGGTGGCGACCCTCGCCGAGGGCTACGCCGCGGCCCGCCGGGAGCTGGTCCGGCGGGAGGAGACGCTGCGCCGGGAACTCGTGGACGACCTGCTGCGCGGCGACTCCGACCTGGGCGGCCTGGTGGAGCGGGCCGAGCCGTTCGGGTTGGACCTGGCCCGGGCGCACCAGGTGGCGCTGGCCGCACCGAGCCGGCGCCTGCCGGACACCGACGCGGCGATCAGTGCCCTGGAGGCGGTCATCTTCGATCGTCTCGGGGACCGTGACGTGCTGGTGGCCACCAAGGAGGGGCTGCTGGTGGTGATCGCCCCCGCCGACGCGGTGGCCCCCGACCGGGGTGGCCGCGGACGGGGCGCGGTCGGCGACCTCGGGCGGCTGATGCACGCCGAGCTCGACCGGCTGCCGCGCGGCGGCCCGTGGCAGGTGGCGGTCGGCCGCCCGCACCCCGGCCTGTACGGCATCGCCCGTTCCTACGAGGAGGCCCGGGAGGCGCTGACGATGGCGCAGCGGCTGAACGCCGACACGCCCGTCATCGACGCCCACGACCTGCTCATCTACCGTGTCCTGCTGCGTGACCAGCCGGCCATCGTCGACCTGGTGCAGGCGGTGCTCAGCCCGCTGCGGCACGCCCGCGGTGGCGCCCAGCCATTGCTGGACACCCTCAACGCGTACTTCGCCACCGGCGGCGTCGCCACCGAGGCCGCCCGCCGGCTGCACGTGTCGGTCCGCACGGTCACCTACCGGCTGAGCCGGATCAGGACGCTCAGCGGCTACGACCCGAACGACCCCAGCGACCGGTTCACCCTGCAGGCCGCCGTGTACGGCGCGCGGGCGCTGGACTGGCCACGTCACCCGCTGCCCGGCCCCGCCGCGTAGCCGCCGGCCTCACCCGCACCGGTCGCCGCCGGCGGCCACCTCGACCACCTCCAGCAGGCCCAGCAGGCCGGCCAGCGCCACCGCCTCCGAGCGGGTGAGGCGGAAGCCGCAGGTGCTGTCCGGATCGGTCAGGTCGTCGTGGATGACGTCCCGGCGATCCTGCCCCCGGTACTCGACCACACCGATTCGGCGACCCTGCTCGGTCGTGAATGTGTGCCGCACTCCGATGCCCGGCAACGGCGTACGTTCGATCTTCATGGGGTGCTCCGTACTGGAAGGGCTGGTGGGGGTGACCGCGATCCCGTGGCCGGCCGACGCCGACGGGTGGCGGCGCGCGGCGTGGCCGCGCCGCCGAGGGGCGGGGGTACGGGCCGGGACTGCGGGTGAGGTTCGGGTGGCGTCAGCTGACGGCGAGCCGGCCCGGCGGAGCCCGGTCGGCGGACCAGGCGGGCACACATCCCGGGATCGCCTTCGCCAGCCTGACCACGATGCACAGGCCCACGGCCGGGCGGGCGTGCCGGAACGCGGTGAGCACAGCGACCAGCACGAGCATCGCCAGGGCACTGCGCTGGGCGACGTCGGACCGGTGCCGGTGGGGTGGCATGCGGTCACCATAGCCCTCCGGAACACGCCGCCGGTGCCGCCGGGTTGCGGGGTCTGCGGCGGCGGGCGGACCCCGCAACCCGCTCCGGACGCGGCACCCGCCGAGTGGCGCATCGGTTGCGCGGCCACCGGCGGTACCTCGCCGGTGGCCGGCAAGCAAGCCGCCGGATGTTGGCCGGCCGTAGGCCATGTCAGTCCGCCACTTCCGGCCGACGCTGGAGGTCCGACAGGTCCTGACCGGCGAGGAGGTGGGTGATGACGACCAGCATGGTGGCGCTGCCATTCGTGCCGGCCGGTCGAGCCTCGGCTGCCCCGCCGATGTCTCCCGGCCGCCGCGACGGCGCCGCGACACCCTGGCGCTGCCGTCCCCGCCGCCGATCCGCGCTCCGCCGACCGGGGGCGCTGGTGGTTCCGGGCACGGTCAGCGGCTGATCGCCGCGACCCACCGCGACCGCTGAGGTCAGCCCCTTCCGTTGGCTTTCCCGCCGCTGCCCACGCCGGGCGGCGGCATCGTCACATCCACCGTTGAAAAAGAGGTCGGCATGCCTGTCGTCCAAGCCCCCACCGGTCGCCAGCCGGACACCGTTGGCACCGGGTCCGAGCTCAGCGGCATCGTCGGGCCCGCCACCACCCGCCCCAGCCCCATCGCCGTCGACCTCGGCAGCGGGCAGCTGCGCATCCGGGTGGGCAGCCACGCGACGCTCACCACGCTGGTCGGCGACCGGCGGATCCGGCCGCTGGTGCGGCGGGGCCAGATCGTCGACGGTCCCGGCTGCGCCACCGCGCTGACCCAACTGCTGCGACAGCACCACGTCACGGTGCCGGCCCGGCCGCTGATCGTCGCCTGCCGCCCCTTGCTCGCGACCGCCGCCGACCACGACACCACCCGGCGGGTCCTCGACGCGGTGTTCGCGCCCGCGCGGCTGCTGTTCATCGACACCGTGCGCGCGGCCGCCATCGGTGCCGGCGCCGGCGCCGGCGCACTGCTCGTCGCCGACATCGGCGCCCAGCTCACCGAGGTCGCGGTCCTGCGGGACAGCCAGGTCGTCGCCGGCCGGCGGGTGGACCTCGGCACCGGCGACCTCGCCCACGGCACCACGGTCGGGATGCTCGCCGACACGCTCGCCCGCCTCGTGCGGGAGCTGACCCTGGGCGCGAAGGCCGTACCGTCGGCCGCCACCGCGCTGTCCCGCGGGATGGTCATCGTCGGCGACGGCGCCACCCGGCCCAACCTGAGAGACCGCCTCGCCGCGCTGACCGGGATCCCGGTGCACCGCGCCGCGGGACCCCGCACGGCCGCGCTGACCGGCGCGAGCCTGGCCGCGGCGGCCGCGGCCCGCCATCCGGCCGCGGGCTGAGCCTGATCCGCCCACCCTCCCCAACCTCGCGCTGGTCCCAGCCAGTGCGTCCAGTGAAAGGTACCTACGCCATGACCGACACGCTGAGCGACCGCGCGAAGTCTCTGCGCGACATTCTCGAGCGGCAGTTCGAGGAGCACACCGGTCAACTCACCGCGCTCACCGCGCACGCTCGGGAGCCCAACCACGGTGGTTACGACCCCGACACCCTGCGCGGGCTCATGGAGACCGCGCGTCAGGGCATCGCGGACACCGCGGCGGCGTTGCGGCGCATGGCGGAGGGCAGCTACGGCAGCTGCGAGAGCTGCGGCGGTGAGATTCCGGTCGCCCGGCTGGAGATCCTGCCATGGGCCCGCCACTGCGTCCCCTGCCAGCAACGACGGCGGGTCTGAGCATCCTCCTCCACCGCGGGCGCCGTCGCCGGAGGGCGGCGCCCGCGGCGGTACTCCACGGGACGGCCGGACAACCCTGAGGGCCCTAACCTGGATCGATGAGACGTCGGGGGTTCTGGCCGGTCGTGACGCTGCTGACGGTGGCGCTGAGCGGGTGTGGGTGGGCGGACGTGACCGGTGGGGCCCGAGTGCCGGGCTGCACGGTCCCGAACGACGAGGACGAACTGCTCGACGCGTACGCGGACGACCCGGTCCTCGCGGTGCGGCCGGAGGGCGCCCAGCGCGGCGGCGACATCGTCCGCAGCACAGGGTGCCGCCAGCTGAACAAGGAGGACGTGTCGAACACCTCGGTCACCCTGACCTGGCGGCCCGAGCGCGACTACGACGACGCGACGGTGCGCCGCACCTTCGACCCCGTGGCCAGCGGCGACGGATGGCGTCCCGTGGTGGACACCGACGTCCCGCCGGACGTGCCCGGCGAGTCGACCCTCATCTATTGCCGAGACGTCCGCGGAGTACCCAGCCGGCTGCTCATCCGGTCCCAGGCGACACAGCGCATGGACGTCCGACCGAGCACGGCGGACCGGCCGGCATCCCCGCAGTGGTCCGTCGTCGCACCGGCTCTCATCTACCTCACCATCTACGCCGACCCGAGCTGCCCGAAGCCGTGATCAGCGGGTGCAGTCAGCTGGGCCGGCGGCGATGGGCGACTCTGCTGCTGCCCCGGCCTCGGCGGCCTCGGGCCTGAGTCACCACCGTGCACATCGACGCCGAGGTGATCAGTCCGCCAACGCCGCGCTGATCGCGCGTACCTGTTCCGGCGCGACGGAGCGCCAGAAGGCGTTGTCGTGGCAGCCGGTAGAGATCTGCACGCCCCTAGACGTCCGGGGTCAGGTCAGCGGGTCCGGCAGCAGCGCCAGGGTGGGCGCGAGCTGCGAGTGCAGCGGCGTCGGCAGCGCGTCGCGGCTGTACCAGCCGAGCCGGTCGAACTTGTGCGGCTCGCCGATGGCGACCGTGGCCGGGTCCACCAGGACCGCGAAGACCACCGCCACCCAGTGCGAAGGCGGGTCGTCGCGCAGCACGTTGCGCACCCCGAGCAGGGTGATCGCCAGCGGTGACGTGGCGTACTCCTCGCCGACCTCGCGGGTGACGGCCGCCTCGAACGTCTCACCGAACTCGAGCGCGCCGGCGCCGGTGTCCCAGGTGCCCGGCTCGTCGCGGGCACCGGCACCGCGCCGGGCGAGCAGCAGCCGGCCGGCACGGTCGTGACAGACGAAGACGCAGGAAACCGATGGGGTACGCGCGGACATCAGCTCATTCTGCGCGACCGGTCTGCCCGGCCGGCCCGGCCCCGGCCAGTAACGCCTCGGCGGAGCTGGTCCGGGCGTAGAGCAGGAACCGCACGGCCCGCCCCGGTCAGGTGGCCGGCGCTGTTACCTGGCGGTTACGCCGCTGCGAAGCCACCGTGGCACGACGGGTCGACCGTCGAGCGCACGGGACCACCGGAGACGGTCCGGTGCTCGTCCCGAGCATCGACAGGAGGACAGCGATGAGACTCAGGAGCGCACTGGTGGCCCTGGTCGTCGTGCTCGGCGGGCTGGTCGCCGGCGTCGGCGGCGCCGCGGCGGCCACGCCGTACTGCGGCATCACCTGGGGCAGCACGGCCAGGGCGGGCGGCAAGCTGAGCAACGCCCCACTGGTCGAGGTCCGCACCGGCCAGCACGGCTGCTGGGACCGGGTGGTCTTCGAGTTCGGCGGCCCGGCCGACGGCTGGTCGGTCGCGTACGGGGAGACCTACACCGAGGGGCACGGGCTGGCGCTGTCCGGGTACACCGCGGGTGGCGCGCTGCTGCGGGTCTCGCTGCGGGCCCCGGCCTACGACGGGAACCGCGCGGCCACCGTGCCGTACCGCACCGGTGAGCACGTCGCGAACCCGCTCGGCTACCGAACCCTGCGGGACGTGGTCTTCGGCGGCAGCTTCGAGGGCTACACCACCTTCGCCGTGGGCGTCCGCGCCCGGCTGCCGTACCGGGTCTTCGTGCTCGACGGCCCCGGTACGCACAGCCGCATCGTCCTCGACGTGGCCCACCGGTGGCAGGCCTGAGCCCGTCGGCGGTGATGGGGGCCGACCGGGTCCCCATCACCGACCGTTGCGCCAGCACCCCGCAACGTCGCACCCGGCTACCCTCGGTGGCCATGGAGGGCCGCGTGCTGGTGGTCGAGGACGATGCCTCCATCCGGGAGGTCACCGCCCTCGGTCTGCGGCGGGCCGGATTCCGGGTGGAGACCGCAGCGGACGGACGGGCGGCCCTCGCCGCGTGGCGGGCCCGGCCGGCCGACCTGATCGTGCTCGACGTGATGCTCCCCGGCCTCGACGGCTTCGAGGTCTGCCGGGAGATCCGGCGGACCAGCCAGGTGCCGATCCTGATGCTCACCGCCCGCACCGACACCATCGACGTGGTCGTCGGGCTGGAATGCGGCGCCGACGACTACCTGCGCAAACCGTTCGACCTCCCGGAACTGGTCGCCCGGGTCCGCGCCGTGCTCCGCCGCACCGTCGCCCCGGTCACTGACACCACCGTGACGGCCGGGCCGCTGGAGATCGACCCGGCCCGGTTCGTGGCCCGCAAGGCCGGCCGCGAACTGACCCTCACCGCGACCGAGTTCCGGCTGCTGCTGGAACTGGCCCGCCGGCCCGGGCAGGTGTTCACCCGCGAACTGCTGCTCGACCGGGTGTGGGGGCACAGCTACCTCGGTGACTCCCGGCTCGTGGACGTGGCGGTGCAACGGCTGCGCGCCAAGGTGGAGGACGACCCCGGCGCCCCGACGCTGATCAGGACGGTCCGCGGCGCCGGCTACAAACTGTCGACGGGGTGACGGGCGATGACGGCGGGCAGGGTCACCCCCGGGCGCTTACGGCGCCGGCTCGTCATCGCGTTCGTGCTCGTCGCCGGGGTCTCCGCCGGCGCGCTCGCCGGCGGGTCGTACCTGATGCTGCGGCAGGCCCGGTTCGACGGCTCGCTGCAACGCGCCGCCGCCGACGCCCGCTACCAGCTCGTCCTCGCCGCCCAGTTCCTGCCGCTGACCGACACCCGCCGGGCGGACCTGCTGGCCAGCTTCGAGCAGAACGGACGGCACGTGCTGCTGGTCGCCGGCGACACCCAGGCGTCGAACCCCCGGTACGCGCCGACGCCCGGCCCGGCCCTGCGGGACGCGGTCGCCGCCGGGCAACTCGGCTTCCAACGCTCCCCCGGCGGCGCCCGGCCGCACCTGCTCGTGGTTGGCGGCCGGATCCCCGGCTCCACCGCCGAGCTGTACGTGCTGACCGTCGAGGACGACCTCGCCGACGGCCTCAACCAGCTCCGCACCGCGTTGGCGGTCGGCTGGATCGCGGTGGTGCTGCTCGCCGCCGCAGTCGGCAACGCCCTCGCCCGGCGCACCCTGGAACCGGTGGGCCGGGCCAGCCGGGCCGCCCGCGCCGTGGCCGAAGGGCTGCTGGACACCCGGCTGCCGGTACGCGGCCGCGACGAGTTCTCCGCGTGGGCCGCGTCGTTCAACGAGATGGCCGAGGCGCTGGAGACGAAGATCGAGGCACTGTCCCGAGCCCAGGCCCGGGAGCGGCGGTTCACCGCCGACGTGGCGCACGAACTGCGTACGCCGGTCACCGCCCTGGTGGCCGCGGCGTCGCTGCTCGCCGACCAGCTCGACGCCCTCCCCGCCGACGCCCGCCGCGCCGCCGAACTCCTCGTCACCGACGTGGTCCGGCTCCGCCGGCTCGTCGAGGAACTGATGGAGATCTCCCGCCTCGACGCCGGGCGGGAACCCGTGTCGATCCGGCCGGTGGACACCGTCGCGGTGCTCCGCGGGATCGTCGACGCGCGGGGCTGGACCGACCGGGTGACCGTCGCCGGGGAGGCACCCCCCACCGACACCGACCCGCGCCGGCTGGAACGGGTGCTGGCCAACCTGGTGTCCAACGCGGTCGAGCACGGCGGCGGCGAGGTCCGGGCCGAGGTACGGCACACCGGCGAGACGGTCGTCGTCGAGGTCACCGACCAGGGTCCCGGCATCCCCGCCGAGCACCTGCCACACCTGTTCGACCGCTTCTACAAGGTCGACCCGGCCCGCACCGGACCCGGCAGCGGCCTCGGCCTGGCCATCGCCCAGGAGAACACCCGACTGCTCGGCGGACGGCTGACGGCACACAGCGAGATCGGCCGCGGCACCCGTTTCCGCCTCGAACTGCCCCTCACCGGAGGAGGTGACCCGTGCGACGCCTGATCGCCCCGCTCACCGCACTGCTCCTGCTCACCGCCGGCTGCGCGCCGGCCCGCACCGGCACCCTCGGCCCGGCCCCCGCCGGAGCCTCCCGGACCGCCGGCGCCACGCCGACGGGCGCGGGCCGCACACCCGCCACCGTCTCCCCCACCACCCGCCCGTCGACGCCCGCCGCCACGACCGGCGTCGAGGAGCCCAGCCCGGACGGGACGGTCACCCTGCAGCTCTGGTTCACCCGAGGCGGCAAACTCGTGCCGACCCGGCGTACGCTGCCCGCCACCCCGACCACCTCCCGGCTGGCACTCACCGAACTGGCCGCCGGCCCGTCCCTCGCCGAGACGGCCACCGGCATGACCACCCTGGTCCCGGCCGGCACGCAGGTAAGCCGCATCGCCGGCGGGCTTGCCACGCTGGTCCCGCCGGCCGGCTTCGACGGCGACGACCCGGCGACCGTCCGGCTGCGCCGGGCCCAGGTGGTCTGGACGCTGACCCAGTTCCCCACCGTGCGCCGGGTGGCCTTCGCCGCGAACGACACCGCGCCGGCCGCCCGCGGCGACCTCGCCGACCTGCTGCCGCCGATCGTGGTGACCGGACCGGCGATCGGCGACCGAATCACCAGCCCGGTGACGGTGACCGGGACCGCCGACGTCTTCGAGGCGACAGTGAGCGTCCGGGTCCTGGACGCCACCGGCCGGGAGGTGGGCACCGCGTTCACCACCGCGACGTGCGGTTCCGGCTGCCGGGGCGACTACCGGGTACGGGTCGGCTACCGGCTCGACCGCACCGGACCGGGCACCATCGAGGTGTACGAGGTGTCAGCCCGGGACGGTTCCCGGATCAACGTCATGGCGGTTCCCGTCGTCCTGACCGCCGACGGGTAGAGCTCGCCCTACCCGGTGGTGGCCGCAGGTGTCTCGTAGATCCACGACTCGGCCGCGCCCTCCGGCGCCCGCTCCACTCGGCGATACTCGACGGTCTCCGTCGTTTCATGGGGTCCATGCAGCTTGAGCTGGTACGTCGTCGGCGGATCATCCGCATCCGGCACGTCCCAGTCCACGCTCATCCCGTCGTACGGCCCGCCCCGCAGGCGCAGCTTCGCGATTGCCACGCTACTCACCGTAGCGAAGCCGAGGGCCGTGCGGGCGGGTTAGCGGCCTGAGACCCAGGTCGCCGCCCACTTCCCGCGGACGGGCGATCACGCACGGTGGACCGCGCCGCGTCCCACCGCCGAACGCCGACGACCGCGGCGCTAGGGTGGGCGTCGTGCTCCGCCAGGTCACCGGAATCCGATACGTCACCCCGCTGCGCGAGGGCGGCTCGCTGCCCGGCGTGGTCGAAGCCGACGACCTCGGCACCTACGTGGCGAAGTTCCGCGGAGCGGGACAGGGCCCGAAGGCCCTCGTCGCCGAGGTGATCTGCGGGGAACTGGCCCGCCGGCTCGGGCTGGCGGTGCCCCGCCTGGTCGTGCTCGACATCGACCCGGTGATCGGCCGGGCCGAACCGGACGAGGAGGTGCAGGAACTGCTACGCGGCAGCGGCGGCGCCAACCTGGGGATGGACTTCCTGCCCGGCGCGCTCGGCTACGACCCCATGGCGCACCCCGTCGACCCGGTCCTCGCCTCCCGGGTGCTCTGGTTCGACGCGTTCACCGAGAACGTCGACCGCAGCTGGCGCAACCCCAACCTGCTGATCTGGCACCGGCAGCTCTGGCTGATCGACCACGGCGCCTGCCTGTACTTCCACCACAACTGGCCGCGTGCCGAGGCGGCCGTGCACCGGGCGTACCGGGCCGACGACCACGTGCTCGCCCCGTACGCCACCCGGCTCGCCGAGGCGGACGCCGACCTGGCACCACGGGTCACCCCCGCACTGCTGACCGAGGTGCTGGCCCTGGTCCCCGACGAATGGCTGACCGGCCCCGACTTCGACTCCGCCGACGCGGCCCGGGCGGCCTATGTCGACCACCTCACCCGGCGGGTCGCGCGCACCGCCGACTGGCTGCCGCAGGAGAGCGTCGCATGAGGCAGCCCTTCGAGTACGCGGTGATCCGGCTGGTGCCCCGCATCGAGCGCGGCGAGCAGATCAACGTCGGGGTGATCCTCTACTGCCAGGCCCTCGACTTCCTCGGCGCGCGTACCCACCTCGACGCCGACCGGGCCCGGGCGCTCGCGCCCGACGTGGACCTGGCCGAGGTCGCGGCGGCGCTGGACTCGTGGGACCGGACCTGCGTGGGGGCCGGCCCGTCGGCGGGGATGCGGCACGGCGAGCGGTTCCGCTGGCTGGTCGCGCCGCGCAGCACGATGATCCAGGCTGGGCCGGTGCACACCGGCCTCACCGCCGACCCGGCGGCGGAGTTGGACCGGCTGTTGGAGACGCTGGTGCGCTGAGCGGCGGCGCGACGATCAACTGCACAGCGGACGGCATATCGAGACCGAGGTGGGGCTCGAACCCACATGCACGGTTTTGCAGATCGTTTCCTGGCCATTCGGGCACTCGGTCGGGAGGTTCGTGCCCCCAGCTGGATTCGAACCAGCGGCCTTCGGATCCGGAATCCGACGCGCTCTCCGCTGCGCCACGGGGGCATGAGCGCTGCGAGCGGAGGACTCGAACCTCCAACCTTCCCTTCCAGAGAGGGACGTGCTGCCAACTTGCACCAGCTCGCATGGTGTCCGCCGAGCGGCGGACCGTGCCCCGACCAGGATTCGAACCTGGGTCCTCCGAATTCGTAGTTCGGCGCGCTCTCTGCTGCGCCACCGGGGCGGGTGACCGGCGCCCTCCCCCCGCGGGGCGCCGGTCTGGTCAACCCTTCACGCAGACCACCTGCTTGAGGTGCGCCACCACCTCGACCAGGTCCTCCTGCTGCGCCATCACCTGGGTGATGTCCTTGTACGCGCCGGGGATCTCGTCCACCACCCCGGCGTCCTTGCGGCACTCCACACCGGCCGTCTGCGCCGCCAGGTCCGCGGTGCTGTAGGTCCGCTTCGCCTGACCGCGCGACATCCGGCGCCCGGCGCCGTGCGACGCCGAGCAGTACGCGTCGAGGTTGCCCTTGCCGCGCACGATGTACGAGCCGGTGCCCATCGACCCCGGGATGATGCCGAGGTCGCCCTTGCCGGCCCGGATGGCGCCCTTGCGGGTCACCAGCACGTCCACCCCGTCGTACGCCTCCTCCGCCACGTAGTTGTGGTGACAGCTGGTCGGCTCGCCGAACGTCACGTGCGGGAACTCGTCGCGCACCACCCCGCAGAGCAGGGCGAGCATGACGGCCCGGTTGCGGCGCGCGTACTCCTGCGCCCACCAGAGGTCCCGCCGGTAGGCGTCCATCTCCGGGGTGCCGGCGAGGAACACCGCGAGGTCCCGGTCGGGCAGGTCGACGTTGTGCGGCAGCCCGCGGGCCACCGAAATGTGCCGCTCAGCGAGCTCCTTGCCGATGTTGCGGGAACCGGAGTGCAGCATCAGCCAGACCTGGCCGTCGTCGGGGCCGCCCTGCTCCAGGCAGACCTCGATGAAGTGGTTGCCGCCGCCGAGGGTGCCCAGCTGGCGCTGGGCCCGGGTCTCCAGCTGCGCCACCTTCCGGTCGAGGGTGCCGAAGCGCCGCCAGAAGTCGTCCCAGCCGCGCTGCTCCAGGCCGCGGACCCGGCGCGGGTCGACCGCGTCGTCCCGCATGGCGAAGCCGACCGGGATGGCCGCCTCGATCGCCGTACGCAGCGGGGCGAGGTCGTCGGGCAGGTCGGCCGCGGTGAGCGAGGTACGTACCGCCGACATGCCGCAGCCGATGTCGACGCCGACCGCCGCCGGCGAGACGGCCTGGCGCATCGCGATGACCGAGCCGACGGTGGCGCCCTTGCCGAAGTGCACGTCCGGCATGACGGCGACCCCCTGCACCCAGGGCAGGGCGCCGATGTTGCGCAGCTGCTTGGCCGCCTGCGCCTCGATGCTGTAGGGGTCGGTCCAGACCCGGACCGGCGCCCGGGTGCCGGCCAGCGGGGTGTAACCCATCGTCGTCTCCTTGGTCGAGGGATGTCCGAGCGGCCGGCCGGATTCGAACCGGCGATCTTCACCATGGCAAGGTGACGCGCTGCCTGACTGCGCTACAACCGCGAGGTGGTCCCGGAGGTGGGACCGGCGTAGGCCGTACGGGACTCGAACCCGTGACCTCCCGGGTGAGAACCGGGTGAGCTGCCAATTGCTCCAACGGCCCGTGCGGGACGGCGGGTTGCCGTCCCGCGAAAGTCCGGGACCGCGGAATCGAACCGCGTGTCTCTCGCGCCCAAGGCGAGCGGGTCAGCCAGCTCCCTCGTCCCGGAGGCCCGGCCGGCGCCGGGAGGGACGTCGGGTCGGGCGAGTAACTCATGCCGTCCACTGTGGAGTTAAGAAGATGCGACGTCACCGGCCGGCGGCCGGGACGGGGTGAAGCAGGGCCGACAGGATTCGAACCTGCAACCGTCGGGTTTGGAATCCGGTGCTCTTTCGTTGAGCTACGCCCCTCGGAGCGGGTGACGAAAAGCCGCCCGGTCCCTGGTCGTGGGGCGGGCGGCTGCGCGGGTGTCGCGCTGGCGCTAGTCGCGCCACCACCCTGGTTGCCACCGCTGCCGTCGGCAGCCGCCCAGGCCGAGTTTCGGCAGCAGGGCACCGCCGCGCGGCGTGGGCCGCTCGGCCTGGGTGCGGTTCTGCTGCGACACGGTGTGCTCCCTGCGTGGTGGTACCGGTTGACGTTGCCCGCTCACGGTAGGCGTGCCGGCGGGCGGACCGCAATGGATATTCGCACACCCACCGTAAGCCGGTGCCGGCGCAGGCCGGCCAGGGTGACGGCGACGAGTCGGCGAGCCGGGGCACCGAGGTTCCTCAACCTCAGGCCGCTCATTTCGTTTCGTTGGCATCGCGTAGGAAGGCGGTGACGCGGGTGGTGACGGTGGCGTGAAGGGCAGCCACCGCCTCGACGCCCTCGCGCAGTGCCGCGGACAGCGCCGCGACGTCGCACGGGTCGTCGATCGGGCGCGCGACCGCGAGGGCGCCTTCCCACCAATAGGTGGCTACCGCCCACGTGACGTCATCGTCGGAGAGCATGAGGTCGTCCAGCACCTGGTCGATGGCCTCGCCGAGGTCTTCGTCGTCCACGTCCGGATGGTCGTCGACGCACCGCTGCCGCAGCCGCCCGGCGTCAGCGTCGATCCGCAGCTGCCAGCCTTCGCCGGCAGCGGTGACGTCGAACCATTTCGGTAGGCCGCGGTCGGTGTCGTCGCCCGCCACCAGGCAGGGGATACGCAGGTCGTCAATCGGGTGGGTGCGGACCAGCTCGTACCCCAGGGCGCTCGCTGCCTGGCGCAGCTGCGCGGCGCGGCCGCCCTCCCAGCGGGCACCGACCGGCAGCACTGCGCGCAACCGTTCCCCGATCGTCGCCCAGCGCGCGTGTGGGACGAGCACTTGCAGGGCGTCTGCAATGCCGTCGAAATTGACCGCTGGCCACCGCTGCTCGCCGACGTTCCAGTCGATGTGGGGTTCGAGCAGGCAGGTGAGTAACACGTGTTCGGCGGCGACCTCATACGGTGGGGCTTCGTCGATGTAGGCCAGCGCGTCGGCGATCACGGACACCGGGTCGTTGGCCCTCCAGGCGACCGGCTGCCAGGCGATCGAGCCGCAGTCGCAGCGACTGGCGGGCGCGGTCGGGGACAGGTCGGCGTCGCAGCGGGGACAGATCAGCCCGGCAGCGGCGGTCTGTCGGGCATAGTCGTCGCGGATCGCGGCCAGGTCCGCGGCGATCTGCCGGGGTGACCCTTCGAGGAATCCGGCCCAGCCGAAGTCGGTGTAGATCTTTACTGTCCACACCCGGCCGCGGCGGCCGCGCTCGGAGTCGGCATCAGCGAGTTCCCAGCCGTCGGGGCCGAGCTTGGCGGTGAGTGCGTCGATGACCGGCTGCCAGGCCGACACGTCGTCGTCCGGTGGCGGCGGTGGGGCGGGGCGGCCGGTCGCGGCGGCGGCGAGCGTCTTGGCGCGCCAGATCGAGCGTGCCTGGCCGGGGGTCGGTTCGCTGACGGTGTAGCCGGTGAAGTAACCAGCGATGTTCGGGGTGACGGCCACGAGGTGGCCGTCGGGCACGACCAGCGAGGCCGGCGGGTCGAGGAGGCGGTGGCGGGCGCATACCAACGCGTCGAAGCCGCGGACGAGTGCCGCACGCACCGATCGCGTGTGGCCACACTCGGCGCAGGTGACGCTGACCTTCTCCCGGCCTTTTGCCATGATTCGTCCTCCCCACGTCCGTGCGGGCCCACGCTACCGCTGGGGTCCGACAGCGTGGGTTCGCCGGGATCTGGGACCTATCTGAGCCGTGCCCGGGTCTCCGCTGCACGGCGGGCATCGCGGCGTGTTCACGCGGAGAGTTCGGCGGGCACCGAAGGGTGCGGCGCCTAGCCTGTCGCGGGGCATCGGAGGAAGGAAGGCCAGGATGGAGTTGCGGCGGCGGGTGGCGGAGCGGTTCCGCGAGGTCAACGGGGAGCACCCGATGACGGCCGCGGACGACGCGTACGTCAACGGGCAGTTCGTGGTGCTGACGGAGCTGTGCGCGGCGACCGGGCGGGACCCGGACGGCGTACGCCGGTTGATGCTGGACCGGCGGCTGCCGTTGCCGGGCTATCTGCGCTCGGACGGCGCGGAGATGGTGCCGGCCGACCTGTTCGCGCTGGCGGAGCGGGCGGGCGGCCCGGAGCTGCTGGCGGAGTGGTTCGTCGGGCACTGGGCCGACCCGGCGCAGGGCGCGGCCGAGTGGGATGCCTACCTGAGCGGGCGGTACGTGTGCCTGCACTCGGTGACGCCGGGGAACATTCGGCGCAAGGGCGAGCTGGTCACGGCGATCGAGGCGGCGCCGGCCACGCCGGACGCGGGGTCGGCGGGCTGGCTGGACCGGCTGCACGTGCTGGTCGACGAGCTGGACGCGCTGGAGCCGCAGTTCACCGGGTACGACCGGCTCCGGTTCGGCGGCCCGACCTCGCGGGACACCTGCATCGACGCGGTGCGGGCCCGGTACCCGCGCCGGGTCACCGCTCCGCACGGGCGGTGACCCGGCGGGCCACGGCGAGCAGGTACTCCTTGCGGTGGAGGGGGTCGTGGTCCCAGCGGGGCCGGCTGGGGGCGGGGCCGCGGACCGGCCGGTAGTGGTCGAACTCCGATTCGAGGGTCCCCTCGCCCCGGGTCAGCGCGGGCAGCCGCTGTTCCAACGCGTGCACCCGCCCGGCCGGCACCTCGCCCTCGACCAGGTACCCGCTGCCGTGCGGGGTGGCGGTGCGGGGCACCGCGTCGAGGCCGGACAGTACCGGCAGCACCGCGCCGAACAGGTCGGCCGGCAGGTCCAGGCGGAACCGGTGCACCGGCTCGTGGACGCGGGTGCCGGCGCGGCTGAGCGCGGCCATGAGCACCAGTGGCGTCAGGTTACGGAAGTCCCCCGCGGTGCTGGACATGCTCTTGTCGAACACGCCGTGCGAGTGGCTCTGCCGGGCCCAGTAGCCGCCGTGGGTGAGGGTGACCACGCAGTCGATCACCTGCCAGCCGTGCAGCCCCTGCCGCAGGGTCTCCCGGACGGTCTCCTCGATGGCCTTGAGGAACGCCAGCGGCATCGAGCCGAGCTCGATGCCGAGCCGGAACTCGACGCCGCTGTCGAGCGGGCCGGGCTCCACCCGAAGCCCGACGGTGCCGAGGAACGGGTTCGGGTCCCGGCCGATCCACTCGACCGCGGTGCCGACGCCGACCGGCCGTTCCACGCAGACGGTGGTGGTCTCCCGGAAGCTGACCGGGACGCCGTACTCGTCGGCGAGGGTGGCCTGGATGACCTCCTTCTGCACCTCGCCGTAGAGGGACACCGCGATCTCCTGGCGCAGGTCGTCCTGGCGGAGGTTGATCAGCGGGTCCTGCTCGGCGAGTTGGGCGAGGGCGGCGTGCAGGGCCGGTCGGTCGGCCGCGCGCACGGGTACGACCACAGTCTCCAGGGTGGGCGGGGCGAAGTGGTGGCGGGCGGCCGGGCGGTCGGGCGGGGTGCCGAGCGGGTCACCGACCTTGACGTCGGTCAGGCCGTGCGCCCGGGCGATCCGGCCGGCGCCGACCGAGTCCGCGGGCGTCGCCTCGCCACCGGCGAAGACCCAGAGGCCGGTCACCTTGGCTTCGAGGTCCCGCCGGTAGCGGATCCGGTCGCGGACCCGTACGGTCCCGGCGAAGATCCGGGCGTACGCGATCTTCTCGCCGGCCGGGCCGCGCTCGACCTTGAAGACGGTGCCGGAGAGCGGGGCCTGGTGGTCGCCGTCGGCGGCGGGCAGCAGCTCGGCGAGGCCGGCGATCAGGTCGTCGACCCCGGCGCCGGTGATGGCGGAGCCGGCGTACGCGGGATGCACCCGGGCCCGCGCGGTCTGGGCGGCGAGCGCCGCCCGCAGCCGGGCCGGAGTCACCGCCCGCTCGTCGGCGACGTACGCGGCGAGCAGCGCGTCGTCGTGCGCGGTGAGCAGGTCGACCAGCCGGGTGGTGTGGCCGGGGTCGTCCGGCCGGACGGGCACCCATCGTGCGGCGGGGGTGCCGGGAGCGTCCACCTGGCCGAGGGCGACCACGTCCGGGGTGAGGCGGTCGGCGATCTGCCGCAGCACCCGGTCCGGGTCGGCGCCGGCCCGGTCCACCTTGTTCACGAAGATCAGGGTGGGGATGCCGAGCCGGTGCAGGGTGCGGGCCAGCACCCGGGTCTGGGCCTGGACGCCCTCCACGGCGGAGACGACGAGCACCGCCCCGTCGAGCACGCCGAGGGCGCGTTCCACCTCGGCGATGAAGTCCGGGTGGCCGGGGGTGTCGATCAGGTTGACGGTGACCCCGGCGACGGGGAAGGAGACGACGGCGGAGCGGATGGTGATGCCGCGCTGCCGTTCCAGCGTCAGGGTGTCGGTACGGGTGCTGCCGTCGTCGACGCTGCCGAGTTCGTCGATGACGCCGGCGCTGTGCAGCAGCCGTTCCGTCAGACTCGTCTTACCAGCGTCGACATGGGCGAGGATGCCGAGATTGAGGGTTTTCACGCAGCGTCATGTCCTCCGGGTAGGCGGTCATTCCCTTCTGGTGGGACATGGACGCGGCTCGCATCTCGTGGCTCCTTCGCTCTGTGGGTGTGGTGGTGGGATTGCACAACGGCGTCGCTACGCGGGCAAGCGATTAACCCGGACGGGTGACGGTCGACTGGCTAGGGCCGGGCGCTCACGCTTCGCGGGCGAACTCCATGTCCATCCAGTCCACCCAGGTTGCGCCGTCGGGCGAGCGCTCCCATTTCGCTGCCATCGTCTTGCCGTCGGGGTCGATGGTCAGCATCGTGCGCATCGTGTCCCCGGCGAATGTCCAGACACCGGCGTCGTCGACACTTGCCCGCATCTCGCCGTATCCGCCCTGGTCGTCGAACGCCCGCATCCGCAGCCGGCCGCCGTCAGTCGGGTCCGGGTCGCCGATCATCTCGATCACCTGCACTCGGTCTTCGCCCATCTGCACGTCGACGTGATGCACCAGGAACCCGCCACCCGGAAACCACTCGTAGGCGTCCGTGCCGGCGATCTGCACGCCGTCCACCGTGCGGCCGCTCGATCGCCACCGTCCGACCAGGGGTTCAAGCCGCTCGATCACCGGAATCACCCTCCCACCTTCGGGTAAGCTCGTAAGCACAAGCTAACAGAGGGACGGTGGATGGACGAGGTACTCACGGCCGTGGCCGACCCCACCCGCCGCGGCATCCTGCTGCTCACCCGCGACCGCGAGGTCGCAGCCGGCGAGATCGCCGCGCAGTTCCCGATGATCAGCCGACCAGCCGTCTCGCAGCACCTGCGCGTCCTGATCCACGCCGGCCTGCTCCACATGCGACGCGACGGAAGCCGCCGCCTCTACCGGCTCCGGGCCGAAGGCTTCGCCGAGGCGGCCGGCTTCCTTGACAGGATGTGGGCGGCCCGGCTCGACCACCTCAAGCATGAAGTGGAGAAGGAACACCGAGGATGATCGAGCGCACCATCCAGATCGACGCCCCACCAGAGGTCGTCTGGCGCTTCTTCACCGATCCGGCGCGCATGGCCCGCTGGCTCGGCCCGGCCGATCTCGACCCGATGCCGGGCGGCGAGCTGACGTTCCAGCTCACCGACGGCCCTGGACTCGTCGTGCGCGGCCACTTCACCGAGCTTCGGCCGTACGAGAAGATCGCCTTCACGTTTGGCTGGGAGCCGACGCCGGGCGTGCCCGATCTGCCACCCGGCTCTTCCCAGGTCGAGGTGACCCTGTCGGCGCAAGCCGGCGGCACCCTGCTGACCCTGCGCCACACCAGCGTGCCGCCCAACCTCGCCGAAAACACCTACACCGGCTGGGCGGGCTTCCTTCATGCTCTCCGAGCCGAAGCCGCGAACGTCTAGAGATCTGCCGCAGCCGGCGGCGGCGCACTAGCTGGCCTGGGCGAGCGGGTGGCGCCTCATCTCTTCCATGAAGGGGAACCGCGCGGTGAGGTCGGCGAGCGTGGTCCCGGCCCGCCAGGCGTCGGCCACCTGCGCTACCTGGAGCAGGTCGGTGGCGTCGCCGCGGGCCTGGACCTCGCCGGACACCCGGAGGTCGATCATGAAGTAGCGGGCCTGGGAGCCGAGCCCGACGCAGACGACGCCGCGGTCGGAGGTCAGCTCGGCGCAGGTGAACCGGGCCCGCCCGTGGTCGGGGGCGCTCACCTGGCCGAGGTCGAGCTGGTGCCGGGCGGCCGTGTCGGCGAGCGCGGGGGCGAGTCCGCCCCGCTCGACCAGGTCCGGGTAGAGGCGCACACCCAGCGCCGTCGACACGTCGCTCATGAACTGACTCCCACTTCCTCGTGACAGAGACCAGCAGCACGCGGTTACGGGAATGTTTCCGACGCGCCTTGGTCATCCTGTCCCCCCTGGAGGCCCCACGGCAATAGGAACGGTTGATTCGGCCCCTGTCCGGGTGACATCGCTGCACCGGCTCGAGCGCGCCGGCCTGGTGGCCAGCGCCTGGCGCGACGGGGGGGGCGGGCGCCGCCGCTACGCGCGCACCGGCGGCCGGCCGGCGGCGCGCGTACGATCCAGGCCCATGGCGCGGATCCGGTGTGACTTCTTCTCCGAGGCGCTCGGCATGGGCACGTCGATGACCGTGCTGCTGCCGGAACGGACCTCCGGGCAGATCGGCCTGGCCGGCAACGCCGCCGTCGGCGACCCGCCGGTGCTCTACCTGCTCCACGGCCTGAGCGACGACGACACCATCTGGACCCGGCGCACCTCGATCGAGCGGTACGTGGCCCCGCTCGGGCTGGCCGTGGTGATGCCGCAGGCCGGGCGGAGCTTCTACACCGACGAGGCGCACGGCAACCGCTACTGGACCTTCCTCAGCGAGGAACTGCCCGAGATCTGCCACTCGTTCTTCCGCCTGTCCACCCGCCGGGAGGACACCTTCGTCGCCGGCCTGTCGATGGGCGGTTACGGGG
Organism: Micromonospora sp. NPDC006431; assembly: GCF_042870725.1. Lineage (NCBI taxonomy): Bacteria > Bacillati > Actinomycetota > Actinomycetes > Micromonosporales > Micromonosporaceae > Micromonospora > Micromonospora sp. NPDC006431. The sequence goes on from NZ_JBIAHQ010000010.1 coordinate 90,040, forward strand.
CGGCGAAGTGGGCGCTGCGCGACCCGGGCCGGTTCGCGGCGGCGGCCAGCCTCTCCGGCGCGCTGGACGTCACCCGGCGGCGGGACCACCCGACCAGCCCCGTCAACCCGGCGGTGTGGCACACGGTGTGGGGCGGCCGGGAGGTGCCGGGCACCGACGACGACACGGTGGCGCTACTGGAGCGCGCGGGCTCCGACCTGCCCGCGCTCTACGTCGCCTGCGGCACCGAGGACTTCCTGTACGAGGACAACATCCGCTTCGTCGAGGCGGCCCGGCGCCGTGGGGTGCCGGTCACCGTGGAGTTCTCCCCCGGCGACCACGACTGGGCGTACTGGGACGCGAAGATCCAGGACGTGCTGGCCTGGCTGCCGCTGCGCCGCGAGGTCATCGGCTGAGCCGCAGCCACCGTCTCGGCCGGACCCGAGGCTCTGCAGACTGCGAGTCAGACGCCGACGGAGCCGTCGATGGCCTCGCGGAGGAAGTCCGCGTGCCCGTTGTGCCGGGCGTACTCGTGCATCATGTGCAGCATCACCAGGCGCAGCGAGACCTCCTCTTCCCAGCGTGCGTTGTAGGCGGTGACGTCGAGGGACTCCGCCTCCCGCTCGATGCGGCGGGCGTGCTCGACCTCCCGCTGCCACGCCTCGAACGCTTCCGACCGGTCGGCGGCGCTCGCGTCGTACGCCTCCTGGAAGTCGCCGGTCTCCGACCAGACCAGCGGGATGTCCTCACCGTTGATCACCCGGCGGAACCAGGTGCGCTCCACCTCGGCCAGGTGCCGGACCAGGCCGAGCAGCGACAGCGTCGACGGCGGCGAGGACTGCCGGCGCAACTCCTCGTCGGTGAGCCCCGCGCACTTCATGGCCAGAGTGGCCCGGTGGAAGTCGAGGAATGCGCGCAGCGTCTCCCGCTCGCCGGCGAGCAGCGGCGGGCCGATCCGTTCGGTCTCCACGAGGGTCCTTCCGCGCAGGCGGCGGGCCTGCTCGCCGAGGGTTGGAAGTGGTACCGGGCGAGCTTAGTCTCAGCGCATCCGTCCACCTCCGAAGGGATCATGGATGTACCCCCACCTCCGACGTTCCGCGCTGGTCGCCTCGGCGGTCACCGCGGCGATCGCCGCCGGCGGCACGACCGTCCAGGCGGCCGCCGATCCCTACGGCCACACCGCCACCGCGACGGTCTTCGCCCCGAACCCCGTGCAGCAACTCGGCGACCAGTCGCTGACCGACCAGAAGGACGCGGACTACCCGGCGCTGGCCGGGGCGTACCGGTCGGTGCTGCTGACCAACCTGGACGGTTCCGGCACGCTGACCGGGAAGTACGTCGTCGTCAAGAGCAGCACCGGCACGCCGGCCCGGGCGGCCGACGGCGCGTTCCCGGCGTGGCACCGCGACGCCGACCAGTTCGAGCAGGTCATGGGCTACCACTGGGTGAACACCGCCCAGGCGTACCTGCAGTCGCTCGGCTTCGGCAGCACCCTGCGCCCGGTCAACCAGCGGCAGATCGAGCTGCGCATCGGCCAGTACGGCGGCGACAACTCGTTCTTCCGGGAGGACAAGGCCAACATCACCCTGGGCAAGGGCGGGGTGGACGACGCCGAAGACGCCGAGGTGATCGTCCACGAGTACGGCCACTCGGTGCAGGACGGCCAGGTGCCCGGCTTCGGCACCACGCTCGAGTCCGGCGCGATCGGCGAGGCGTTCGGCGACTACCTGGCGGTCGCGGTGACCAGTTGGGCCACCGGAGCGCCGACACGGACGCCGGAGGCCTGCGTGGCCGACTGGGACTCCGTCTCGTACACCCGGACCGCCCCGCACTGCCTGCGCCGCCTCGACGGCAGCAAGGTCTACCCCGCCGACCTGCGGGGCGAGGTGCACGCCGACGGGGAGATCTGGTCGCGGGCGCTGTGGGACATCCGCACCGCCCTCGGCAACCGCACGGCGACCACGCTGATCGTGGACGCGCAGTTCGACTTCGCCAAGGACACCACCTTCCGGGACGCGGCGCTGGCGACCGTGGCCGCCGCGCAGCGGCTCTACGGCGCCCAGGCCGCGAACGCGACCCGCGCCGCGTTCGCCGCCCGCGGCATCCTGTGACCGCCGCGGTGGGCGCCGCCTCCCGCCGGGGCGGCGCTCACCGCAGCGACGACCGGGCCACCGGGAAGTCGAAGTACGTGTCCGGGTACGGCTCGTCGCGGTAGCGGTAGTGCCACCACTCCCGGGGATAGTTCTCGAAGCCCTGCGCGGTCATCAGCCGCTTGAGCAGCTCCCGGTCGGCCCGCGCCGGACCGGTGATCCGGGCGTCGGCGGTGTGGGCGCGCGGGTCGAAGCAGTCGAACCCGGTGCCCATGTCGACCGAGTTGTCCGGGAAGCGGCGCCCGGCTGGCGCGGTGCAGGGTTGCAGCGGCTGCCCCGGCACGTACGCCGGCTGGTTCGGGGTCGGCACCGGGACCAGGGTCAGGTCGAGGGTGCTGCCCCGGCTGTGCGCGGTCGGCGCACCGATGTAGCCGTCGGCGAAGAGCCTGGTCTTGGGCACGTCGGGATAGAACTCGGCCTTCATCTGCTGCTCTCCGGGGGTCTTCGCCCAGGCGACGAAGTCGTCCACCGCCCGCTGCGGGCGGTAGCAGTCGTACACCTTGAGGCTGCGGCCCTCGGCGAGGGCGGCGGCCTGGACCCGGTGCAGCGCCTCGGCGGCCGTCCGGGTGAGCAGGCACAGCGGTTCGGCATAGCCGGTGATCGGCCGGCCGACGAAGTTGTGCGCGGTGGCGTACCGGATGTCGGTGCGGATGCCCGGGTCTACGGCGGCGAGGTCGACGAAGTCGGCCGGCGCGCGTGGTCCGGCCGACGGGGTCGGCGACGGGGTGGGTGCCGGGGTGGGCCGCGGCGCGGGGCGCTGGCAGGCGGTGAGCGCGGCGACCAGCACGACCGCGATCGCCCCCACGCGAATGCCGCCGCCCCCTCGTCTCCCACTCCCCACCTCGCCCTGTCTACCAGCGTCGCCGCCCGGAGCCGGGCGCGAATTCCCGGAAAGGGTGGCCAGGGTCACCGCGCCCCGTCCCGGTGTGCCCCCAGCGGCCCGACCGTCCAGCCCTGGCGGTGGCACTCCGCCAGTAACCGGGGCAGGGCGGCCAGCGCGGCCCGCCAGGCACCCGGCGCGGCGGAGCACGAGGAGTCGTGCAGCAGGATCGTGCCTCCGCCGGAGAGTCCGGACCGGACGGTGGCGTACACGGTGTCGCCGGTGGCCTTACGGGTCCAGTCCCGGCCCCAGCAGCTCCACAGCACCGGCTCCAGCCGCAGCCGGCGCGCCGCCAGCAGGGTCGCGCCGGTCAGCACGCCGTACGGCGGGCGCAGGAAGCGGGGCGCCCGGCCGGTCACGCCGGCGATCAGCGCCTGGGCGCGCGCCAGGTCGCGTACGGTCGCCGCCGGCCCGCGCAGCAGCAGGTTGTGGTGCGCCCACCCGTGCACCGCCACCTCGTGACCCGCGGCGACGATCTCCCGGCCGAGCTCGGGGGCCCGCTGGAGCATCACTCCGAGCAGGAAGAAGGTGGCCCGCACCCCGTGCGCGGCCAGCACCTCCAGGAACCGCGGGGTGGACTCCGGGTCGGGACCGTCGTCGAACGTCAGCGCCACCCGGTCCGGCGGACCCAGCCCGTGCAGGCCGGGCAGGAACCGCCGCCGGACGGCCGGCAGCGCGGTCACGACCGGCGCCACCTGCACCGCCGGCAGCGCGGCCGCCGCGGCCCAGGCGACGGGTCGGGCGCTCACCGGAGACCGCCGGTGGACTGCAGCAGCGCGGCCACCACGGCGACCGCGTCGCCGACCGAGTCGACCAGCCGGTGGCTGCGGTCGTCCACTCCGGCGCTCCCGGCCCGGCTCGCCACCTCGGCGACCAGGCTCGCCGGATCGTCCCGCTCGGCCGCGGCGACCTCCGCCCTGGTGTCCTCCACCTCCCCCGCTCCCCAGGCGTCCGCCACGGTCAGGGTCAGCCGGTCGTCCGGCGGCAGGCCGGAGCGTTGCCGGGCCGGCAGCTGGCCGACGGCGGTCGAGCTGGCGAGGGCCCGCGACACGAGCGGCTGGACCAGCGTGAGGGCGACGTCGTCCGCGGGCTGCGGCTCGGCGTGCCGTACCGCGCAGTAGACGTCCACGCCCTCGCACAGCCAGCTGGGATGGACGACGAAATCGGTCACGTAGGTGAGGAGCGGGACGGCCAGCCGCCCGTGCCGGCGCAGCGGCCCGAGGAGCTGGTTGGCGAACGGGTAGGTCGTCACCACCACCCGGGTGTCCGGCGGGATGGACCGGCGCATCCGACCCCGCAGCGGCCGGAGCAGCCCGCGGAGCACCGAAACGGACAGCCGGGACCGGCTGGTGAGGGCGAAGAGCGCGTCGTATCCCCACGGCAGCCAGCGCAGGATGCCCCGGTAGGCCCGCCGGACGACCCAGCGCGCCGGGCGGGGCAGCGCCTCCAGGAAGTTCAGCCGGTCCACCACGAAGCCCCGGCGGCGCAGCCGCCGCGTCAGCTCGGCGGCGGCCGTGTCGTGGCCCGCGCCGATGTCCGCGGAGACCACCACGATCCGTCCGGCGCTCTCCATGTCGCCGCGCATACCCGGGGCCACGACATCCACGCGTCCGCCCTCAGATGGCCCGTCGCCGGACCAACAGGCGCAGGGCCACGTACCCGGGCAGCACCGGCAGCCAGAAGGTGGCCAGCCGGTAGATCAGCACCCCGGCGACCGCGGTGTGCACCGGCACCCCGTAGAGCAGCAGCCCGGAAACCAGGGCCGCCTCGGTGGCGCCCAGCCCGCTGGGCGTCGGCGCGACGGACGCCACGCCCTCGCCGAGCGCGGAGACCAGCACCACGGGCGCGATCAGCGCCGGAGCGGAGGGCAGCCCGACGGCGAGCAACGCGAGCCAGAGCGCGGCCCCGTAGGCCAGGGTGAGCGCCACGCCGACCGGCAGCAGCCGCAGCATCCGCCCGCTGCGGACGAGCAGGCGGAGGGCCTCGAGCGCCTGCCGCCGGGCCTGACGCACGCGGGCCCGCCACCGGCGTACGCCGAACGCCACCACGGCCAGCGCGAGCAGCGCGAGCACCACGAGCAGGAGGATCCGGCCCCGACCGACGGCCGCACTGCCCAGGTGCTGTGCGGAGCCCGGGACGAACGGCACCAGGACGGGCAGCATCAGCGCGAAGGCGACCACGCCCGAGGCCCGGTCCACGGCGATCGCGGTGGCCGCGACCGGCAGCGGCAGGCGCTGCCGCCGCAGGTAGCGGAGGCTGAGTGCGACCCCGCCGACGGCGCCCGGCGCGAGCCGGTTGACGAACGCCGACGCCACCTGCACCGCCACGGTGGCACCGAAGGGAATCCGGCCGGGCGCGGCGAGGCGCAGCGCCAGGGCGCTGATCGGGTACGTGGCGGCGGCGGCGAGCAGCGAGCTGGCCACCGCCCACGGGATCGCGTGCCGCAGCGCCCCCAGCGCCATGGCCACCTGGCCGGACTGGGCGAACACGAGGTAGCCCAGGACGCCGAGCATGACGACCAGGAGCAGGCCCCGGCCGGTGAACCGGACCACCCGGGCCGGCCGGGGGGAGCGCCCCGGACAGCGGTGGACGATCTCGTCGCGGAGTTCGTCGAACAGGCCGGGCTGCGTGCCCAGCGCGTGCCGCCCGGCCCGGGACAGCAGCACGGGTTGCAGCCAGGGCAGGCAGTCGGCCACCGCGGCTTCACCCAGGTGGGCGGTCGCGGCCGCGACGGTGGGGCGTACGCCGGCCAGAGCGGCGACCGTGACCAGCGGCTCGACCAGATCCCGGGCGCGCTGCTCGGGGCTGGCCCGGTCGGTGGCGGCGGCCAGCCCGACCAGCCGGGCCGCGGAGTCGGTCACCAGCACGCAGCCCCCGCGCAGGTCCTGGTGGGCCAGCCCGGCGCGGTGCAGCAGCGCCAGCTGGCGCCAGACGTCGGCGAGCGCGTCCGCGCCCAACTCGCCGGGGCGGAGCGTGTCCAGCGGCCGCCCGGGCACGAACTCCTCGACCAGCAGGCCCTCCCCGGCCGGGCCGGTGGTCACGTCCACCGGGCGCGGCACCCGCACCCCGGCGCGCGCGGCCCGGCGGAGCAGCTCCGCCTCGTGCTCGGCCTTCTGCGCCGCGGTGCTGTACGGCGGGCCGTCAGGGAGCTGGCGGTACCGCAGCCGCCGGTACCAGCGACGCAGGCGGCCCGCGTCCCGCTGCCGGCCGGCGGTCAGCTTCACGAAGAGGCAGCGCCCGTCGTCGGTGGTGACCCGCCAGGGGCGGGAGCCCCGGCGGTCGCCGGGCAGTGGCTCGAGGGCCCGCACCGCGACACGCCGGTCGGCGAGGAGTTGGCGGACCCGCGCGGCGGAGCCGGCCCCGCCGCTGTCCCGCATGCTCCGACCATAGGGCCCGGCAGCGTACGTCGGGCGGCAACGCCGCCGATCCGTCCGGCGGCTGCCAGAGCCTCGGCTCGCCCGGGCGAGCCTTGTACGGCAGGTCCTAGGCGCGGCGGCGGCCGACCCGGCGGGACCGGCCCCGGCGGGCGACCAGCGCGGCCACGAGACCGCCGATCGTCAGCGCGAGGATGCCGGCGACCGGCACGATGACCCGCCAGTCACCGTCGGCCATCCGCGCCAGCGCGGTCCCGGCCGGTCCCCGCCAGGGCGCCGGCGTGACCGTGGTCGACGGGGCCGGGGAGCCGCTCGGGGCCGCCTCCGCCGCGTCCAGCTCGCCGGGTTCGACCAGCCGGCCGACCGAGGCGTCCCGGGGCAGGGCGAATCCCCAGTCGAGCAGCTGGGCCCCCTGCTGCCAGCCGCGTACCGGGCGGGCCTCGGCGCCGAGCAGGGTGACCACGAGCCGTCGGCCGTCGCGCTCGGCGGCGCCCACGTAGCTGTGCCGGGCCAGCTGGGTGAAGCCGGTCTTGCCGCCGAGGGCGCCCGGGTAGCGGTAGATGAGCTGGTTCTCGTTCTGGATCTGGAAGCCGCCCTTCTTCAGGGCCGGCTGGGCTGGGATCTTGGTGCGCTCGGTGAGCGCGTACCGGCGGAACAGCGGGTTGGCGAAGCAGGCCCGCGCGATGAGCGCCAGGTCGTACGCGCTGGTGAACTGTCCCTTGCCGTCCAGCCCGGAGGGGGTGACGGCGTGGGTCTGCCGGGCGCCGAGGCGGTGGGCCTCCTCGTTCATCGCCCGTACCCCGCCGGGTACGCCGTCGTCGCCACCGCCGAGCCGGGCGAGCACATTGGCGGCCTCGTTGCCGGAGTTGAGCAGCAGTCCGAGCCACACCGTCTCGACAAGGTACTTTCCGCCGACGAGCAGGCCGACGGCGGAGCTGCCCGGTTCGATCTTCAGGTCGTCACGGGTCACGGTGACCACCTGCTTCGGGTCGAGCTTCGGCAGCAGGGTGGCCGCGAGTAGCAGCTTCTGGGTGCTGGCCGGGGTGGCGTACTCGTGCGGCCCGCAGGCGCCGAGCACGGCGCCGCTGTCCAGGTCGGCGACCAGCCAGGAGGTGGCGGTGACCGCCGGCGGCGCGGCCGTCCCGTCCGGCACGACCAGCCCGGGCGTGTCCAACCGCTCGCCACCCACCACCCGGTCCGCCGGCACGTTCGGCGGCGGCACCGGTCGGGGCGGGCGGGACGCCTTCGGCGCCGGCGCCTTCGGGCACGGCACGGGTGCCCGGGCTGCCGCCGCGGCGGCAGCGAGCTGCGCGGCCGCTCCGGCCGGCGCGACCTGCCCGCCGGATCTCGGCGGCGCGGCGTGCGCGGCGGGCAGGGCCGTCCCGGTGCCCAGGAGGACGGCGGCGGTGAGGGCGGCCAGGACCCGAGCTCTCATGACCAGGGAGACTAACCGCAAGATCGCTTCGCGGTGACACCCGTCGGGGTCCGCCACGCCACGTCCTGCCACCGTCGCGTCGGGTCACCGGCGCACGTGCCCCACCGGACCGCCACCGCCGGCCGGCGCGGCGGCTGCCGGCCGACCCGTGTTGGGCCGGCTCCAGCCGCCCGGTCAGCGGGACGCCAGGCCCAGGTCCGCCAGGTAGCTGTGGAGCGCGGCGGAGGAGCGCAGCCGGCGCAGGCTGCGCCGGTGCAGGTCCTGCTCACGCCGGGCCAACTCGGCGCGGACCCGCTGCGGGCTGCCCGTGGTACGCAACTCACCGAGGACCGCCTCGACGATCTCGTAGGGGTAGCCGCCGCGGCGCAGCAACGCCACGACCTGCGCGGCGCGTACCTCGGCGGCGTCGTACACCCGGTAGCCGGTGCCTCGCTGCCGCGCCGGGCGCAGCAGGCCGCGCTCCTCCCACAGCCGCAGGCGGGAGGTGCGGACGCCGGCCAGTTCGGCGACCGCGCCGATGCGCAACGGGCGCCGGGGCGCCGGGCCGGCGCGGCCGGCCACCGTGTCGAAGGCGGCGACGACGCGGCCGATCTCGGCCCGCTCCCGCTCCAGCTCGGCGTGCCCGGCGTCCACCGCCGCCAACGCCGCCGGCACGTCGCCGCGGTGGACGGCGGCCATCGCCTGGCGGGTACGGGCCCAGCCGTGCCCTTCGGCCAGCCGGCGGGCCACCGCCAGCGCCCGCGCGTGCGCCTCGGTGAAGATCCGGTAGCCGCTCTCGGTACGCGAGACCGGCGGCAGCACTCCGAGGTCGACGTAGTTGCGGACCTGCTGCACGGAGATGCCGGCCCCGGCCGCGAGGTCGACCGCGCGCAGCCTCCGCTCCGGGTGGGTCGCCACGGCCGGCAGCCTATCGCTTCCACCCCGGTTGAGACTTTTTGGAGGAAGCCGGGCGCACGTCGCGCTCGACGTACGGCCAAACTCTCCACAAGCTCGTTAATGGGAGAATTGAGACGGCCAGGCCGCCCAGGAACCGGGCAGGGCTCCGCCCTGCCCCCGAGCGCTGAAGGGTCCCCATGCCACCGTCCGCACCGTCCGCCGCCGACAGTCACGACATGATCGAGGTACGCGGCGCCCGGGAGAACAACCTTGCCGACGTCTCGGTCGACATCCCCAAGCGACGCCTCACCGTCTTCACCGGGGTCTCCGGCTCCGGCAAGTCCTCCCTGGTGTTCGGCACCATCGCCGCCGAGTCCCGCCGCCTGATCAACGAGACCTACAGCGCCTTCCTCCAGTCATTCATGCCCAGCCTGTCCCGGCCGGACGTCGACTCGCTGCGCAACCTCACCCCCGCCATCGTGGTGGACCAGGAGCGGATGGGGGTGAACTCCCGCTCCACCGTGGGCACCGCGACGGACGCGTACGCGATGCTGCGGATCGTGTTCAGCCGGCTCGGCACGCCGCACATCGGCGGACCGGGGGCGTTCAGCTTCAACCTGGCCGAGGGCATGTGCCCCACCTGCGAGGGCCTGGGCCGGGTCTCCGACCTGGACGTGTCCGCCATGGTCGACGTGGAGCGCTCGCTCAACGACGGGGCGGTCCTGGTGCCCAACTTCGCCGTCGACTCCTGGTACTGGCAGACCATCGTGGGCTCCGGCCTGTTCGACCCGGATGTCAAGCTCCAGGACTACACGCCGGAGCAGTGGCAGGACTTCCTGCACAAGCCGGCCACGAAGATCAAGATGGGCAGCAACAACTGGACGTACGAGGGCCTCGCGGTCAAGGTGCGCCGGCTCTACCTCAGCAAGGACCGGGAGTCGATGCAGCCGCACATCCGGGCCTTCGTCGACCGGGCGGTCACCTTCACCACCTGCGGCGACTGCGACGGCAGCCGGCTCAACGCCGCGGCCCGCTCGGTGCGGGTCGCCGGCCGGACCATCGTCGAGTGCGCGGCGATGCAGATCAGTGACCTGGCCGAGTTCCTCCACGGGCTGGACGATCCGGCGGTGGCACCGCTGGTCGGCAACCTACGCGAGACGGTGGACTCGCTGGTCGAGATCGGGCTCGGCTATCTCAGCCTGGACCGGGAGTCCGGCACGCTCTCCGGCGGCGAGGCGCAACGGGTGAAGATGGTGCGCCATCTCGGCTCCAGCCTCTCCGACATCACGTACGTCTTCGACGAGCCCACCGTCGGCCTGCACCCGCACGACATCGCCCGGATGAACGACCTGCTGCTGCGGCTGCGGGAGAAGGGCAACACCGTCCTGGTGGTCGAGCACAAGCCGGAGACCATCGCCATCGCGGACCACGTGGTCGATCTCGGCCCGGGCGCCGGGACGGCCGGCGGGCGGATCTGCTACGCCGGTGACGTCGCCGGGCTGCGCCGGGCCGACACCCGCACCGGCCGGCACCTGGACCACCGGGTCGCCCTGCGCGAGCGGGTCCGCCGGCCCACCGGCCACCTGCCGATCCGCGGTGCCGACCTGCACAACCTGCGCGACGTCGGCGTGGACCTCCCGCTGGGCGTGCTGACCGTGGTGACCGGCGTGGCCGGCTCCGGCAAGAGTTCACTGATCCACGGCTCGCTGTCCGGGCGGGCCGGGGTGATCGTGGTGGACCAGTCCGCCATCCGGGGCTCGCGGCGCAGCAACCCCGCCACCTGGACCGGGCTGCTCGACCCGATCCGCACCGCCTTCGCCAAGGCCAACGGGGTGAAGGCGGCGCTGTTCAGCGCGAACTCCGAGGGCGCCTGCCCCACCTGCAAGGGGATCGGGCTGGTCTACACGGATCTGGCGATGATGGCCGGGGTCGCCTCGGTCTGCGAGGACTGCGAGGGCCGCCGCTACACCGCCGAGGTGCTGACCTATCGGCTGCGCGGCAGGAACATCAGCGAGGTGCTGGCGATGTCGGTCACCGAGGCCCGCGAGTTCTTTCCCACCGGCAGCGCCCGGGCGGTGCTCGACCGCCTCACGGACGTCGGCCTGGGCTACCTGGGTCTCGGCCAACCGCTGACCACCCTGTCCGGGGGCGAGCGGCAGCGGCTGAAGCTGGCCACCCACCTGGCCGGTGACGCCGCCACGTACGTGCTGGACGAGCCGACCACCGGGCTGCACCTGGCCGACGTGGACCAGTTGCTGGCCCTGCTGGACCGGCTGGTCGACGCCGGCAACACGGTCATCGTCATCGAGCACCACCAGGCCGTGATGGCGCACGCCGACTGGATCGTGGACCTGGGGCCGGGTGCCGGCCACGACGGCGGGCGGGTGGTGTTCGCCGGCACCCCCGCCGACCTCGTCGCGCACGGTGACACCCTCACCGCCCGCCACCTGCGCGGCTACGTGAACCGCTGACCGGGCGGCCGGCGGGTGGATCGGTCGGACCGGCTCGGGACCGGCGGCTCAGGGCAGCCGGTGCAGCCACCACCGCTGCCACGGGGTCTCCACGGCGCGAGGGTGGTGGTGGGCGCGTACCCAGGCCACCGCTCGCGCGGGGGCGAGCCCGTCGAGGACGGCGAGCGCGGCGAGGGCGGTGCCGGTCCGCCCGACGCCGCCCCGGCAGGCGACCTCCACCCGCTCCCCCGCGTACGCCCGGCGCCACGCCTCCCGCAGCGCGTCCCGCGCGTCGGCGGAGTCGAGCGGCACCCAGAAGTCGGGCCAGCGGACCCGGCGGTACGGCCAGGCCGGAGTCGGACCGGCGGCCAGCAGCAGGGCGAAGTCGGCCGGCGAGGCGGGCGCGCCGATCCGACGGCCGCGTACGGTGGCGCCGCCGGGCAGCACGACCAGCCCGGCGCGGTCGGTCCAGCGCTCGCTCGCGTTCATCCGGCCATTGTGCCGACTGCCGCCCGGCCCGTCGGCCCCGCACACCTGGGTGCCCGCCGGACGTGGTCCGGCGGGCACCCATCGAGGTCCGGGCTCTGCCCGGTGCGCCTCGGTCAGCGCGAGCCCATCCCGAGGCGGCCGCGACGACGCCAGGCCAGGGAGAGCAGCAGCAGGACGACACCCGCACCGGCCATGCCGCCGCCGAGCTTCATCGGTGTGCTGAGGCTCGCCCCGGTCACCGGGAGGTTCTCATCCTTGTGCGGCGGTCGATGCGGCTTCGGCGGGAGGACCGTACCCGTGGCGGTGGCAACCCGGTCGGAGGTCTCACCCGTGGCGGTGAAGGTGTACCGCCCCGGCCGGTTCGGCCGGTAGGTGACAGTGAAGTTGCCAGCGCCGTCGGCGGTCACCGTGAACTCCAGCGGTGCCGGCTGCGGCTGCGCCTGCGCGTAGGACACGCTCGCCAACGCCACGGTGGTGCCGTCGCTACGCCGCGCCGTTCCCTGCGCGGGCGCGGCCTGCGGCAACGCCGAGATGGCGACGCGATGATCCACTCTCTCGTTGGGCGCGAAGCCGGTGCCCCTGAGCGTGAAGATTTCGCCGAGCCTGATCGTGGGCGGGCCGACCGTCAGCTTGGTGACGGGCGGCGGATAGACCGGTGGCTGCGGCTGCGCCGCCCCGGCCGCGGTCGGCGCGGCCGCCACGGCCAGGCCGACCGTGAGCGCCATGATGATGCGGGATAGCCGCATGTGGATTCCCTCCTACTGGTCACAGCTTGGTGCGGTAACAACTTGGGTGGTCCATGGGGTGACGGTGGGGGTGACTACCAGTTCGGCCGTGCCGGCGCCGGTCTGCCCGGTGAGCAGCGTGACGTCGAGCGTCCGGGTCTGTCCCGGCTTGACCTCGACGTTCGCCACGGTGACCTGGCGGCGACGGTCGGTCCCGCTGCCCATCGCGGTGTCCCGCCCGTCGAGCCGGCCGCCGAGCACCGCCCCGCCGGTCGGGCTGTACACCGACACGAAGGTGCGGGCCGTGTACGGGTCGCCGGCGAGGGCGGCGCCGGTGACCGACTTGTCCAGGCCCGACCGCGGCGCGGTGGAGTGCACCGTGACGCGCAGCCGGAGCTCCCGACGCCCGTCGGACTGGCAGTCGCCGACCGTCAGGTTGGCCGAGAACCTCAGGTAGTAGCCGAGCTTCGCGCCGCTGCCGTCGTTGAGAAAGACGCCGACCCTCGGCACGGTGTCCTTCTCGGGGAGCCTCCCGGTCAACGGGCTGTCGCCCAGGACGCGCTGCTCCTCGGGATGGACACTCCAGAACAATATCCGACGTTCAGCAACAGAGCGTGCGAAAACGGTCAAAACCTCGCGGGGATTGGGCGTCTTGGCAAAGAGGGCGTCGAACACCGCCGACGCCGCCTGCGCGTAGTACGCGTCCTGGGCGTGCACGTCCAAGTCCCGGTAGGAGTCGCTGAGCAGCGTCCGGACCACGGTGTTCGCCGCCAGGGACGGGCGGCCGGGCACCGCCACCGGCCCGATGACGCCGAGCAGGTACGACAGCACCACCGGATCCACCGCCAGCACCCCGTCCACCGTGGTCCCGGTACGCCGGCGGACCATCTCCCGGTAGAGCGCCGCCGCGGTCGGGAAGTCGGGACTGAGGTTGACGTCCGCCGGAAAGGTCCCCGGCAGGTCGGACCAGAGCCGGCGCATCTCCGCGTCCACCCGCAACGGCGGGTCGAAGTACTGCATGCTGGCGGAAGCGCCCTGCCCGGTCATCCGGATCTTGCCGCCGTCGGCGCTGATCACGGCGTACGCGCCGAACATCCCGCCGGTGGCGCGCAACTCCGCGGGGTTCTGCGACACCAGCAGATAGCGGCGGGGGCCGTCGGCGCCGAGCAGCGGCGGCAGCAGCCGGGCTCCCTGGTCCGCGGCGGCGGTCAGGCCGGCGAGCCGGTCGAGTTCGGCACGCAGCCCGGTCAACGCGTCGCGCACCTGCCCGACGAGGTCGTCGGTCGGCACCGCCCGCAGCCGCTCGGTCGTCTCCCGCACCGCTCGATCCGCCGCGGACACCTCGGTGGACACGGCGCGCAGCCGGGCCAGGTCGAGCCGCCCCTCCTTGGGCACCAGCGAGGCGAGGTCGATCCGGAGCAGGGTCGGGAAGGCGAGTCGGGCGAGGTCGTCCACCGCCACCGCGATCCGGCGTACGGCGGAGAGGTTGTCCCCGGCGTACGGCGTCTGCCGGCCGAGCCACCAGCCCGGGTCACCGGTGGCGCTTTTGGCGGCGGCTGCCTGCGCCTGGAGCGCGGCGAGGGTGCGCTGGGCCCGGGCGGCGTCCCCACCCACCACCTGGGCGCTGAGTTCCTTGGCCAACCCGGCGGCGTTGAGCAGGTGGGCCCGGGCCTGCCAGCCCCGGAATCCGACCCAACCACCCAGCGTCAGCAGCAGCGAGACGACCACCAGCCCGATGAGCAGGACGCGCCGGACCCGGGCCCGGGTCCGCCGTCGGGACCTTGGCCGCCGACCACGCGACACACCGCTCTCCCCCACACCACTCTCCCAGGACTGAATCGGACAGACTTGTCGATGCACCGCTTTCTAGCACGAAACGGCACAGCACCGGCCCGATATCAGGAAGTTTGCTGCCTCGCGTCCTGGTTTGCGATATCGGTTCGCCTCTATCGGCCGGCGCGCGCCGGCGCCGAGACGTCCTGGAGCATCTGCTCGATCCGGTCGACGCCAGCCCGCAGCGACATCTCCCGCAGGTAGGCCTCCCGCCCCCGGCGGCCCATGTCGACGCGGGCGGGCGGCGGGATCGTCGACGCCAGCCAGAACCGGTCCGCCAGCGCGGCCCAGTCCTCCGGCGGGCAGGACAACCCGGCCCGGGCCCGCTCCACGAGCGCCACCGTGTCGCCACCGGCCGAGGCCACCACCGGAGAGGCACAGGAGAGGGCGGCCTGGAGCTTGCCGGGCACCATCCCGCGCAGCTCGGGCAGGTCGCGCAGCATGACGAGCTGGTAGTCGGCCGCCGCGTACAGCGCCGGCATGTCCAGCGGCGAGCGTCGCTCCACGAAGCGGACGTTGTTCGCCCGGAGCTCGGCGGCGAGCCCCCGCACCCGCCGCTCCTCCGCTCCGGAACCCACCAGGACCAGATCCATCCGGTCGTCCAGCGCGGCCGCCGCGCGCACCGCGGTCTCCAGGCCCTGCCGTACGCCGATCGTCCCCGCGTGCATCACCACGCACCGGCCGTCGCGGCGGATCAGCTGCCGCGCGGCCGGGCTGGGCTCGGTCGGCCGGAAGATCCGTTCGTCGGTCCAGTTGAGCACCACCCGCACCCGGTCCGGGTCGGCGCCGGCCGAGACGACCAGGTCCCGCATGGACGGCGCGGTGACGGCGATACCGCCGGCCTCCTGATAGATCCGGCGCAGGGTGGCGCCGAGCCGCCCCGACCACCGGCGGCCCTCGTCGGGCCGGGACGAGTCCTCCTCCGGCCAGACGTCCTGCACGTGCAGCACGGTCGGTACCCGGCCGAGCAGCCGGACCAGGGCGGCCGCGGCGAAGGTGGCCGCCGGCAACTGGAAGACGTACAGGGCGTCGACGTCACCGAGGTAGCGGCGGCCGGTCAGCGCCACACTGCCGGCGAAGGAGAGCCAACTGGCCATCCGCGCCCCGGCCGAGCCGTCGCCGCCGGCGTACCGGGGCACCCGGCGGACGGTCAGCCGCTCGCTGTGCGTCTGGTGCCGCCACCGCTGCCGCCAGCCCGGATAGACGTGACCGCCCGGGTAGTCCGGGAAACCGGTGAGCACGCGTACCTCGTGACCCCGGGCGGCCAGCTCCTCGGCGAGGCTGCCCGGGATGAACGCCGGCTCCGGCGGGAAGTGGTAGGACAGAATGCCGATCTTCATGGCCGCACTCCCGGTGTGGTATCCCGGCGCCCGACCCGACGCACCCCGTACCATGCACGCATCCCCTCTGCGTCCGGCCGCGATCGCCGGAATTCCGCCGTCGCGGCGATCAGCCGCGCCACCGTGCCGACGAGAGGGGTGCAGATGGTCGACGGGGTGCTCTTCGTCTGCCACGCCAACCTGTGCCGGTCCCCCATGGCCGAGTTCCTCGCCCGGCGGCTGCTCCGCGATCTCCCGGTCACCGTGACCAGTGCGGGCACCGACGCCGTCGACGGCGGGACCATGCACCCGTACGCCGGCGCGGTCGCGGCCGGGACCGGCGTGGACCCGGCGACGTTCCGCACCCGGCGGCTGCGCCCGGAGCATCTGACCCGGGCCACGCTGGTGCTGACCGCCACCCGGCGACAGCGTTCCGTCTGCACCGCGCTGGCCCCGGCCGCGCTGCACCGGACCTTCACCCTTCGCCAGTTCGCCCGGCTGGCCGCCGCGGCCGAGGCCCCCGCCGCGGTCAGCGGATCCCCGCTCCGCGCAGCGGTGGCGGCGGCCGCCCGCGCCCGGGGGCGGCTGCAACCCGCCACCCTCGACGCGGACGACCTGGGCGACCCGATCGGTGGCTCACCCGCCGACTTCCGGCGCTGCGCCGAGGAGATCGAGCGGTCGATCCGACCCGTGTTGGCACTCATCGGGACAGCCGGGTGAGTTCCTGGGTGTGGTCGCCCAGCGGCGCCCCGTGCTCGCCGCGCCGGGCGACACCCGCCCGGTCGGTGGGCACGGACGACGCGGCCGGCGGAACGACCACCTTGTACGCCTCGTACTGGTAGGCGTCCGCCCGGGCCACCTTGGCCATGTTCAGCACACAGCCGAGCAGGCGCACCGACACCGAGTGCAGTGCCCGGGACGCCGCGGCCACCTGGCTGCGCGAGGTCCGCCCCTGCTGGGTGACCAGCAGCGCGCCGTCCGCCTGCACGGCCACCACCACGCCGTCGGTGACGGCGAGCAGCGGCGCGGTGTCGATGACCACGATGTCCGCCGACTCCCGCAGGGCGACCAGCAGGTCAGCCATCGCCTTGGAGCCGAGCAGCTCACTCGGGTTGGGCGGGGTGGCGCCGCTGGGGAGCACGAGCAACGACTTGTCGCCCCACCGCTGCACCACGTCGCCCACCTGGACGTCACCCACCAGCACGTCGGTGAGGCCCACCCCACCGTCGACCCCGAGGTAGTCGGCGACCTTGGGACGGCGCAGGTCGGCGTCGATGAGCAGCACCCGCCAGCCCGCCTCGGCCAGCGCGATCGCCGTGTTGCAGGCCATGGTGGTCTTCCCCTCGCCCTGCAGGGCGCTGGTGACCGCGATGACCCGGGCCGGCTCGTGCACGTCCACGAAGCGCAGGTTGGTGCGGAGCTTGCGGACCGCCTCAGCGCGGGGCGAGTTGGCCGCCTCGCCCACGATCAGCGGAGCCGCCTTGGCCCCGGACTCGAACGGGATCTCGCCCAGCAGCGGGCTGCCGGTCACCCGCTGGAGCGCGGCCGCGTCCCGCATCCGGACGTCGGCGACGCCCCGCAGCACGGCCAGCCCCGCGCCGAGCAGCAGGCCCAGCAGTCCACCGATGACCAGGTTGCGCACCGGCTGCGGCGCCACCGGGCTGGAGGTCACCCGGGGACCGCTCACGATCTCGATCTTGACCGGTGGCGACTTGCCGTCCGGGGGCGTCTCCACCTTCCGCACCAGCTCCACGAACTTGGCGGAGAGCGCCTCGGTGGTCTGCAGCGTCCGAGTCTGGTCGGTGTCGGTGAAGGTGGCCTTCAGCAGCACCGTGCCGGCCTCGGTGGAGGTGCTGATCCGGCGCTGCACCTGGTCGGCGGTGAGCCCGAGCGGGCTCTCCGTCACCACGCTCTGCGCCAGCCGGTCGCTGGTCAACAGGTCGGCGTAGGACTTCACCCGCTGCTGGAGGAACAGGCCGCCCTGGTAGGCGTCGGTGACCCCCTGGCTGGGCGTGGTGACGAAGAAAGTCACCGAGCCCTGATAGCTGGGTGGCGTGCGGACCGTGATCAGAGCCGCCGCCCCCACGGCGACCATCACGGTGACCAGAACGATCCACCAGTGGCGTCGGACCAGCCGCAGATAGCTGAGAACGTCCATCACGCTCCCCCTCGCGACACGCCGATCAGCCGATGAAACTGCACGAAAGCCCCCTAAAACGCCCAGTTGCCATGCCAGGATCGAAAGCGCATATACATCACAGTAAGCGACCGGACGAATGTAAACGATTAGAAGCGCTCATACGGTCTAAATCCTTCCATTCCCGGTTCGGACGCAGAGGACATCGATGGATCGCGAAGCAACCGCCGCCGCCCGGCCCCGCGACTGGGTCACCCGCCGCGCGGCCACCCTCTCTCTGTTAACGCTGGACACCGCCGCGTGGTGCGGCGGATTTCTCGGCGCGGCGTGGACCCGTTACGAGTTCGAGCTGACCGCCGTCCGCGGCGTCCGGGTGCTGACCGTGGCGCTCGGCTGCGCCGCGCTGTACGCGGTGCTCACCCTGCTTCGCTTCCGGATGTACGGGCGGCACCCGATCGGCAGCGCCGGCGAGGCCCGCGGGCTGGCCGGCCGGGCCGCGATCGCCGCGCTGGCCACCCTGGCCTGCCTGCTCCTGCCGCCGTGGACCGAACGGCCGACACCGGCCACCACCCCGCTGCTCGGCGGCGCGGTCGCCCTGGTGCTGATGGCCGCCGGCCGCGCCGCCTGGCGGGCCCGGCAGGAACGACACCGCCGGCCGGTCCGCGCCGCGGAACGGTGCCTGGTCTACGGCGTGGACGCGGCCAGCGAGCGCCTGGTCCGGGTGCTCCTCGGCGATCCGCAGGGCCGGTACCGGCCGGTGGGACTGCTCGACGACGACCCCGCCAACCGGGGACTGCGCCTGGAGGGGCTGCGGGTGCTGGGCGGCCGGGAGCAGATCGCCCCGGCGGTACGGGCGACCCGGGCCGGCACCGTGATCTTCTCGATGAGCGGCTCGGACGCGGCGCTGCTGCGGGACGTGCGCGCCCGCACGCTCCAGGCCGGCGCCGCGTTCAAGGTGCTGCCCCCGGTCCGCGAGCTGCTCGACCGCCCGGTCGCGGTCACCGACGTCCGGGACATGCAGCTCACCGACCTGCTCGGGCGGGCCCAGCGGGTGGCCGAACTGACCTTGGAACGCAGCGGCCTGGCCGGGCGGCGGATCCTGGTCACCGGCGCCGGCGGCTCCATCGGCTCCGAGCTGTGCCGGCAGATCGCCCGCTGCGAGCCGGGCGAGCTGATGATGCTCGACCGGGACGAGTCGGCCCTGCACGCCCTGCAGATGTCCCTGCACGGGCGGGCGCTGCTGGACGGCCCAGAGCTGATCCTGGCCGACATCCGCGACGCCGAGGGCATCGCCCGGATCATCGCCGACCGGCAGCCGGACGTGGTCTTCCACGCGGCGGCCCTCAAGCACCTCACCATGCTCCAGCGGCACCCCGGCGAGGCGATCAAGACCAACGTCTGGGGCACCCTCAACGTCCTGGAGGCGTGCCGGGACATCGCCGAGTTCGTCAACATCTCCACCGACAAGGCGGCCAACCCGACCAGCGTGCTCGGCTACTCGAAGCGGATCACCGAGCGGCTCACCGCTCACTTCGCCGACCAGCTCGGCGGGGCCTACCTGAGCGTCCGCTTCGGCAACGTGCTCAGCAGCCGGGGCTCCGTGCTGACCGCGTTCCAGGCGCAGATCCGGGCCGGGGTGCCGATCACCGTCACGCACCCCGAGGTGACCCGCTACTTCATGACCGTGCAGGAGGCGGTGCACCTGGTGCTCCAGGCGGCCACCATCGGCCGCGGCGGTGAGGCGCTGGTGCTCGACATGGGCGAGCCGGTACGCATCGCCGACGTCGCCCGCCGGCTCGCCGCCGAGGCGGACCACCCGGTCGACATCGTCTACACCGGGCTGCGGCCGGGCGAGAAGCTGCACGAGCACCTGTTCGGCGCCGACGAGGCGGACAGCCGACCGCTGCACCCACTCATCTCACACGTGGCGGTGCCGTCGCTCGCCCCAGAGGAGGTACGCGGGCTGGACCCGTACGCCGACCCGGACGAGTTGGTCAAGCGGCTGGCGGCGCTCTGCGACCACGTCCACGCGTCGCTGCCGGTGCTGCCCGGGCAGCGCTGAGCCGGGCGTGGTGGGCGCTTCCGCCCGGCGCCTGAGCGAAGCGTCCCACCGGCCCGGATCGGCCCTGCTGCCGCCGACGGGATAGGGTCGAACCCGGTGTGCCGGGAAGTCTGGTCGGCGAGTTCCTTGCCGTCGACGAGCCGGAGTTGGACACCGCATGACCAACCGCACCCCGCGCACCCGCCTGCCCGAACGCCTCCTCGCCCGCCGTTCCTGGCCGGAAGCACGCTTCCTGGCCGACGTGCTGCGTACCGAAACGGTGGGCGGCGGGCTGCTGCTGCTCGGTGCGGTGATCGCGCTGGCCTGGGCCAACTCCCCCTGGCGGTCCGCGTACGCGGAACTGGGCCGCTGGGTGCCGTGGCCCGGCGGCGGGGCGCTGCACCTGGACCTCGCCCTCGCCGCGTGGGCCGCGGACGGCCTGCTGGCGATCTTCTTCTTCGTGGTGGGCCTGGAGCTCAAACGCGAGTTCGTGGCCGGGGACCTGCGGGACCCGCGGCGGGCGACCGTGCCGGTGGTCGCCGCGATCGGGGGCATGCTGGTGCCCGCCCTCTGCTACGTCGCGGTGGTCCTCTCCACCGGCGGGGCGGGACTGCGCGGCTGGGCCATCCCCACCGCCACCGACATCGCCTTCGCCCTCGCCGTGCTGGCAGTGGTCAGCTCACACCTGCCGCAGGGGCTGCGCGCCTTCCTGCTCACCCTCGCGGTGGTCGACGACCTCTTCGCGATCATCATCATCGCCGTCTTCTACACCGCCGACTTCCACCCCGTGCCGCTGCTCGCGGCGCTGGCACCGATCGCCGTCTTCGCGCTGCTGGTGCAGCGGCGGCGGACCTGGTGGTGGGTGCTCATCCCGCTCGCCGGGCTCGCCTGGGCCCTGGTGCACGCCTCCGGGGTGCACGCCACGGTGGCCGGGGTGCTGCTCGGCTTCACCGTGCCGGTGCTGCCCTCGCGGGCCGGCGGACCGGGGCTGGCGGAGCGGCTGGAGCACAGGTGGCGGCCGGTGTCGGCGGGCCTGGCGGTGCCGGTCTTCGCGTTCTTCGCGGCCGGCGTGTCGCTGGTCGACGTCGACCTGGGCGCGGTGCTCACCGACCCGGTCGTGCTCGGGGTCGCCGCCGGTCTGGTGCTCGGCAAGACGGTCGGCGTGTTCGGCTCGACGTTCCTGCTCGCCCGGTTCACCCGCGCCGAACTCGACGAGGAGATCACCTGGGCGGACCTGCTCGGGCTGGCGCTGCTGGCCGGCATCGGCTTCACCGTCTCGCTGCTCATCGGTGAGCTGGCCTTCGGCGCCGGCAGCCCGGAGGACGACCGGGTGAAGGTGGCCGTGCTGCTCGGCTCGCTGATCGCGGCCACGTTGGCCTCGACCGTGCTGCTGCGCCGCAACCGGGTGTACCGGCGGATCTCGGAGCGGGAGAGCCGGGACGCCGACGGCGACGGCATCCCGGACGTCTACCAGAAGCGGACCGCGTAGGCGCCCCGGGCACGGTCAGCGCCGGCGCTGGCCCTTGCGTTCCTCCTCGGGCTCCTTCCACCCATCGGTCTCCTCCTCCACCGCCTCGGCGTACGGCTCCATGGCGTCGTCGGCCGGCACCACGATCTGCTCGATCCGGTCCTGCTCGTCAGGGCGCGCGCCGGGTGGCGGCTCGGGAGCGGTGGTCTCCCCGGCGAAGCCGTACTCGTTGGGCTCGTCGTGCCTGGCCATGCGCTGACCTCCCGGTCGTCCGAAGGTTCGCCTCTCCTGCCGCCCACGCTAGGCGTCCGGCGTCGCCGCCGCAGGACGGCGCAGATCTTCGTACCCGGGGCCGGCCTCGACGATCGCCCCGGTCGGGCGCCGCCGCCGCGACCGGGCGGGCGCGGCGGCGACACCCCGCGGACGGCTCAGGTCAGCTCGTGGACCGCCTCCAGGATCAGCCACAGGCCGGAGATGGCGAAGAGGATCGCCGCACCGTACCGGATGGCCTTCTCCGGCAGGTGCTTGCCGAGCAGCCGGCCGACCATGATCGCCAGGGCGTCGGCGGCCACCATGCCGATCGTGGAACCGAGCCAGGTCCCGAACCAGCCGTACTTGGTGGCCAGGGTGATGGTGGCCAGCATGGTCTTGTCACCCAGCTCGGCCAGGAAGAAGGCGACGCCGACGGTGATGATCGCCGATTTGCTGCTCTTCTCGGCCTTGCGCTTCTCCTCCTCGGTGAGCTTGTCGCCGCGCAGGGTCCACGCGCCGAAACCCAGGAACGCCACACCGGCGATGAGCGAGATCCAGGTGGTGGGCAGCGCCGCGTGCAGCCCGTACCCGATCGCCACCGAGGCCAGGTGCACGATGGCGGTGGCGACGGTGATGCCGATGAGCACCGGCACGGGCTTGAACCGCGTGGCGAACGTGAGGGCCATGAGCTGCGACTTGTCGCCCAACTCGGCGACGAAGATGACGCCGAAGCTGATCACCAGCGCGACGAGGAAACCGTCCATGTGAACCTTCCCGATCAAGCCGGGAGGAGGTACGGGGGCGCCCTCGACCCGGCTGCGACAGCCTGAGTCGAAGGTCTCGCCCGCCCCGGGGACCGGGGCCGCGTGGCCGGATGCGGGACGCACCAGTATGTCGACCACGACATTGGGGGCTACTCCCCTTCGCGCCGCCCAGCCTAGCCCACCCCGGCCGGCGGGGTCGCCGCGGGTGAACAGCGTCTCTGATTAGCTTAGTGATCCTGAGTCGGATGGGGTTTCCGGGATCGTTTCCCACCGTGGTGGAGATGCATGGGCGTGCAGGTGGAATCCCGCGCCCAGTGCGGCTCCTCGTGGCCGGTGGCCGGTGGTGGTGGGTGTGCTGATCGTGTTCACGTCCTGGTGTCGGTGGGCTGCGCGGGGCAGCCTCCGGTCCGTTGGTGCGTGTCCCTCCGGACGCTTGCCCGCCCGGCCGTGAGGTCGGGTGGGGGAGGGTGCCCTGCGTCGCCTGGGCGCGGGGCGTGTTGGCTTGTGCCGGGTGGGGCCGGTCTTCGACCGGTCCCTCCGGCTGGCCTTGACCGTGGTGGTGGGGGTGATGACGGCGCTGGCTTCGAGGGTGTCGACGACCGTGCGGATCACCATGGCGCCGGTGGTCTTGTCGGTGACGGTTTTGGCTTGGTGGGTGAGGCCGCGGGCGGCGATACGCCGCCAGGCGCCATGGTCGCGGTCTCCTTGCCAGCGGCAGGACTGGTTGGGGCAGGTGGCCCACTTCCATCCCGACGTGGCGGGCCGGTCGGGGGCTTTGCAGTGCCGTAGCGGGGCCAGGCACTGCGGGCAGTGCTTGGACGTGTTGCGGGCGGGGACGGTGACCACGGCGATACCGGTCTCGGCGGCGAGGTGCCGGATGCGGTCGCTGATCTTTCCGCGGACCTGTTGGGACAGGCGAGTATTCAGGGTGCGCCCCATGCCCTTGGCTTCCATCGATCGCAGGTCTTCCAGGTAGATGACGGTCGCCCGGGCGGCGATCGCCTGGTCGACCGTCCAGCGGGCGGCAGCCCACGCCAGCGCGTCGTTCAGGTTTTGGCGGCGGGCGGACACGTGCCGGATCTCGCCAACCAGCAGCCCGTGTTTCGCGCTCAGCTGCTCGTCGGGGCGGCCGCCGATGAGCCGCTGGTAGGTATCGGCCTTGGCGTGCAGCCGCTCACTCTGACGGCGCAGTCGATGCTGCTTGGCCAGGATGCCGGCGGCCCGGAACTGTCCACCCGCCCCCAACGCCGCGATCCGTCCGCTGTGGTGCAGTCGTAGGGCACCGGCGCTGAGGAGGGTGTTGAGGCCCCAATCCACACCGACCGCCACCGTGTGACCGGTCCGCGCGGCTTTCGGCACCGGGTGCGTGTATGCCAGGTCGGCACGCACCATCCCGTCGGTGACGCGGAGGGTGGGCAGGTGCAGCACCGCCGAGGCAGGAACCGTGGACGGCAACGTGATCCGGCACGCCACCCACGTCCAGTCCCGATACCCTCGCGGATCCGGACGGGTGGGCAACTGCAGCCGCAGCAGCGCCCTGCCCGGGTCGGTGTCGCAGCGCTCGATCGTGGCCTGCTGCCGGTCACACGCGGCCAGCAACAGCATCCGCCCGATTCTCGGGGTGCCTTCGAGTTCGAACACGTCCACCGGCAGCCGGCCGTTGACCTTGGCGAACGTGGCGGCCTGCCGGGTGCGGCCCTTGATGATGCTGGCCGGCAGATGCTCTCCGCCTGGGATCGCGGCCCGCACCTGATCCCACTCCGCGGGGGTGCGCTTGCGCGGATCGGCCGGCCACGTCGCCAGGACCCCGGCTGTCACATCGGCGCGCCACGCCGCCGAACGAAGAGCACGCCCCGCTTGCTCCTGCGCCATCCGCACGATCCGGTCATTGACCCTCACACCCACCGGCGCGGTCACCGCCCAGCCCAGGCGTCGCAGCGCCATCCACGCGTTCGACGGCAACCGCCGCCCACCCGCATCCACCCCGGAAGCCAACACCTGCACATCCACGGTGTTCCAGTGCTCGCCGATCAGCGTGGCCACCATGCCCGCCACCAGATCGGCACACCAACCGACCCGTTGCGCCAGCACCGCCCGAGACAGCACCTCGCCGGTTTCCTCGTCCACCCCTACGCGGAGCAATGCGCGGGCACACGCGGTGCGGGCCATCTCACCCTCGGCCAGCCGCAGCTTCCCGCTCACCGACTCAACGCCTCAACACCGATCCACAAAAACCGGCCCTCACCGCCAACCCACGCCACCGGCATCCACCCCGAGCCAACCCAAACACCAAGCATCACAGGGTGAACACCGACACACTCCGCGGCCTGTGAGAGCCGAAGACATTCCATACAGACCAATCTATGATCACTGACGATAAATAATCAAACCGGTCAGCCTCACCCACGGCGGCCCCGGACGCTCAGTCGGCCCGGGCGAGGGTGACGCCGAACAGTCCGTCCGGGTCGGTCCAGAACGCCTGCGTGGCGAAGCCGGTGTCGGTCAGCTCGGCCGCGATCCCCTCCGGGTGGAACTTCGCCGAGATCTCCGTCCGCAGCTCCTCACCCGCGGCGAACCCGATGTCCAGGTCCAGCACGTGCACCCGCATCGGGCGTTCGGCGCGCAGCCGCATCTCGATCCACTCGTGCGCGGGATCCCAGACCGCCACGTGGGTGAACGCCTCCGGGTCGAAGTCCGCCCCCAGCTCCCGGTTGATCACACGGAGCACGTTGCGGTTGAAGTCGGCGGTCACCCCGGCCGCGTCGTCGTAGGCGGGCACGATCACCTTCGGGTCCTTGACCAGGTCGGTGCCGATCAGCAGCCAGTCGCCGGCCTCCAGCGCGGCGCGCATGGCGGTGAGGAACTCGGCCCGCTCCACCGGCAGCAGGTTGCCGACGGTGCCGCCGAGGAACACCACCAGCCGCCGGCCGCCGGTGGGCAGCCGGTCGAGCTGCCGGGTGAAGTCGCCGACGATGCCGCGTACCCGCAGCCCGGGGTACTCGGTGGCGATCCGCTCGGTGGACTCCCGCAGCGCGCTGACCGACACGTCCAGCGGCGCGAAGGTGCCCAGGCCTCCGTGACGGGTGAACGCGTCGAGCAGCAGCCGGGTCTTCTCCGACGAGCCGGACCCCAGCTCGATCAGCGTCTTCGCCCCGGTCACCTCGGCGATCTCGTCGGCGTGCTCGGTCAGCACCGCCCGTTCGGCCCGGGTCGGGTAGTACTCCGGCAGCCGGGTGATCTCGCCGAAGAGTTCACTGCCCCGGGCGTCGTAGAACCATTTCGGTGGCAGCCACTTCGGCTGCGCGGTCAGCCCGACCCGTACGTCCTCCCGCAGGCTGCGGTCGAGGTCCTGCTCCGCCAGGTAGATCTCCAGTGGCTCCGCGCTCATGAGGTGCCCCTTCCGTTGCCCGAACGTCCTGCCCTACCCGTGGAAACGTTGGTTCAGGCGGCCACCAGGTCCCGGGTTCGCACCCCGGTCGCGGTCGCCACCACCAGCCGCCCGTCCGGCACCGCCTGCCAGCCGGGGTCGTCGTCGAGAGGTTCCGAGGCCAACAGCACCGACTCGGGGGTACGGCGCACCGACAACGCGTGCCCGGCCACGCTGGCCACCGCCGTCGTACCGTCGGTGAGCAGCAGGTTCACCCGCGACCCGGGCGCGACCGCCGCGACGGCCGCGACGGTGTCGGCCACCGCCCGCGCCGGATCGTGCCCGGCCCGCAGCCGGTGCCGGACCAGCGCCCACAGCAGCGCGGCGTCGGTCGGCGCGTCCAGCGTCAGCAGGTCGCGGACCGGCAGCTCGGCGGCGAGCGGCACCACCGTGTCCGGCCAGCCCCGGACCACGCCGTTGTGGCTGAACAGCCAGCGCCCCTCGGCGAACGGCGCGGCGGCCGTCTCCTGCACCGGCATGCCGACCGTCGCGGACCGGACCGCGGCCAGCACCGCACCGGCGACCGTGACCGCCGCGAGCCCGGGCAGCGTGGTGTCGCTCCACAGCGGCTGCGCCCGCCGGTAACGGACCGGGTCGCCGGTGCCCGGGTACCACCCGACGCCGAAGCCGTCGGCGTTGATCGTGCCGCCGCCGCGCATGTCGCGCGGCGCCCAGGACTGCCGCAGCAGCCCGTACGGCGGGTCGTACAGCAGGCTACGCAGGCTGACCGGCGGACCGAGGTACGCCAGGTGGCGGCACATCAGGCGGAACCGCCGCTCACGCCGCCCTGCTCCGGTCGCTCACGCCGCCGCCTCCTCCGGTCGGGCGTCCCGGGCGCAGCGGAAACCGCTGAAGATCTGCCGCCGGATCGGGTAGTCCCAGTTGCGGAAGGTGCCCCGGCAGGCCGCCCGGTCGGTGCCGAACGAGCCGCCACGCAGCACCCGGTAGTCGTCGCCGAAGAAGACCTCGGAGTACTCGCGGTACGGGAACGCGACGAAGCCGGGATGCCCCCGGAAGGTGGACGAGGTCCATTCCCAGACGTCCCCGATGAGCTGGTGCACGCCGAGCGGCGAGGCGCCCGCCGGGTACGCGCCCACCGGCGCCGGCCACAGGTGCCGCTGGCCCAGGTTCGCGTGCCCGACCGTCGGGTCGCCATCACCCCACGGGTAGCGACGGGAGCGCCCGGCCGCGGGGTCCCAGCGGGCCGCCTTCTCCCACTCCGCCTCGGTGGGTAGGCGCCTGCCGGCCCAGGCCGCGTACGCCTCCGCCTCGTACCAGCAGACGTGCACCACCGGCTCGTCGTCGCGCACCGGCGACCAGCGGCCGAACCGGCGGTACGCCCAGCAGTCGCCGTCCCGCCGCCAGTGCATCGGCGCGCTCAGCTCCGCTTCGACGCGGTGTCGCCAGCCCGCCACACTCCACCAGCGCGGCTCGTCGTACCCGCCGTCGGCGATGAAGTCGCGGTACTGGCCGTTGGTGACCGGCGCGGCGTCGATGACGTACGCGGGCAGGTCCACGGTGTGCGCGGGGCGCTCGTTGTCCAGCGCCCACGGGTCGGTCGAGGTGCCCATGGTGAACGGCCCGGCCGGCACCAGCACCTCGCCGCCGACCCGGCTTCGCGGCTCGGGCGGTGGTGGCGCGTCCAGCACCGGCGCCCCGGCGCGCAGCTGGTGGGTGGCCAGCATGGTCTCGTCGTGCTGCTGCTCGTGCTGCACGATCATCCCGAACGCGAAGCCGTCCGCCACCAGCTTCCGATCGGTGAACCGGATCCCGTCGAGCAGGTCGTACACCTTGTCCCGGACGGTGTGCACATAGGCGCGGGCCTCGGCCGGGGGCAGCAGGGGCAGCGCGGGGCGGTCCTTGCGGGGCTGTTTGAACGCGTCGTACAGGTCGTCGATGTCGCGGCGTACCGGATCGCGACCGCCGACGTCGCGCACCAGCCAGAGCTCCTCCTGGTTGCCGACGTGGGCCAGGTCCCAGACCAGCGGGGACATCAGGGTGGAGTGCTGCCGGATCAGGTCGTCGTCGTCCACCGCGTCGGTCAGCAGCGCGGTGCGGCCTCGGGTGCGGTCCAGCTCCGCCGCGATCCGGCTGCGCAGCTGCTCGCTGTCCGTACCCGGCCGCTCGGTCGTGGTCACCGGTGTCCCCTCTCCGCGGCGGCGCGGCGCCGCACGATTCCTCGGCTCGTCTCCTCGTGGATCCCGGCCGGCAGGTCCAGCTCGGGCAGGGCCGCCAGGGCCAGGTCGAACAGCGCCGTCGCGGCGGCAGCCAGCGGGCCGTCGTCGAGCCCGTGCCGGGCCGCGGCCTGCCAGCGGTCGGCGACCGGGGTGGCGACGGCCAGCGCGTCCCGGGTGGTGGCCGGCTCGGCGAACAGCGCGGCCAGCACGGCCAGCGGCACCGTCCACTCCCGCCGCGGCTGGGCGTCCAGGTAGCGCACCTCCAGGTAGCCGCGCGGGCGTACCGGCGGGAAGAGGGTGCTGACGTGATAGTCCAGGTCATCGGTGGTCGGCGGGCGGGGCAGCGCCCCGGCCAGCCAGTCGGCGAAGGTGACCCCCGGCGGCGGGGTCCAGTCCGGACCGTCACCGCGGATGCACAGCAGCGGCGCGGCGAGCACGTACTCGGCCCACGCGGTGAGCGGGTCACGGTCGGGCGAAACGGGCGACCAGACCGGCCGGGTCCGGGCCGGGTCGATGGCCAGCCAGGCGGCCATCCGGGCCGAGGCCCAGCCGGTACGCCGGCCGGCGTACCGGTCCGCGGTGGCGAACGCGGCCAGCAGCGGTGGACCGACGGCGTGGGCCGCGGCCCACCTTTGCGCCAGCTGCTCCGGCTCGCCCGCGTCAAGGCAGACCTGCAGGCTGGCTGTGCTGTACATCATGACCCGACCGGCCGGGCCGTGCCGGTCGAAGACGCAGCGCATGGCCTGGTAGCGGGGGGTTTCCACGACGGAGCGCGGGATCCGCCAGGGATCCAGGCCGGCACGGCCGAGGGCGAGGCCGGCGGCGTCCAGCGCGGCGGTCAGCTCGGCGACGTCGGCCTCGGTGGCCAGGATGAGCGCGGCGATCGACGGTCGCGGCGCGGAGGAGATTTCCACCTGCCCGCCCGGCTCCACGGTCACGGCGCCGCCGTGCCGGAGCCTCTCGGCCGGGCTGGTGGGATCGATGGTGACGGGGCTGTGCCGCCCCAGCGCCCGGTGCAACCGTGCGCGGTCGACCGGGCGGGCCGGGTCCGCGGCGTCGTGCACTGTCCATTCCAGCTCGACGCCGGTGAGCGTGGGCGGACCGGTCTTGAAGCAGATCCTGGCGATGTGCCGGGCGGCGGCGGCCTCGTCCGGCAGGACGGTCGTCCGGTCCAGCTCCGGTGACATCACCAAGAGAAGGCTCCTCTCCCCGTGCGGGGTGGGCGACCACGGTGTCGACGGGCGCCCCACCGTCGCGGGTCGGGCGTCCGCGGTCCCACCCATCTTCTGTCTAGCAGACAGATCCCGCGGGCCGAGGGAGATGAATTTTTGTCCGGAATCGGGTTGCGGCCGAGGCCGGTGGGGTCAGCCGCCGATGCCTGGCCCCTGCACCCCGGCCGGGTTGCCCACACCGGACTTGCCGCTACCCGATTTGCCGCTGTTCGACTTGCCGCTGTTCGATTTGGCGCTGTTCGACTTGTCCGGGCCCCCGGCGGACGTGGTCGCGCCGGCGGCCCCGGACGACGCGCCGTGGGCCCCGGACGACGCGCCGTCGGCCCCGAACTTGGCAGGCGCACCGGACGGCTTGGCGGGCGCACCGGACGACGTGGCGGGGACGCCGGACGACGGGGCGGAGGCAGCTGGGGACGGCTTCGGGGCCCGTTCCGGGACGAGCCGGAGGCAGAAGTCCTCCACCTGGTCCGCGCCGCCCGCCGCGGCGACCAGGTCGGCGAAGCCCGGCGACTCCAGCGCCTTGGCCCGCTGCGGTGGCGACTTGGCCAGGTAGGCCTTGCAGTGGCCGGCCAGCTTGCCGGCGCCGGCCGGCTGGCCGGGGCCGTCGGACGGGGTCGGGGCGGCGCCGGTGGTCGGGGCTTGGCCGGGAATTCCGGTGCCGGTCGGGCTTCCGCCCTGGGACCCGGTCGGCGCCGCCGCGCTCCCCCCGCCGGTGCTGCCCGACGTGCTCGGGGCCGAGGGCGGCGCCGGTTGGTCGGGCCGGTCGAGGCTCACCGCGGCGAACGCGACCCCGGCGGTGGCGGTGGTGGCGAGCCCGGCCAGCCAGGCCGCCGCGCCGACGCGGAGGCGTCCCGGCCGACGGGGCGCGAGCGCCGGCGCCGGCACGGGTGCCGCGCGGGCCGCCCGGAACGCGGCGAGCGCCTGTTCCTCGCCGGACAGCTCGCCCGGCTCGGCGGGCGCTGCCGCCGCGACGAGCAGGTGGGCGAGCGGATCGGCGGTCGGCTGGCGGCCGGCACGGGACGCGTCGAGAAGACGGTCGGACTCCGCCCGGTCGGCGGGTCCGACGGATCGGTGAAACCTCATCCAGATTCCCCTCACGTCATCCGTCTGCCGGCTCGGCCTTGGGCGCGTTCGGCGCCGCTCGTCCCCGGCC
Source organism: Micromonospora sp. NPDC006431 (assembly GCF_042870725.1). NCBI lineage: Bacteria > Bacillati > Actinomycetota > Actinomycetes > Micromonosporales > Micromonosporaceae > Micromonospora > Micromonospora sp. NPDC006431. Next base: position 120,201 of record NZ_JBIAHQ010000010.1, read on the forward strand.
GGTACGAGGGCGGGGTGGGGTGGCCTGCTCGGTCCGGTTGGACGGCTGGTGCACGTCGGAGCGTTCCAGGAGCGCGGCGAGGCGCCGGAGCCCCCGGTGCGCGGCGGTACGAACGGCGCCCGCCCGCCGGCCCAGCACCCGCCCGGCGGTCTCCGCGTCGAGCCCGATCACGGCGCGCAGCAGCACCGCCTCCGCCTCCCGCTGCGGCAGGGTGGCGATCAGCGCGAGCGCACTCTCGGTGCCGATGGTCTCCCCGGCGCGCTCGGCAGTGTCGGCGTCCCCGGCCAACTCGCTGAGCGCCTGCACCGGCACCGGCAGGGACGGCCGCCGACGCTGCCGGCGGAGGTGGTCCATGGCGCGGTTGCGGGCGATGGTGACCGTCCAGGCGCGGAACTCCCCACCGGCGAAGCCGGGCAGGTCGCGGGAGATCTGCAGCCAGGCCTCGGAGGCGACGTCCTCGGCGTCCGCGCCGACCAGGGCGGTGAGGTAGCGCAGCAGGCCGGGCTGCAGGCTGCGGTAGAGGAAGCGGAAGGCCTCCTCGTCGCCCGCCTGCGCTGCGGCAACCGCCTCGCTCAGCTCGCCGGTCATGGATTCGCCATTTCCGTTCTCGGGACCGACGCGTGCCGGTGCGGCGTGCCCGATGCCCGTTCCGGTCCCGGTGACCGGACCCCCACCCGCACCATCAGCCCCCCGCTGACCTGATCGGCGCTCCGCGCGGAAACGTGCGGGCGCGCGCATGGACACACGTGCCGCGAAGTACGGTCCGTCGGCGGACATACCGTACCCGCGTCATGGGGCGGCCCAGAGCCGGGCTAACGCTAGGAGCGGGGGCACCGGTGGACAAGCCGCCACTCGACCGCGAAAGAGTGAGAATTCTCTACGGGCGACCACGGCGGGTCGATGTAACGAAGAGCACCGCCAGAACGCTGCGGGCCGTCCGGTGCGCGAGTCAGGCCGGTCGACGCGGACAAACCACGCGCGGATCGGCGATTCCTGGCCGATCGTACCCGAGCCGTCACGGTCCGCCAATCGACACCCGGGGCCGCTGGCCGTTCGGCGCAGGGCGGTCGGACCGCCCACGCGCCCCGACGGGAGAGATCGCGGGAAATACTTCCCGGCACCACTGGGTACGGTATGGAGGTGTTGTCTTCGGAGGTCGTGCTCAGCGGTCGGTACCGCCTGGATGACCGTGTCGCCACCGGCGGCATGGGTGACGTCTGGCGTGCCACCGACCTGGTGCTGGGCCGTCGGGTCGCGGTGAAGGTCCTGCTTCCCGCGCTGGTTTCCGACCCCGATTTCATCGCCCGCTTCCGCGCCGAGGCGCGGATCATGGCGTCCCTGCGTCACCCTGGCGTCGTTCAGGTCTTCGACTGCGGCGAGGACGAGCTGCCCGACGGCGGCCGGGCCGACTACCTGGTCATGGAGTTCGTCGACGGCGAGCCGCTCTCCCGGCGGATCCAGGAGGCCGGCCAGCTCGAGGTCGCCGAGACGATGTCCATCGTGTCGCAGGTGGCCCAGGCCCTGCACGGGGCGCACGCCCGGGGCATCGTCCACCGGGACGTGAAGCCGAGCAACCTGCTGGTGCAGCAGGACGGCACGGTCGTGCTGGTCGACTTCGGCGTGGCCCGGTCGACCAACGTCACCAGCATCACCAGCACCAACGCCGTGCCCGGCACCGCGCTCTACATGGCACCTGAGCAGGCGGCCGGCCGGCCGGTCTCCGGCGCCACCGACATCTACGCGCTCGGCGCCGTCGCCCACTGCTGCCTCACCGGCAGCCCGCCGTTCACCGGCGACAACCCGCTGCAGGTGGCGGTCCGGCACCTGGACGACGAGCCGCCGGAGCTGCCGGCGGACATCCCGCAGCCGGTCCGCGACCTGGTCGCCCGGGCTCTCGCCAAGGACCCGGCCGATCGCTTCCCGGACGGCGCGGCGATGGCCGCGGCGGCCCGGGCGGCCATGGCCGGGGCACCGACCGCGACGGTGCCGGTGACGCTGCGTGGGGCGGTCGGGCCGGCCCCCGGCCGCAACGACCTGACCGTCGCGGCGCCCCTGGCCACGGTGGCGCCCGCCGGCCGCCGGGCCCGGCGCGGGACCCTGGTCGGCGCGCTGGCCGCGGTGCTGGTCGCGCTGGCCGCCCTGGGCGCGGCGCTCGGCGCGGCACGGAACACGGGCGAGCCGGGCATCACCATCGAGAGCACCCCGCCGGCCGTCGCGCCCAGCGACGACGCGGAGTCGCCGGCGGCGACCGAGACCAGCCCCGACGAGAGCACGCGGCCGCGCCGGCCGGCCCGGCCGGACACCAGCCCCTCGGCCACGGCGAGCCCGACCCCCACCCCGTCCTTGACCGCGTCCGTGGAGCCGTCGGCGTCCGAAGCGCCGCCGAGCGCCTCGACATCACCGTCGACGGAGCCCAGCCCGGCAGGCTCGTCGTCGGACGGCCAGCCGTCACCGGGCGACAGCGCCAGCACGCAGACCAACGTCAAAGCGGATCAACAGCCCCGCGCGGGCGGCTGATCCGCCGAAAGCAGGCGAGCGCACCGGGGCAACCCGGCCGGGCCGGCCCCGCATCCGCTGCGGGACCGGCTCGGCGTTCCGGGTCCGTTCCCGGTCACTCCGCGCCCAGCGCCTCCACCACCGGCCGGGACAGCGCGCGCCGGGCCGGGAGGACGGAGGCGGCCAGCGCGGCCAGCACCGCCACGCCGAGGATCAGGGCGATCCGCGCCGGCGGCAGCACCAGGATGAAGCTGCCGCCCACCCGGGCCACCACGGCCATCGCGCCGGCGGCGACCGCGGTGCCGAGGGCGACGCCGAGCACCGCGCCGACCAGCGCGATGAGCACCGCCTCGACGGCCAGCGCGGCCCGCATGCCGCGCCGGGTCAGCCCCACCGCCCGCAGCACCGCGTTCTCCCGGGTGCGTTCCACCACGGACAGGGTGAGCGTGTTGGCCACTCCGACCAGGGCGATGACCACCGCCAGGCCGAGCAACGCGGTGACGAAGCCCAGCACCATGTCCACCGTGCCGGTGAGCATCTTCTTGTACGCCGCCTGGTCCATCAGGTTGACCGTCGGGTAGTCGGCCAGCACCTGGGTGAGCGCCGCCTTCGCGGTCGCCGGGGCGACCCCCGGCGCCGGGTCCACCTCGGCGAGGTAGCCGCGCTGCCCCGGGAAGAGCCGGGTGAAGTCCGAGTCCACCACCTCGACCACGTACCCGGCCGGGACCGGGCTGCCGGCCAGCGGGGCGTCGTCGGCGTGCACCACCGCGGCGATCCGGAACTGCCGGCCGGCGAGCGTGACGCTCTCCCCAACCGTCCAGCCGCGTGCCGTGGCCAACTCCCGGTGCACCAGCACCGCGCCGGGCCCGAGCCCGCCCACATCGCCGGTGTCGACGCCGGCCAGCGTCCGGCGCACCAGCGCCGGGTGCGCCGCCCGCAGCTGCACCCCGTCGGCCACCCGGCTGCGCTGCTCGTGCACCACACCCAGCTCGGGGCGGGCGGCCAGCGCGCCGGCCAGCGGGGCGGGCAGGTCGCCACCGATGCCGGTCACCACGAAGTCCACCCCGACCTCGGCGTCGACCCCGTCCTCGATGCCCCGCTTGGCGCTGGCCGCGCCGACCACGAAGGCGGTGACCAGCCCGATCCCGATCACCAGCGCGGTCGCGGTGGCGGCGATCCGGCGTGGGTTGCGTACGGCGTTGGCGACGGCCAGCCCGGCGGTCGCGCCGAGCAGCGGGCGTACCGGCCGGCCGAGCAGGCGGACCAGCGCCGGCACCAGCACCGGCCCGAACAGCACGATGCCGAAGAAGGCCAGCACCCCGCCGAGCGCGACCAGCGCCACCTGGCCGGAAGCGCCGGCGCCGAGCAGGGCGGCCACGCCGCCGGCGAGCACCAGCGCACCGGCCGCGAGCCGGATCCGGCCCGCCCGCCGGGCCGGCTGCACGGCCGCGTCGGTCAGCGCCGCCACCGGGGCGATCCGGGTGCCCTGCCAGCTCGGCACCGCGGCGGCACCGACGGTGATCAGGGTGCCGAGGAGGAGGCAGAGCAGCACGGTCGCGGGGCTCATCGTGAGCGGGCCGCCTGCCAGCGCGCCCTGGGCGGACATCAGGGCGTCCAGCCCGACGGCCAGACCGACCCCGGCCAGCACCCCGGCAGCCGACGCGACCAGCCCGGTCACCGCCGCCTCCAGCAGTGTGGCCCGGAACACCTGGCCACGGGTGGCCCCGACCAGCCGGAGCAGCGCGGTACGCCGGGTGCGCTGGGCCAGCACGATGGCGAAGGTGTTGGCGATGACGAAGCCGGACACCACCACGGCCACCGCGGCGAAGGTGAGCAGAAAGGCGCTGAACTGCCGCAGGTTCCGTACGCCGTCCTCCACGGCCTCGTCGAGGATCCGCTGCCGGTCCTTGACCACCACCCCGGGGCCGACCGCCGCACGGACCCGCTCGACGAGCGTGGCGCGGTCCACCCCGGGCCGGGCGGCGACGAGGATCCGGTCGTACCCGCGCTGGCCGCTGACGGCGAGAGCGTCGACGCCGGCCAGCCCGATGTACGGCCCGCCGACGTCCCGGGAGGTGCCGTCCACGTCGACGGTGCCGACCAGGGTGTACGGCCGGGCCGCCCCGGTGGCGCCGCCCACGCGGACCGGCGAGCCGAGCCGGAAGCCCTGCTCGGCGACGGTCGGCGCGTCGAGGACCAGCTCGCCCGGGCGCTGCGGCAGGCGGCCGGCGACCACGTCGTACGACTGCACGGCCGGGTCGGTGGGGACGGCGGCGAGGACGGCGTAGCCGAGCACCGGGCGGCCGTCGGCGCCGACGACCCCGCCCGAGCCGAGCAGTTCGCCACCGGCGGCGGCCACCCCGTCGACGGCTCGCACCCGGTCCACCAGGTCGGGTGGCAGCGGCTTGTCGTCCTGGCCGTACACGCCGAGATCGGTGTGCCGGTCGAAGGTGCCGGCGCGGGCGTACGCCCCGGCGCGGATGCCGTCGGTGAAGATCAGGGTGCCGGCCACGAAGGCAACCCCGAGGACGATCGCCAGCGAGGAGAGCAGCAGGCGCAGCCAGTCGGCGCGGACCTGGCGCAGGGTCAGGCGCAGCATCCCGGTCACCGCCCCACCGACGGCGCGAGGGCGCCGGCCGGGTCGAGGCGGGTGAGCGCCTCGCGCACCTGCCCGACGGTGGGCCGGACCAGCTCGTCCACCACCCGGCCGTCGGCGAGGAAGACCACCCGGTCGGCGTAGCCGGCGGCCACCGGATCGTGGGTCACCATGACCACGGTCTGGCCGAGGGTGTCGACCGCCTCGCGGAGCAGGCGCAGCACCTCCGCACCGGAGCGGGAGTCGAGGTTGCCGGTGGGCTCGTCGGCGAACAGCACCCAGGGGCGGGTGATCAACGCGCGGGCCACCGCCACCCGCTGCTGCTGGCCGCCGGAGAGCTCGGCCGGCCGGTGCCCGAGACGGTCGGTCAGGCCGACCGCGGCCACCACCTGCCGCAGCCAGGCCGAATCGGGCCGGCGGCCGGCGATGGCCAGCGGCAGCACGATGTTCTCCTCGGCGGTGAGGGTCGGCAGCAGGTTGAACTTCTGAAAGACGAAGCCGATCCGCTCCCGGCGCAGCAGGGTCAGCCGGCGATCGTCGAGCCGGGCCAGGTCGGCGTCGCCGATCCGTACCGTGCCGGCGGAGGGCCGGTCGAGGCCGGCGAGGCAGTGCATGAGGGTGGACTTGCCGGAGCCGGAGGGGCCCATCACGGCGGTGAAGCGGCCGGCGGCGAGGTCGAGGTCGACGCCGTCGAGGGCGACGACGCGGGACTGCGCGGAGCCGTACTCCTTGCGCAGGCCTCGCGCGGTGACGGCGACGCCGGTGGTCGTGGGTGCGACGGACACGTGTTGCTCCCCGTGTGGAGACGTTCATCTGACGCCTCCGACGCTATGCGCGGCACCGCCCTGTCGATCTCCACCTGCGCGCTCGATCCTGGTACGCCGGCGGTCGCCCCGGACCGGGTGGACCCGTACGACCCAGGTCGTACGCCGGGTCAGCCGCCCGGCGTGACCAGTCCACTCTCGTACGCCAGCACCACCGCCTGCACCCGGTCGCGGAGCTGGAGCTTGGCCAGGATCCGGCCGACGTGGGTCTTCACCGTCGCCTCCGCGACGTGCACCCGGCCGGCGATCTCGGCGTTGGACAGCCCCTGCGCCACCAGCAGCAGGATCTCCCGCTCCCGTTCGGTGAGCTGGGCGAGCCGCGGGTCCTCGGTGGGGGCCGGGCCGAGCTGGCCGGCGAACCGGTCGAGCAGCCGCCGGGTGATCGACGGGGCGACCACCGAGTCACCCTCGGCGACCACCCGGATCGCGGCGAGCAGTTCCTCCGGCGGGACGTTCTTGAGCAGGAACCCGCTGGCCCCCGCCTGGAGCGCGGCGAACGCGTCGGCCTCGGTGTCGAAGGTGGTGAGCACCAGCACCCGCGGCCGCCCGGCGGGCGGCCGGGCGCAGATCCGCCGGGTCGCCTCCACCCCGTCCATGGTCGGCATCCGCAGGTCCATGACGACCACGTCGGCCTCGACCCGGTCCAGCACCCGCAGCGCGTCCGCGCCGTCGATCGCCTCGCCGACCACCGCCAGGTCGGGCTGGGAGTCCAGCACCATCCGAAACCCCGCGCGCACCAGCGCCTGGTCGTCGACGATCACCACCCGGACGGTCATGCCGCCTTCCCTTCCTCCGCACCGGGTGCCGACGGTAGCGGCAGCCGCGCCTCGACCCGCCATCCCCCGGCCAGCGCCGGACCGGCGGTGAGGCTGCCGTCGTACACCCCGACCCGCTCGCGCATGCCGACCAGGCCGTGCCCGCCGGACGGCGCCGGCCGGACCACCGGACGGCCGCGCCCGTCGTCGACCGCCCGGACCACCACGGCGTCGGCGGACCAGTCCAGGCTCAGCTCGACGGACGCACCCACCCCGGCATGCTTGAGCGCGTTGGTCAGCGACTCCTGCACCACCCGGTAGACGGTCAGCTCCAAGCCTGGCGGCAGGGGCACCGCCGCGCCGGTGGCGGCGCAGCTCACCCGCAGGCCGGCGGCGCGGAAGCGGTCCAGCAGGTGGGGCAGTTCGACCAGCGCCGGCCGGCGGTGCGCCGGCTCGGCGGACAACTCGCCGCCGGGCGCGGCCGCCGCGTCCGGCACGGCCGCCGGCTCCGGCCGGCTCGGCTCCCGCAGTACGCCCACCAGCCGGCGCATCTCCTCCAGCGCCTGCCGGCCGGTGTCCGCCACCACCTTGGCCGCCTCCCGGGCCGTCGCCGGATCCCGGTCGATGGTGAACCGCACCCCGTCCGCCTGCACGATCATCACCGCCATGCTGTGCGCCACCACGTCGTGCAGCTCCCGGGCGATCCGGGTGCGCTCCTCGGCCACCGCCGCCCGGGACTCCGCCTCCCGCTCCCGTTCCAGGGTGGTGGCCCGCTCCTCCAGGCTCAGCACGTAGAGCCGGCGGGTCCGCACGTTCAGCCCCATCAGCCACACCGCACCGGTGACCAGCCCGAAGTAGATCGCGCTGGCCCACCAGGCGGCCGGCCCGCGCACCTGGAGCGCGGCCAGCACCACGCCGGCCGCGGCCACCACCCCGGCGAGCACCCCGTCACGGAGCCGGTCGGCGTACTTGACCACGCTGTAGAGGGCGATCAGCACGCCGACGTCGTAGCCCAGCGGCCCCCAGCCGACGATCACCTGGGTGAGCGCGAGCGCGGCCACCACCGCGGCCACCGCCGTCGGGTGGGTACGCCGGAACAGCAGGACCAGCGCCATCACGATCCCGACGCAGGTGGCCTTCCAGCCACCCGGCTGGGCGACGCCCCCGGCGACGGCGAAGAGCGCCACCAGCCCGGAGACGGCGGCGTCGAAGGCGACGCTGCGTAGCGGGCGCCCGAAGATGATGCGGTCCACGGTCACCCAGCGTACGGGGTAGGTCGACCATCGATGCTCACCGCTACTGCGCGGCGACGCTCGCCACGTGGCGCCCGCCCCGGGTTCACCGCGCGCCCGGCCCCACGCCGGTCGGGCCCGGCGGTCAGCTCATCGGCAACCGGTAGCTGCGCTCGCCGCCGCCCGCGGCGGTGACCAGCCGCACCTCGCCCGACTTCAGGCCGTACACCACGGACCAGCGGGTGTGTGCCTGCCGGACCGAGCCGAGCAGCCGCAGCGCGCTCGGGGCGTCCACGGTCCCGCCGGCCCGGTCGAGCGCCTCGGCCAGCACGCCGTACCGATGATCGCGCCGCAGGTCCCGGTCGGCCACCCCGACGGCCGGCACGTTGGTCAGCGCCTGCCACGCGCCCCGACCCTTCTCGGCCCGCATCTCACCGTCGACGAACTCGACCACGGCGGACGCCCCGCTGGCGTCGGCGAGCAGGTAGTGCAGCGGCGGGCCGCCATCGAAGTCCAGGTTGTAGCGGCCGAACATGGCGATCGCCTCGTCCACCGTGGCGGCCCCGTCGAGCACCAGCCGCAGGATGCGTACGGAGCCCACGGTCGGCCGGCCCGGCACCGGGCGCGCGGTCGCGCCGTCGTCGGCGGCCAGCCCCACGGCCAGGCCGCGCTCGTTCATCCCGTCGAAGGGCAGCAGCGGCGCGTTGAGCAGCCGCCGGTCCCCCGCCGGGTCGGCGCCGACGCCGAGGTACGAGATGTCCACCACGGAGATCGAGGCGTACCCGTCCGGCGGGTCGGTCCGCAGCACCAGGGCCGGGTTCGGGTCCCAGTCGAAGTTGCGGGCGAACAGCGGTCGGGTCCGGTCGCCGAGCGCGGCGAACAGCGAGCAGCCGAACGGGCTCGCCTCGGGGGTGCCGGAGATGCCGACCGTCGGGTCGTAGTCCCCGACGTAGGTCATCTCGTACAGCGGCAGGTCGTCCACCCGGCGCAGGCTGGCCAGGGTCCGCTCGACCTGGCCGGCGTCCTGCCGGGAGGCGGTCGGGGTGCCGGCCGGGGACGCCGCCGGGGTCCGTTGGCTGCCGGCGCAGCCGGTGCCGGCGAGCAGCAGGGCGAGACCGGTGGCGAGCAACGTCCTCCGCATGCCAGCGACGCTAGAGAAGGCAGCGACAGTTGTCCATCGGGTCAGGGGGCGGGGATCCGGGCCAACTGCTCGTCGATCGCCGCGGGGGTGAGGGCGGGGCGACCGCCGGGGTGGCCCACCGTCGCGCCGGCCGCGGCGACCGCGTGCCGGGCCACCTGTTCGTACGGCTCGCCGCGGAGCAGGCTGACGGTGAGCGCCGCGACGAAGGCGTCCCCGGCGCCGGTGGTGTCCACCGTGGGCGTGTCGCTGATCGGTACGAAGCGTTCCCCGTCCGGCCAGACGAAGGCGTTCCCCTCCCCCGCCACCTCGACCGCAACCAGCGACGGCCCCCGGGCGAGCAGCTCCCGGCCCGCCCGCAGCCCCGTCCCGGCGTCCTTCGGCGGGTCGCCCACGATCAGCTCGACCTCCCGCGCGTCGGCCCGCAGCACGTCGGCCAGGGCGAGCAACTCCGTCGCGCCCGCCGGGTCCGCCGGCGCGCCGTCCAGCACCACCAGCCGGTCGGCCTCGCGGGCGCACCGGGCCGCCGCGAGCGCCGCCGGCAGCGGCTGCTGGAGTTGCACGAGCACGGCGCGGGCCGCCGAGAGCACCTCGGCCGCGCCGGTCACGTCGGCCTCGGTCAGCAGGGTCGCCTCGGGGATGTCCTCCAGGTAGCGCCAGTGGGCGTCGGCGTCCACCACGTCGACGATCAGCGCGCTGGTGGTGCCCGCCCGGCGCAGCACGGGGGCCACGTCGATGCCGTCGCTGCGGGCCTGGCCCAGCAGCCGGTCGCCGACCTCGTCCTCGCCGACCACGCCCAGCAGCCCGGGCCGGACGCCGAGCTGGGCCAGCCCGACGGCCTGGTTGGCCCCCTTGCCGCCGAGCAGTTCCCGGCGGCGGCGCACCGGGGCCGTACGGGACGGGCCGGGCACCTCGTCCACCACGAGGACGAGGTCCCGGCACACCTGCCCCACCACCAGCGCGTCCAGTCCGGCCATGCCCGGTGATACCCCGGCCGCCGCCGGTCACGCCCCCCGCTACCGGCGCGTGACGGCGAACATGAAGCAGCCGTACACCACATTGCGGCTGTGCAGCCGGTCCACCGCCGGGTCGGCGAGCAGTTCGGTGATGACGGCCTCGGGCTCGTCGCCGTCGTGGAGCCGGCCGCCCACGATCCGGCCCCGGCGGTCGTAGGCCCGCAGCACCTGGGGCCGGCCCCGCCAGCCGGGCGGGTAACCCGGCCCGTGGTCGGGTCCGGGGCAGTCGCCGTCGTGCGCGAAGACCGGCCCGACCTCACGGTACGGGCCGGCCGGCAGCGGTGGGGCGTACCCGAACAGCAGCAGCGGCTCGCCCGCGCCGGCGTCGCGCAGGCAGCAACGCAGCGGTTCGCCCCCCTCGGCGGTGCGGCGCTGCGGCGGCTGGCCGGACGCGTCCCGGTCGGTGCGCCGCACCTCGGCCAGCACCTCGCCCGGCATCGGCTGGATCAGGTACCCGGTGGACGTCGTCATGCGCCCAGCCTGGCGCGGTCCGGCGGTCGGTGCTGGCGGCGATCGGACCTCGCGTTTCGCGCCGCGAGCCGCCCGGTCCCGCCCGGGCGGCCGGCGGCTCACCGGGGTAGCGGCGCCTCGTCCCCACCCCGGGCGTGGCGCGGGTTGACCATCCGGCGGACCACCGGCGCGGTGTTCCACCGCGCCGCACCCACCAGGTCCCGGACGTGCTCGAACGCGGTGTAGTCGGGCCTGGCCAGCCCGTCGGCGATCGCCCGGTCCAGGTCGTTGCCGCACCGGCTGAGCACGCTGTCGAAGTCGCGACGGACCGGGTCGAGCAGGTGGTAGCCGTAGGAGCGGTGCAGGCGGGCGAAGAACGGCTTGTAGAGCCGGGCCCGCTCGTGCAGCCCGGACGAGTACGACATCGGGTGCTTTGGCCGCTGTCGGACGTAGTCGGGCAGCAGGTCGGCGAAGGCCTGCCGGAGGATCCACTTCTCCTGCCCGTCGCGCAGCTTGAGCTCGAGCGGGAGCCGCATCGCGAGCTCCACCAGGTTCAGGTCGAGGAAGGGCACCCGGGCCTCCACGCCGTGGCCCATGCTGGCCCGGTCCACCCGCTGCAGCTCGGTCCGGCAGAGGTTGCGGATCTTGTGGAGGAAGAGCCGGCGGGACCGTTCCGGGCCGACCTGGTGATACATCGGGTAGCCGCCGAAGAGTTCGTCCGACCCGTCGCCGGTGAGCACCACCTTGATCCCCAGCTCGTGCAGCCGACGGAAGATCGGCACCGAGACGACCGCGTTGATGATGTCGCCGTACTCGGACAGCTCGGAGATCCGGATCGCCTCCCGGATGTCGGCCAGCCGGATGTCGCGCGGGCGCAACTCGATCACCTCGTGCGGCACGCCGAGGTCGGCGGCGAGTCGCCGCGCGTACGCCACGTCCGGGCTGCCCGGCACGCCGATGGTGATCGCGAGGCAGTCCGGGTGCAGCTGCCGGGTGTGCAGCAGCGCGAGCGAGCTGTCCAGACCGCCGGAGAGGACCACCCCGACGGTGAGGTCGGTGTCGAGCCGCACCCGAATGCTGTCGGTGAGCGCGACCCGGACGAGCAGGGCGGCCTCGTCCGGGTCGTCGATCACCGGCCGCCCGGCGCCGAGGCTGTGCAGGTCCACGTACGGGCGCAGCCGGACCGCCCCGTCGGGCTCGGCCCAGCCGTGGTGCCCGGGCGGGACCTCGCTGATCGGGGCGCCGTGCCCGACCAGCGCCTTCACCTCGGACGCGAGGTGCAGGCAGCCCGGGCTGCGGGACCAGTACAGGGATTTCACGCCGAGGGGGTCACGGGCCAGGTAGGCCCGGCCGCTGGCCCGCTCCACCACCACGAAGGCGTACTCGCCGCGCAGCCGGTGCACCGCCTCTTCGCCCCACTGCCGGAACGCGGCGAGCACCACCTCGGTGTCGCTGACGCTGTCGAAGGTGTACCCGAGCCGGGTCAACTCGGCGCGCAGCTCGTGGTGGTTGAAGACCTCGCCGTTGTAGCAGAGCAGGTGGCGTTTGTCGGGCGTGACCCAGGGCTGCACCGCCCGCCCGCGGTCCACGATCCGCAGCCGTCGTACGCCGGCCAGCAGGCCGGCCTCCTGCCGGGTCTCGGTGACCTCGCCGCGTGGGGCGAGGGCGGCGAGCATCCGCCGGAAGGTCGCCGGATCGGCCTCCGGGCCGATGCTCAACGCGATCCCGCACATACTCCGCTCATCCGCCCATCTCGGCCTCGTAGGCCCGGCGGAACCGGAGCCGGGCGGTGGGCGCGAGACAGAGGTGCCAGGCCTGGCCCTCGTCGACCACGTTGATCTCGCCGGCCTCCTGGCGGGCCAGCAGCAGGTCGGCCAGCGCGTCCCGGACGCCGAACCGGGCGAACCAGGCCATCTCCACGTCGGCCGCCCAGCCGAGGCAGTGCCCGCTGGGCACCATGGCGGCGTATCCGAGACGGCGCAGTCGGTACTGGTGCTCGGCGCTGCGGGCGAGGCTGGTGACCCAGAGCGGCGGGGTGGCCGGCGGGCTGGCCGCGGCGAACTCCCGGGCGACGTCGTTGAGCAGGGCGATCACCTCGCGGCGGGCCCGGCGGAACATCAGCCCCGTGGTGTACGGGGTGGAGTCGGGAAGCAGCCGGTGGCGTACCGCCCGCAGCCCGCGGCCGAGGACGGTGGCGGGCTGTTCCTGGTAGCGGAAGGCGAGCAGTCCGCGCCGGCGCAGCCACTCCAGGTCGACGAGGTCGGTGGTCGTGTCGACCTGACTGTCGGTGAGGAAGGCCGGGGTGTCCCGCCACCACATGACGTCGATGCGGGAGAGCAGGTAGATCCGGACCAGCGCGGTGAGGTCGTGCGCCGAACTGCGGACGTTCGGCTGGTAGCGGGTCATCTCCAGCAGCAGGGTCTCCCGGGCGCCGACGAATCCCTGTGGGGTGGCGTTGAGGACCGCGGCGATGGCCGGCTCCCGCAGCCGCTGATCCAGCAGCACCTGGCGGGCGGTGGTCGAGGAGGCGTCGGCCAGGGCGGCGACCTCGACCAGCAGTTCCGCCACCGCCGCCCGGTACGCGGTGAGGTCCGGCTGCCCGGGCACCGGGCACCGGCCGACGGCGGTGGGCGCCCGACGGGCGGAGGCGGTGGACGCGGAGACGGAGGACGCGGCGGCGGCGGTGGACGCGGACGCGGTGGGCGCAGGGGCGGTGGGCGCGGAGGCGGTGGGAACGGGGGCGGTGGGCGCGACCGCGGGGGCGGTGCGCGCGACGGCTTGCCCGGGCTGCTGGCCGGGGCTTCGGCTGGGCACTCGCATGATCGGGTCCCCTCTCCGGGCGGACACGGCGTGATTGCACCTGGACCCACCGTAAGCACCAGGATCGGGAAGCTTCCGAACAATCCTCCTATCTCCCCCCTAATAGCCCTCATTCGGGGCGACCCGGCCCTAACTGCCCGTCAACCCCTGCACCCACCCGTACGAGGGCGCGGGGGGCGGGTCGGCGTCCCGGCCGGCGCGGACGGCGTCGGCGAGGTGCAGCGCCGCACCCAGCGCGGCCCGGAACAGCAGGGAGCCGGTGCTGACCCGGGCCACCCCGAGCCGCCCCAGCGCGGCCAGGCCCGGCCCACCGGGCCGGTGCAGCACGTTCAACGGCCGGCCGACCTCCGCGGCCAGCAGCCCGACGGTGTCGTCCGGCGCGGCGGGGACGAAGAACCCGTCGGCGCCCGCCTCCCGGTACGCCCGCGCCCGGTGCAGGGCCTCATCCAGCGGCTCGGGCACCCCGAGCCACCAGGCGTCGGTGCGGGCGTTGACGAAGAGCCCCGGCACGGCGGTCTTCACCGCGGCGATCTTGGCGGCGGTCAACTCCGGCGGCGCGAGCGTGCCGTCGGGGCGGCCGTCCTCCAGGTTCACCCCGACCACCCCGAGCGCCGCCAGCTCGGCGACGTAGTCGGCCACCGCCGCCGGGTCGTCGCTGAAGCCGCCCTCCACGTCGACGGTGAGCAGCACCGGCAGGTCGCGCAGCCGCCGGGCGAGGTCGAGGTTCTCGCCCCCGGTGGCGCCGGCCCCGTCCGGCTTGCCGCCCGCCGCGGCGACCCCGAGGCTGGTGGTGCCGATCGCCGGATGCCCTGCGGCGGCCAGGGCGGCGGCGGAGGCGTGGTCCCACGCGTTGGGCAGCAGCACCGGCCGCCCCGGCCGATGCAGCGCGCGGAAGGCGGCACCCCGGTCACTCATCAACGATCACCTCAATCATCAGCGGCACCCCAGGGGTTGATCATGAGGTTGGCGGCAGCCCGGAGATCCACATCGTCGCCAACCTCATGATCATCGGAAGCGGGGTGGGTGGTCAGGCGCGGGCGGGGCCGGTGTCGCGGGATGGGGGTGGGGCGAGGGCGGCCGGGGCGAGGCCGAGGGCGGCGGCCAGGGCGGGGCCGCCGGCCGGGGTGAGCCGGATCGCGCGGCCGGTGCCGCGTACCGTCCAGCCGAGGTCGAGGAAGCGGGCGCACAGGGCCGCGCCGAGCGCGCCCGCCAGGTGCGGGCGGCGTTCGGTCCAGTCCAGGCAGTCGCGGACCAGGGGCCGCCGGCCGGTGCGCAGCGGCTCGACCGGCACGCCGATCCCGGCCAGCCAGGCCACGCCGGCCGGGGTGAGCGCCAGGCCGCCCGTCCGGTCCAGCACCCCACGGTCCAGCAGCGCGTCGTGCACCAGCACGCCGAGCCGGCCGGCCAGGTGGTCGTAGCAGGTCCGGGCGTACGCCAGGGCGGCGCCGGCCGACGCGGCGCGCAGCGTACGGGCCGGGACCGGCGGGGCGGGCACGTGCCCGGCGAGGTCCTCGATGAGCTGAGCCACCGACGGTCCGGCGAGGCGGACGTACCGGTGCCGCCCCTGCCGCTCCTCCACGAGGAGCCCGCCGTGCACCAACCGGGTGAGGTGATCGCTCGCCGTGGAAGGGGCCACCCCGGCGGCGCGGGCCAACTCCCCCGCCGTCCAGGCACGCCCGTCGAGCAGGGCCAGGCAGAAGCTGGCCCGAGTGCGGTCGGCGAGCAGCGCGGCGAGCCCGGCCAGCGATCGGCCGTCGGTGCTGGTGGTGGTCATCCACCCATGCTGGCACGGGTACGGTTCGGCGCCGGCCGACCCGTCCGGCCGCCCTTTACAACGTTGTATCCAACGTTGTAGAAACGGGTGCACCGCAGTGACCTCCGTCAACCCACGAGGCAGGCCTGATGGGACACCTCCACCGGGGCGGCGCGCTCGCCGCCGTACTCGCACTGGTGCTGACCACGGCGGCCCCCGCGCCGGCCGCCGCCGCACCCGACCGCTACCGCAACCCGATCTCCGCCGGCTACGCCGACACCTTCGCCGACCCGGTCGTGGTCCGCGGTGACGACGGCCTCTGGTACGGCTTCGGCACCTCCGACCCGCTGCGGGAGGGCGAGCGGCGGGCACACCGGGTGCCCATCGCCCGCTCCGCCGACCTCGTCGACTGGACGTACGTCGGCGACGCCTTCGCCCCCGACCAGCGGCCCTCCTGGGCCGCACCCGGCGCGATGTTCTGGGCCCCCGACGTCCGTCGGGTCGCCGGCCGCTGGGTCATGTACGTGACCGTCACCGACACCACGGTCTCCGGCGACACCTTCGACACCGCCATCGGGGCGGCCACCGCGCCCACCCCGGCCGGCCCGTGGACGTTCACCGACGCACCGGTGGTCGCGCCTCGCCCCGGCGGCGGGGGCGGCTACCTCTGGACCATCGACCCCAGCCAGCTCACCGACGTCGACGGCCGGAACTACCTGTACTACGGCAGCTACTACGGCGGGGTCTCGGTCACGGAGCTCTCCCCGGACGGGCTGACCGCCGTGGGCACGCCGACCCTGGTCGCCATCGACAACAAGTTCGAGGGCAGCTACGTGCTGCGCCGCGACGGCTGGTACTACCTCTTCGCCTCCACGGCGAACTGCTGCGCCGGGCCGGCCACCGGCTACTCCGTCCAGGTCGGACGCGCGCGCAGCCCACGCGGCCCGTTCGTGGACCAGGACGGGCAGCGGCTGGACGTCTCCCGGGCCGGGGGCACCCCGGTGCTCACCCAGAACGGCAACCGCTGGATCGGCACCGGGCACAACGGCGTCCTCACCGACCTGTCCGGACAGGACTGGATCGTCTACCACGCGATCGACCGGGCCGACCCCTACCTGGACGAGCCGTTCGGCATCAACGAGCGGCCGATGCTGCTGGACCGCCTCGACTGGGTGGCCGGCTGGCCGACGGTGAACGCGGGTGCCGGACCCTCCGACGGTCCCCGGCCCGCGCCGGTCACCACCGGTCGCCTCGACGCCCGCTTCGACTCGGCGGACCTCACGGGTTGGCGGGCCGACGGCGCCTGGCGGGTGGCCGACGGGCAGGTCACCGGCACCGGCGCGCTGACCGGCCGGATCGCGGTGGGCGGCGACGTGCGGGCCGAGGCCGACCTGCGGTTGACCGGCGGGGAGTCGGCCGGGCTGCGGCTCGGCGCGGTGGAGGTGCGGGTCGGCGGCGGGCGCTTGACGGCCCGGGAGGCCGGCGGGACGGTGGCCGAGGCACCCCTGCCCGCCGGGCTCGACCTCGCCGACCGGCACAACCTGGCCGTCGAGGTACGCGGCCGGCAACTCGTCGCCCAGCTGAGCCCGGCCCGGCTGGGTGACCAGCTCGCCGTGGTGACGCTGGAGCTGACCCGGCCGGCGGCCGGCCCGCTGGCGCTGCTCGCCGCCGGGGCCGCCGGTTTCGACAACGTCAGCCTGGCCCGGCTGTACCGGCCGGTGCGGCACACCGTCGCCCCGCCGGCGGTCGGCCCACTGCTGCCGGGGTTTTCGGACGAGTTCACCGACGGCCTCGATCCCGCCTGGCGCTGGATCCGGCGCAACCCGACGGCCAGCGTCACCGACGGCGGGCTGCGCTGGCCGGTGGAGTCGACCGACCTGGTCGGCACCGGCAACACGGCCGGCGTGCTGCTCCGCGACGCGCCGACCGGGGACTACGTGGCGGAGACGAAGGTGACCCTCGACCTCGGTGCGGACACCGTCCGCAACTACCAGCAGGCCGGCATGATCGCGTACGTGGACGACGACCGGTTCGCCCGGCTGGCCCAGGTGGCCATCTGGAACACCCGCCAGGTCGAGTACGGCTACGAGCTGCCCTTCGCCGGCCAGCCGGTGTACGGCGGCTCCATCGTCGGCACCCCGGCCACCACCACCTGGCTGCGGCTGGCCCACCACGTCGACCCGGTCACCGGCGAACACGAGTTCCGGGCCGGCTCCAGCCGGGACGGGCAGCACTGGACCTGGGGCGCGGTGTGGACCTTCCCGGCCGACACCACGCCCCGGATCGGACTGGTCGCGCAGGGCGGCGCCCAGCCGGCGGTCACCGCCGAGTTCGACTACCTGCGGTTCTACCGCTGAGCCCGGGAGTCCGGGGCCGTCCGCAGCCGGACGGCCCCGGACGGCTCAGCAGGCCGGGCGCGGATGCACGGAGACCAGCTCGTTGACGGTACGGGTGTCGCTGTCGTAGCTGCGCGCGGCGACGAACTCCCCGGCGGGGCGGTCGAGGCCGGCCAACGCCCGGGCCCGGCGGCGGTCGGCGTCCCGGAACCGCAGCGCCAGGCTCAGGTGCGGGATCCAGCGCCCCGGCAGGTGCCACGGGCGCGGGCCGGGCGCCCCGGCGAGCACGTCCCAGACGGCACCGTGCAGAGCGAGCAACTGCGGCGCGGGCCGGACCAGCCAGACCAGCGGGGCGCTCCCGTCGAGCACCGCCACCCGGTCGAGGCGGGCGGGCAGGGGCAGCGCCGCGTCGCAGAGGTCGGCGAGGCGCTGCTCGGCCCCGGGTGGGAACTCGTCGACCGAGGCGAGGGTCAGGTGCGGGCGGTTGGTGGGGTGGATGTTGCGCGCCAGGCTGGGCAGACCGGCCTCGGCCAACCGTCGCCAGGCCACCCGTACCGCCTCCTCCAGCTCCGTCGAGCAGAGCAGTTCGACCGTACGCACGCCGTCAGGCTAGTCGCCAACGGTGTGTCGGGACGTCCCGTGGGGAATGCTCACCGGATGAGCGTGCTGACCGAGACCGACGAACGTCACCTGCGCCGGGCCCTCGCGCTGGCCGTCGCCGCCCGGGACGCCGGCGACGGCCCGTTCGGCTCGTTGCTGGTCGACACCGACGGGCGGGTGCTGGCCGAGGAGGTGAACACCGAGCGCACCGACGACGACATCACCGCGCATCCGGAGCTGAAGCTGGCCCGCTGGGCGGCCCGACACCTGGCCGCCGACGCGGCGGCCGTCGCGACGATGTACACGAGTTGCCAGCCCTGCGGCATGTGCGCCACCGCCATCGAACGCTCGGGCCTGGGCCGGGTCGTGTACGCGCTCAGCGCCGAGCAGTTGGCCCAGCTGCTCCCGGCACCGCCGCCCGCCCCGGTGGCGTACGCCGGCCCGGCGCTGCTCGCCGAGGCGCGGGTGCCGTTCGAGACGGGCTGAGCCGGTCAGAGCCAGCCGGCCTCGCGGGCGATCCGGACCGCCTCGGCCCGGTCGGTGGCGCCAAGCTTCTGCACGCAGGCGGCGAGGTGGTTGCGTACGGTCCCGGCCGCCAGGTGGGTACGCCGGGCGATCAGGGCGACCGGTGTGCCGTACTCGGCCAGGCGCAGGGTCTCCAGCTCCCGGGCGGTCAACGGGCAGTCGGGCAGGGTCAGCGCGTCGGCGGCGAGCGCCGGGTCGACGTACCGGGCCCCGGAGTGGACCCGGCGGATCACGTCGGCGAGCGCTCCACCGGGCGCGCCCTTGGGGAGGAACCCCCGGGCTCCGGCGGCCAGCGCGGGGCGCAGATGAGCGGGGCGACCGTGGCCGGTCAGGATCACCACGGCGCAGGCGGGCAGTACGCGGGCCAGTTCGGCGGCGGCCTGGATCCCGCCGGGCGGCGGCATCTCCAGGTCCAGCACGGCCACGTCCGGGCGGTGCGCCAGCGCGGCCGTCACGGCGGCGCGGCCGTCGGCGGCGTGCGCGACCACCTCGATGTCCGGCTCCAGGTCCAGCAGGGCCGCGAGGGCGAGCCGGATCAGCTCCTCGTCGTCGGCGAGCAGCACCCGGATCACGACGGCACCGGCAGGGTGGCCACGAGGCTGAACACCCCGTCCTCGGTGCGGGTGCGCACGGTGCCGCCGGCCGGGGCGAGCCGGTCGGCCAGCCCGCGCAGGCCGCCGCTGCGCTCGTCCGGTCCGTCGCCGCGGGCGCCGTCGTTGCGTACGGTCATCGTCACCAGGCCGTCCTCCCGGGTGATCTCGATCCGGCACCAGTCGGCCCGGCTGTGCCGCAGCACGTTCGTCCCGGCCTCCCGCAGCACCGCGGCCAGGTCGGCGGCGACCGCGGCCGGCAGGTCACCGTCGGGCGGCACGACCGTGCAGCGCACCCCGCTGGTACGCAGCACCTCACCCACCGCGGCCACCTGTTCGGCGAGGTCGACGGTCCGGTAGCCGTGCACGGCCGCGCGTACCCGGTGCAGGGCGGACCCGGCGAGGCGCTGCACCTCGGCGGCCTCCCGGCCGGCGCGGTCGGCGTCGACGGGCGCGAGGCGGGCGGCCAGCTCGGCCTTCAGCGCGATCACCGTCAGGTCGTGGCCGAGCAGGTCGTGCACGTCCCGGGCGAAACGCAGCCGCTCCTCGGCGGCGGCCAGCCGGGCGCGGGCGGCCTGGCCCTGCCGCGCCTCGACGAGCAGGTCCCAGAACCACACCTGCACCCAGGTGACCGCGGCGACCCCCAGGCCGACGCCGCCGGTGACGAGCAGCGCATGGCGTACCGGCACGCCGGCCCACTCGGCCACCACGACGGAGACCACGAGCATCGCGGCCATCGCGACGGTGGCGGTCACCGGCCGGAACAGCAGCGGCAGCATGCCGACCAGCGACGCGCCCAACCAGGCCCAGGTCGGCCAGGTGCCGGCGGCGACCGGCCCGACGAGCGGCACGCTCAGCAGGGTGGCCACGGCCAGCGCGGCGTACCGTCGGCGCCGCCGGTCGCCGGCGAGCCAGGGGGCGACCGCCGCGTGGACCACACCCGCCTGGGCGGCGACGAACGCGAGGAGCCCGACCGCGCCGAGGGCCACGCGGACCGGGTCCGGCTCGCGGGCCAACCCGACGCCCGGCAGCAGCAGGGTGGCACCGAGGTTGGTGGCAAGCGACGCCAGGGTCAGGTGCCGGGCCCGGCGCACCCGGCGGTCCGCCGCCTCGACCGTCATGCCCGCCGATCCTAGGTAAGTTGCCCGTCCGGTTCACCCCTGCGGAATGTCATCGGCACACCGTGCGTCCCGCACGGATCCCGGTGAGTTGTGCGCGGGTCGGCCGGGCGGCCGGTCGGGGCAGGGTCGGGGCATGACGGAGACAACGGCACGCGTACCCCGGAAATCGGCCCACGACGGCCGCCGGCTGGCGCGGCACCTCGCCGAGATGGTCGCCGCGATGCTGGCGGGCATGCTGCTGCTCGACCCGGTGTGGCGGGCGGGTGCCGCGGTGCTGGGCGGCGCGGACGTCCTCGCCCGGACGGACGTGGCGGCGCTGGTGATGGCGACGGACATGGCGCTCGGGATGGCCGCCTGGATGTGGCACCGCGGTCACCGACGGGTCGCCGTCGTCGAGATGGTGGCCGCCATGTACGTCCCGTTCCTGCTGCTCCTCCCGCCCTGGTGGGCCGGGCTGGTCGGGGACCACGGGCTGACGCTCGGCGGCCACCTGCTGATGCTGCCCGCGATGGTGCTGGTGGCGCTGCGGCACCGCCACGCGCCCGCGGCACCGCCCCGCCGGCACCCGGCCGCCGCGGCGCTGGCGCGCCGGTGGCCCACCGCGCTCGCCCTGCTGATGACCCTGGACCTCTGGATCGCGCCGGCCGTGCTCGCCCCGTGGACGCTACTCGTGCTGCCGGCCGGTTACCTGCTGCTCGGCACCGGGCGCCGGCAGTGGCGCGACCGACGGGCCCTCGCGCTCCAACTCGCCGGGCTGGCTGGCTGGGCCGGGCTGGCCGCGGTCGCCCTCGCCGTGCCGGACGGCGTCGGCGGTGCGCTGGTGGCCGCCGGCTGGCTGGCGCACGCCGCCTGGGACCTGGCGCACCACCGCAGCGGCCGGGTGGTCCCGCGGGCGTACGCCGAGTGGTGCGCGGTGCTGGACGTGGCGGTGGGGATCACCATGGCGCTGGCCCTGCTGGGCGGATGAGCGCGACTCGGTGTGCCGGTCGCCGCGCGGCCCGGTCGGCGGTGATGAAAGGCTTGCCGCATGAGTTCCGCACCAACGCCGACCAACCCCACCACCCCTGCCGACGCCGACGACCCGGGGACCACCTTCGCGGACCTCGGGCTACGCCCCGAGCTGCTGAACGCGCTGGCCGCGCTCGGCTACGAGGAACCGACCCCGATCCAGCGAGAGGCGATCCCGCCGCTGCTCGCCGGCCGGGACCTGCTGGGCCAGGCGGCGACCGGTACGGGCAAGACGGCAGCGTTCGCCCTGCCGCTGTTGCAGCGGATGCCGGACGAGCGGCCCGGCGGCGAGCCGGTGTCGCTGGTGCTGGTGCCCACCCGGGAGCTGGCCGTACAGGTCTCCGAGGCGTTCCACCGGTACGGCAAGGACCTGGGCACCCGGGTCTTGCCGATCTACGGCGGCCAGCCGATCGGCCGGCAGCTGCGGGCGCTCGACCTGGGCGTGGACGTGGTGGTGGCGACGCCGGGCCGGGCGCTGGACCACATCGCCCGGGGCACCCTGCGGCTGGATTCGCTGGCCACGGTGGTGCTGGACGAGGCGGACGAGATGCTCGACATGGGCTTCGCCGAGGACATCGAGGCGATCCTGGAGCACGCCCCGGCCGACCGGCAGACGGTGCTGTTCTCGGCGACCATGCCCGCGCGCATCGACGGGCTGGCCCGCCAGCACCTGACCGACCCGGTCCGCATCCAGATCGAGCGGGAGCGGCCGGTGGCCGGCGAGGCGCCCCGGGTGCGGCAGAGCGCATACCTGGTGGCGCGGGCGCACAAGCCGGCGGCGCTGGGCCGGGTGCTGGACGTGGAGTCGCCCACCGCGGCGATCGTGTTCTGCCGCAGCCGGGAGGAGGTGGACCGGCTCACCGAGACGATGAACGGCCGGGGCTACCGGGCCGAGGCGCTGCACGGCGGGATGAGCCAGGAGCAGCGGGACCGGGTGATGGGCCGGCTGCGGGCGGGCACCGCCGACCTGCTGGTGGCCACCGACGTGGCGGCCCGCGGCCTGGACGTCGAGCAGCTCACCCACGTGGTGAACTACGACGTCCCGTCGGCGCCCGAGTCGTACGTGCACCGGATCGGTCGGGTGGGCCGGGCCGGCCGGGAGGGCGTCGCGATCACCCTCGCCGAGCCGCGCGAGCACCGGATGCTCAAGACCATCGAGCGGGTCACCGGCCAGCGGATCGCCGTCGACAAGATCCCCACGGTGGCGGACCTGCGTACCCGGCGGCTGGAGCTGACCCAGGCGGCGCTGCGGGAGTCGCTGCTGGAGGACGACCTGGAGCCGTTCCGGGCGATCGTCGAGTCGCTGACCGACGAGTTCGACCTGATGGAGGTGGCGCTCGCCGCGGTGAAGCTGGCCCACGAGGCCACCCTGCCCGGGACCACCGACGAGGAGGAGGAGATCCCGCAGGTCGCGGTCCGACCGTCCCGAGAGGGCCGACCGGGGTACGAGGGCCGGGAGCGGCGCGGCGGCGGCCGGCCGAGTGCCGGCGGTACGACGCAGGTCTTCATCGGGCTCGGCCGGCGTGCCGGGGTCCGGCCGCAGGACCTGGTCGGGGCGATCACCGGGGAGACCCGGGTCAGTGGCCGGGACATCGGCTCGATCGAGATCGCCGACCGGTTCTCCCTGGTGGAGGTCCCGTACGCGGTCGCCGACGAGGTGATCCGGGGGCTGCGTGGCAGCACCATCAAGGGCCGCAAGGCCACCGTACGCCGGGACCGGGACACCGACGGCGGCGAGCGCCGCTTCGACGGCGAGCGGCGGGAGCGGCGCGACCCGGATCTCGACGGCGGTGCGCGGCGGGAGCGCCGGGACCGCTGGTGAGCACGGCGGAGGCCCCCGGTCGACCGACCGGGGGCCTCGTTGTGCCGGACGAACGGGTCAGGCCGCGGCGAGCGGCTGGCCGCCCAGGGTCTCCGCGTCGACGTCGGCCGGGCGCAGCGCCAGGGCGAGCACGTCGGCGACGTCGGCGAGGGTGTGGATGGTCAGCGCCTCGCGTACCTCGGTGGGGAGGTCGTCGAGGTCCGGCTCGTTGCGCTTCGGGATGATCACCTCGGTCAGGCCGGCCCGGTGGGCGGCGAGCAGCTTCTGCTTCACACCGCCGATGGGCAGCACCCGGCCGGAGAGGGTCACCTCACCGGTCATCCCGAACTCGGGGCGGACCGGTCGGCCGCTGGCCAGCGAGGCCAGCGCGGTGACCATGGTGATGCCGGCGCTGGGGCCGTCCTTGGGCACGGCGCCCGCCGGAACGTGCAGGTGGATCCGCCGTCCGGCCAGGGCGTTCGGGTCCAGCCCGAGCCGCCGCCCGTTCGACCGCAGGTACGACAGGGCGATGTGCGCGGATTCCTTCATCACGTCGCCGAGCTGGCCGGTCAGGGTCAGCCCCGGCTCGCCCTCCATGCTGGTCGCCTCGATGAACAGCACGTCGCCGCCGGCACCGGTGACCGCCAGTCCGGTGGCCACGCCGGGCACCGCCGTCCGCTCCGCCGACTCCGGGGTGAACTTCGGCCGGCCCAGGTAGCGGGCCAGGTTGTCGGTGTCCACCCGGACCGGGGTCGGGTCGGCGGCCAGCGCGACCGCCACCTTGCGCAGGATCTTGGCCAGGGCGCGTTCGAGCTGCCGGACGCCGGCCTCCCGGGTGTACTCGCCGGCGATGAGGGCCAGGGCCTCGTCGGCGATGGTCACCTCGTCGGCGGTCAGCCCGGCCCGCTCCCGCTGCCGGGGCAGCAGGTGGTCCCGGGCGATGGCCACCTTCTCGTCCTCGGTGTAGCCGTCCAGCGTGACCAGCTCCATCCGATCCAGCAGCGGGCCGGGGATGGTCTCCACCACGTTGGCGGTGGCCAGGAAGAGCACGTCGGACAGGTCGAGGTCGACCTCGAGGTAGTGGTCCCGGAAGGTGTGGTTCTGCGCCGGGTCGAGCACCTCCAGCAGGGCCGCCGCCGGGTCGCCGGCGTAGCCGACAGCCAGCTTGTCGACCTCGTCGAGAAGCACGACCGGGTTCATCGAGCCGGCCTCGCGCAGGGCCCGGACGATCCGGCCGGGCAACGCGCCGACGTACGTGCGCCGGTGGCCGCGGATCTCCGCCTCGTCCCGGACGCCACCGAGCGAGACCCGGACGAAGTTGCGCCCGAGCGCCCGGGCGATCGACTCGCCGAGGCTGGTCTTGCCGACGCCGGGCGGGCCGGCCAGGGCGAGCACCGCGCCCGAGCCGCGCCCGCCGACCACGCCGAGGTTGCGCTCGGCGCGCCGATTGCGCACCGCCAGGTATTCCAGGATGCGATCCTTCACGTCGGCCAGGCCGGCGTGGTCGGCGTCGAGCACCGCGCGGGCCGCGCCGAGGTCGGTGTTGTCCTCGGTACGCGTGCTCCACGGCATCTCCAGCACCGTGTCGAGCCAGGTACGGATCCAGCCGGCCTCCGGCGAGGCGTCGCTGGCCCGCTCCAGCTTGCCGACCTCGCGCAGGGCCGCCTCACGTACCTTGTCGGGCAGGTCGGCGGACTCGACCCGGGAGCGGTAGTCGGCGGAGCCGTCCGGCTCGTCCTCACCGAGTTCCTTGCGGATCGCGGCGAGCTGCTGGCGGAGCAGGAACTCCCGCTGGGACTTCTCCAGGCCCTCCCGGACGTCGCTGTTGATCTGCTCGGTGACCTCCTGCTCGGCCAGGTGGTCCCGCACCCAGCCGACCAGCAGCTCGAGCCGGGCGGTGACGTCCGGGGCGGCGAGCAGCTCGGTCTTCTGCGCCAGGCTGAGCCAGGGCGCGTAGCCGGCCGCGTCGGCCAGCTCGGAGAGGTCGGTCATCCGCTCCATGGCGTCGATGACCTGCCAGGCGCCACGCTGCTGGAGGACCGAGGTCATCAGCGCGCGGTACTCGCGGGCGAGTTCCCGGGCGCGGCCGGCCGGTGCGGGTTCGTCGAGTTCGGCCGCCTCGACCCAGAGGGCGGCGCCCGGTCCGGGCACGCCGGAGCCGATCTGGGCCCGGGCGAGGCCACGGACCACGGCGGCGGGCTCGCCGCTGGGCAGCCGGCCCACCTTCTCGATGGTGGCGATCACGCCGACGGAGCCGTACTCGCCGTCGATGCGGGGCACGGCGAGCAGCTTCTTGTCGCCGCTGGCGCGGGCCGCGTCGACCGCGGCCTGGGTGGTCGGGTCGAGGGTCACCGGGATGACCATGCCCGGCAGCAGGACGGCGTCGGTGAGGGGAAGTACCGGAAGAGTTGCCATCGAACACCTGCCATCACGTTGAGTTGAGCGTGTTTGACTCAAGTTACAAACCATGCCCCTTGTTCCGGGATGTGACCCACGCCACTCATTCGCATCCGCCCGCTGCCGTACACAGGGCCCGAGAGAGCCATTCCGCGGGCGGATTAGCCGACCCGCCGAATGGCGAAGGTCGGTTATTGTTGCGAAATTGCCGCGCCATAGGTCAAACTCTTAGCCACACCCCGCCCGACACAGGGAGCAATGGCGATGGCAAGGAAAGTAATCACTGTTCTGACCGACGACCTCGACGGCGGAAAGGCCGATCGGACCGTCGAGTTCAGCCTGGACGGCGTGGCATACACGATCGACGTCTCCGACGAGAACGCGGGGGTCCTGCGTAAGGCCCTCGACCCGTTCATCACCGCTGGCCGGCGGATCGGGCGCGGGCCGGTCGAGGCGGGTCGCGCGGCACGTCGGACCGCCCGTCCGGCCACCTCGGGAATGGACCGCGAGCAGAACCGCGCCATCCGGGAATGGGCCGCGAAGAACGGCTACGAGATTTCCGAGCGGGGCCGCATCCCCGTCTCGGTGGTGGAGGCCTACAAGAACCGCTGAACCTCCCGGTTCACCGTCGGGCACACCGGGGTCACGCTGAGAAATCGGCATGACCCCGGGCGGCTTTTCCCCGCGTTAACAATTTTCATCCCCGGGAGGAGAGCCGGTAGCGAACTCCACCCCACGCCGTGACCGACACCACCATGGCCGGCACCGGACCGGCACCCTGCCGCACCCCTCGACTGTAATGACCGACGACGTCTGAGGTCATTACAAGTACGACGCACGGGGGTAGACGCATGGCGACCTGGTGGAGGCAGACCGGGGGCGGGTTACCCCGCACCTTCTGGTATCTCTGGACCGCCACCCTGATCAACCGGTTGGGCGGGTTCGTCGCCATCTACCTCGGCGTCTACCTGGTCTCCGTACGGCACTTCGACCCCTCGTACGCCGGCGTGGTGATCGGGTTGCACGGGGCCGGCAGCGCCCTCGGCACGCTGCTCGGCGGCATCATCGCGGACCGGTGGGGGCGGCGACCGGCGATGCTGGCCGGCAACCTCAGCGCCGCAGTCACCGCGGCCGCCCTGGGCCTCACCGGCCACCCCGTCGCGATCGCGGCGCTCACCCTGTCGCTCGGGCTCTGCCTCGGCGTGGCCCGGCCGGCCTTCACCGCCACCATCATCGACGTGGTCGGCGACCGCGACCGGCTGCGCGCACTGACCCTCAACTACTGGGCCATCAACATCGGCTTCTCGGTGGCCGCCACCCTGGCCGGCGTGCTGATCCGGGCCGACCCGGTGCTGCTGTTCGTGGTCAACGCGGCCGTGCTGCTGGGCACCGCCGCCCTGATCGCGGTCAAGGTGCCCGAGTCCCGCCCGGCCCCGGAGGTCGTCGGACCGCGCGCCCCGGCTGACCGGGGCGGCCTCGGCACGGTGCTGCGCGACCGGGTCTTCCTCACCTTCACGGCGCTGACCGGGCTCATCTGGCTGTGCATCGAGGCGGACGTGATGCTGCCGGTGGCGTTGCAGGCCGACGGGCTGCCGGCATCGGCGTACGGGCCGGTCATCGCGGTGAACGGACTGATGATCGTGGTGGGGCAACTCTTCGTGCCGCGGCTGATCGCCCGCTTCGACCGCTCCCGCACCATCGCGCTGGCAGCGGTGGTGATCGGCACCGGGTTCGCCCTCACCGCGCTGGCCGACACCGTCTGGTTCTACGCCGGCACCGTCATGGTCTGGACACTCGGCGAGATGCTCATGACGCCCGCCAATTCAGCGCTCACCGCCGACCTCTCCCCCACCGCGCAGCGCGGCCGCTACCAGGGCGTCTACTCGCTCGGCCACGCCTTCGCCAGCTTCGCCGGGCCAACCGTGGGCGGCCTGGTCACCGGCCGGTTCGGCGACACCACGCTCTGGCTGGGGCTGGCCGGCCTGGCGCTGCTGGTGGCGCTGGGCAACCTGCTCGCCGGGCCGGCCCGGACCCGGCGGATCGCGGCGCTGCGCGTACCCGCCCCGGCTCCGGCCCGGCCGGAACCCGCGCCGGTCTAACCGCGAACGGTCGGTGCCGCGGGCTTTCCACGGTTCGGTCGGCCTACCTGACCTGGATCCGCACCACGTCGAAGGCGAGCGTCTGGTTGGCCTACTCCATCAACTGCTACGGTCCGGGCACACGTCGATGACCGACGATGCCCTTTCCGCACCGTCTCGGCACGGCTCGGAAGACCCGCGTCATTCCCGCTGAGGTACGGAGCTACCGCGGTGACGGTTCAACGGTGGATCGGGAAATTCGCGGCACCGTTCCGCCGCAACCGGCGCCGAGGTGGTCGATCAGTCAACCCAGAGATGGTCGAAGGCGAAGCCGCCGGCGAACTCGTCCCGCCGGGCGGCGAGCCGCCGGATCTGCTGCCGCAGCTCGTCCCGGTCCACCAGCGGCGGCTCGCCGACCTCGAGGTCGCGCAACCGCTCCCCGACCGCCACCGCGGCCAGGTCCTCGGCGAGCCGGTCCGGGTCCACCCCACAGGAGAAACGCTGCGCGAAGAGTTGGACCCGCTCGACCAGGCACCGGCCGGGCCGCACCTCGACCCAGCTCCACCCCTCGGCCGGGCCGTCCGCCCATTGCACGTGCAGCCCGCGGACGATCGGGTCGGCGAGGCGCCGCTCGACGAACGCCTCGACAGCGGCGGCCCGGGTCAGCGCCCCGAGGTCGTTGACCGGTCCGCGGCGGCCGTCGGGAAGCCGGCCGAGAATGTCCCGGAACCCGACCATGTCCCCGCCCTCCGGGCCGGCTTGAGTGCCGGCCGCGTAGCTGCGCGCGTCGATGACGTACTCGACGAGGCGGCGGCCGTGCTCGGAGCCGCGCAGCGTCGGCGACTCCACCCGCAGCACCGGCAGACCGACGGCCGCGCAGACCGCGCTTGTCATCCGCTCGGCGCGCTGGGCGGAACCGGCGGGCGCGGGCGCGGCGATCTGCAGGGCGAACAGCGGCCAGCCGGTGTCGGCCGCGCACACCACCAGGTCGAAGCCCTCCTTGCTGGCGGTGCTCCACTGGTGCCCGGTGATCCCCGGCGGGCGCCCCTGCACCAGCTCGCTCAGCCGCCGCGCCGCGTACCCGACCTGGCCGGCCCGGCTGAGCAGCGGCGCCGCCCCGCCGGTGATCGGACGCAGCCAGGACGCCGCCACGCTGCCGGTGCTCGTCATCTTCGCCAGATCCATCCGTCCGTCGATCGACGCCCGAGTGTATGCGTTCGATCATGTTCGTCGTGTCGCCGGTGCACGATCGGGCGGGTCGTACCCGTTCGTCACCGTCGCCGGACCCCGGTTCCGCGGTCCTCGTCCGCCATGAGTGCGCGGCGGGGAAACGGGTACGCCCCGCCCGTCCGGTCGGTCACCGCACAGCGGAGGTGGGCATGACGCGCCATCAGTTCGGGTTCCTCGCCGGGTTCCTCCTGGTCGCGGTCTGGGCGCTCGGCGGGGCCGGCGCCGCGGCGGGCGCCACGCTGGCCGGGCTGGTGGGCTGGCTTTTGGTCCGGGTCCTCGACGGGGACGTCACCCTGCCCGGGCTCGCCGATCGGGCCCCCGCCGGCCGACACCGGTGAACGGAGGCGTCCGATGACCGGCACCCTGCCGCGGCGCGGCACGTCCACCCAGGATCGCCCGGTCGCGCCGGCCCGGCCCTGGAGCGAAGAATGGCTCGCCCGGCTCGCCGCGGACGCGGCGCGGCTGGCCCCGGCCGTGTCCGGCCCGACGGCGGCCGTCCGGGTGGCCGGGCAGGCCGCCCGGATCGACCTCGACCTCGCCGTCAGCTACGGCGCGCACCTGCCCACCGTCGCGGCCGCGGTCCGCCGCCGGGTCACCGCCCGGATCGAGGCGCACACCGGCCTGACCGTGGAGTCGGTCACCGTCACGGTGGTGGACATGCCCCTGCCGGCCGACCCGTCGACAGCCGGCGGCGACCGCGCCCGGGGCGGCGGGATCCCGGCGGCCGGAGGTTGACATGCGCACGGTCAACCGGGTCGCCACCCTGCTGCTCGCCGTCGCCCTGCTCGCCGGTGGGGCGCTCGCCGTCGCCGAGGGGCTGCTCGCCGCGCTCGGCGGTCCCGGTCCGCTGGTCCACCGCTGGTACGCGACGCTGATCACCACCCGCTGGCAGGACGCCCCGGCCCGGGCGGTCGCCGGCGGCGTAACCCTGCTCGGGCTGGTGGTCCTCGTCGCCGAGCTGCGCCGGTGGCGCCCGGCCCGGCTGCGGCTCGCCGAGGACGACCGCTGGCACCTGCACCGCCGGTCGATGGAACGACGGCTGGCCCGGGCGGTCTACGCCGTGCCCAGCGTCCGACGGGCCCGGGTACGCCTGCGCCGGCGGGGGGACTCCTGGCGACCCCGGGTGACCGCCACCGCCGACCCGGCGGCCCGCGCCGACGTCGAGTTCGCCCTGCGCCGGGAACTCGACCGGCTGGCCACACCGCGCCGGGGTCGGATCGACGTCCGGCTCCTACCGGCCCGGCGGGCCACGTGAGCAACGCCGCGCACCGGCTGCTGTGGACGGTGCTCGCCCTGGTGCTCGTGGCCGCCGGCGGGACCGCGCTGGCGGTCGGGCTGGGCTGGCTGCCGGGCGGCGGCGCCCCGTTGCTGGGGGCCGGCCCGGCCAGCTGGTGGCGGGCCGGCACGCCGTGGAGCGGTCTCGCGGTGGCGGTCGGCGGGGTGCTGGTGGCCCTGCTCGGGCAGCGGTTGCTGGCCGCCGGGCTGCGCGTGCCCGGCCGGCTCGCCGGCACGCTGGCGCATCCCGGTGACGGGGGCGGGCGTACCCGGGTGGCGAGCGAGGTGCTGACCGCCGCGCTGGAGCGGGACCTGTGCCGGGCTCCCGGGGTACACCGGGCCCGGGTGGTGCTCACCGGACCGGTCAGTGGGCCGGACGTCTGGGTGGAGCTGCGCGTCGACCCGTGCGCCGGTCTCGGCGCGGCCCGCGCGCACGTCGACGCCGCGGTCCGCCGGTTCGCGGCGACGGTCGGCTGCCAGCCGGCGCACCTGGACGTGACCGCCCTGGTGGACGAACCCCGGCCCTGAATCGGCAACGCCGGCTCGGCGTCCGACGCGGCGCGAGCCGGCGCCGCCGCCGGCAACGCCAGCCCGACGCGTCCGGCCCCGCGACGCGACCTGGAACCGCCGCCGCTCCCCGGCTGGGGCAGCATGTACGGGACCGAGGGGAGGCCCGACGTGCGGGTGGTGTCGCTGGTGCCGTCGTTGACCGAGGCGGTGGCGTTGACCCGGCCCGAGGTGCTGGTCGGGGCGACCGACTGGTGCACCCATCCGGCCGGGCTGGACGTCGCCCGGGTCGGCGGGAGCAAGTATCCGGACCTGGACCGGGTGCTCGCACTCCGGCCCGACCTCGTGCTGCTCAACGAGGAGGAGAATCGGCTTGCCGACGCGGACGCCCTGCGCGCGGCCGGCGTACCGGTGCGGGTCACCTTTCCCCGTACGGTGCCGGAGGCGCTGACCCAGCTCGGCGAGCTGGTCGCCGCGCTCGACGTGACGGACGAGCCGGACTGGTTGCGGGCCGCCCGGCGGGCCTGGGCCGACCTGTCCACGCCGACCAGCCACCGGGCCGCGGTGGTGCCGGTGTGGCGGCGGCCGTGGGTGGTGCTCGGCCGGGACACCTTCGCCGGTGACGTGCTGCACCGGCTGGGCGTGGCGAACCAGTGGGCCGGACACGCGGAGCGGTATCCCCGCCCGAGCCTGGACGAGCTGCGCGGACGACGGCCCGACCTGGCGGTGCTGCCGGACGAGCCGTACCGGTTCACGGCCGGCGACGGACCGGAGGCGTTCCCCGGCGTACCGGCCACGCTGGTCTCGGGCCGCCACCTGACCTGGTACGGGCCCTCCCTCGCCGAGGCGCCCGCGCTGCTCGCCGCCCAGCTCGCCCGCCCGGTCTGAGCCCGGGGCCTCGGCGGGCGTCACCGAAGGTGGCGCCCACCATGGCGTGCCCCGACCGGACCCTTTCCCGGGACCCGCGGGTATCGGCCGGTCGCGATCCGGCAGGATCGACGGGGACCACACCCGGAACACCGAGGAGACCCGCTCATGCAGAAGCCCGAGGTTGGCCCGATCGAGGGCGCGCCGCCCGCCGATCTCGTCATCGACGACATCACGGTCGGCGAGGGTCCGGAGGCCCGCCCCGGCCAGCTCGCCACCGTGCACTACGTCGGCGTGGCCCACTCGACCGGCCGCGAGTTCGACGCCTCGTGGAACCGGGGTGAGCCGTTCGAGTTCCCGCTCGGCGGGGGCCAGGTCATCGCCGGCTGGGACCAGGGCGTGGTCGGCATGAAGGTCGGCGGCCGGCGCCGGCTGACCATCCCGCCGCACCTGGGCTACGGCGCGCGGGGCGCCGGTGG
This sequence comes from Micromonospora sp. NPDC006431, assembly GCF_042870725.1. Taxonomy (NCBI): domain Bacteria; kingdom Bacillati; phylum Actinomycetota; class Actinomycetes; order Micromonosporales; family Micromonosporaceae; genus Micromonospora; species Micromonospora sp. NPDC006431. Next base: position 152,095 of record NZ_JBIAHQ010000010.1, read on the forward strand.
CGTCATCAAGCCGAACGAGACGCTCGTCTTCGTGGTGGACCTGCTCGGCGTCCGCTGACCCGGCCGACCAGGGCCGTCGGCACCCACGCCGGCGGCCCTGGTCCGTCCCGCCGGGGCGGTTGCGCCGCCCGACCGCCACGAGGGCGGCGTCAGGCCGCGACCAGCTCCCCCGCGACGGCCGACTCCCGGACCGGCATCACCCGGTGCAGACCGGTGGCCCGCAACACCCGGGCGACCACCGGGCCGGGATCGACCAGGACCAGCACGCCGCCGCGGGCCCGGACCCGCAGGTGCGCGGCGACCAGCGTGCGCACCCCGGCCGCGGAGAGCAGCCGCACCCCGGAGAGGTCCACCCGCAGCACGGGCCGCGCCGGGGCCGCCCAGAGCGCGGCCCGGAACGATCCCACGGTGGCGATGTCGATCTCGCCGATCGCCCGGATGTCCACCTCGTGGTCGCCCACGCTGATCTCGACGTGGAACCGGTCGCTGTGCTGCCCCATGCCGAGAAACCTATCCCGGGGGACCGACACTTCCGGCCCGCCGGAACCCGGGATCCGGGTACGTCCCGGGTCGAACCCCGAGAGCATCAGGGGATCCCCCCGGACCCGCACGCCGGCCAGGGCGGACGCGGTGGTGGTCGGTGCCGCGCTGGTCTCCGGCGCGCTGCCCGATGTCGCGCGACACGCCGCCGGCAACTGCCCGACCGGGCATCGGCGGGGAACAATGACCGGATGGCCGTCCCCCGCCGGCGCCCGCCGCTGCTGATCCGGCCGGTCCGTGAGCCGGCCACCGTGCCCCCGCCGCTGGACGGGCCGTGGGCCCCCACCGACGACCGCCTCGACCGGGCCGACCTGCTGCCGCTGCCCGACGGCGGGCACGGTCCGGAGGACGTGCTGATCGACCCGCAGGGCAGGGCGGTCAGCGGCGACGAACAGGGCCGGCTCTGGTGGTGGCCGGCGGACGCCCCGGCCGGCACCCGGCCCACCCTGCTCGCCGAGACCGGCGGCCGGCCGCTCGGCATCGAGGTGGACCCGGTCGACGGCGAGCTGCTGGTCTGCGACGCGTACCGGGGGCTGCTGCGGGTCACGCCGGACGGGGCGGTGCGCGAGTTGACCGGCAGTGGGGAGGTGCATCTCGCCGACAACGCCACGGTGGCCCGGGACGGCACGGTCTACTTCACCGACAGCTCAGACCGGTTCCCGCTGTCCCACTGGAAGCGGGACCTGCTGGAGCACCGCCCCAACGGGCGGGTGCTCGCGTACGACCGGCGGACCGGGCGCACCGAGGTGGTGACGAGCGGCCTGTACTTCCCCAACGGGGTGGCGCTGACCCCGGACGAGTCGGCGCTGATGCTGGTGGAGACGGCCACGCACCGGCTGCTCCGGGTGGACCTGCCGGAGGGGCGGGCCACCGTGCTGGCCGATCTGCCGGCGTACCCGGACAACGTGTCGGCGGTGGGCGACGACACCTACTGGATCGCGCTGCCCAGCCCCCGGCTACCGAGCATGGAGAAGCTCCTGCCGCATCCCCGGGTGCGCCAACTCGTCGCGCTGCTGCCCGGCGCGGTGCAGCCGCAGCCCCGCCGCTACGGGCTGGTCGCGCTGGTCGACGGCGCCGGGCGGGTGCTGCGGACGCTGCACGGGCCGAGCGGGGCGTACCCGATGATCACCGGGGTGCGGCAGCACGGGCAGCGGCTCTGGCTGGGCAGCCTGACCGCCGCGGGCGTGGCCCGGGTGGACCTGAGCTGACGGATGGGGCCGGCCCGCCGTGGTTCCCGCAGGGACGCCGCCGGGCCGGCCGGAAGAGGCCGGACCGCCGTGGCTCCCGGAGGGGCACCGCCGGGCCGGCCGGAAGGGGGCCGGCCCGCCGTTACGGCGGGCCGGCCTCGGTCGTTCCTCCCCGGTGGTCAGCCGCCGCTGCTGGAGGGCGCGGGAGCGGGCGCCGACCCGCCGGCCACCGCGCCCGGGTGCGGCGTGGCACTGACCGTGGGCTTGAGCCCGGCCGGTACGGGCAGCGCGCTGCCCTTGGCGAACTCGTCCCAGCCGACGTTCCAGGCGGTCCACCCGTTGCCGGCCTGCAGCTGCACCTCGGTGCCCTTGACCGTCACCAGGTCACCGACCTGCGTGATGCCCATCAGCCAGTCCGCCGCCGCGTTGGAGACGTTGGCGCAGCCATGCGAGACGTTGGTGTAGCCCTGGTCCCCTTCCGACCAGGGCGCGGCGTGGATGAACTCGCCGCCCCAGGTGAGGCGCTGGGCGTCGTCCACGTCGACGACGTAGCCGCCGTTCGCCTCACCCCGGGTGTCGAAGGTGGTCCGGTCGAACTTCTCCATGATCACCATGTTGCCGCTGGAGCTGGGTGTGTCCGGCTTGCCGAGGCTGACCGGGATCTTCTTGAGCAGCTTGCCGTCCTGGTAGACCGCCATCTGCTTGGTGGCGTTGTCGATGTCCAGCGAGACCTGCCGGCCAATCTTCGAGGAGGCCGACCGGTCCGCGTCCCCGATTCGGTCCTTGCCGATCGGCAACCCCTCCAGCCCGGCCCGCACGCTGATCTTCGTGCCCGGCTTCCAGAAGTCGGGTGCCCGGTAGTAGACCTGCGTGCCGTCCCCCACCCACGACCAGGTGCCCGGTTGCGGCGGGTCCGTCTTCACGAACAACCGGCGCTGCACATCCGCCCGGGCCTCCTGCGGAATGCCCGGCTCGAAAGCGACCACCAACGGCATCGCCGTCCCGTAGGTCTGTTCCCCGCTGAAATACAAAGTGCTCTTGATCGCCTGTTTGGTCGATTTCCCCATCGTCGTGAACGTCGTCTTCTGCGTGCTCGTCCGCCCCTTGTCACCGGTGGCGGTCACCTCCGCCGTATACGTCCGCGAATTCTGCAACGGCCGGGTCGGCACCCAGCCCGACCCGTCCTCGCGCGGCTCGGCCGGCACCTGCGCGCCCTTGTCGTCGGTCAACCGCACCGCGGTGATCTTCCCGTCCTTGACGGTGGCCCCCACCTCGGCGCTGACCGGCACGTCCTTCGTCTTGTCCGCCGGCGTCACCGTGATCGACGGGGGTGCAGCCCCCTTGCCGCCCACCGACTTCGGTCCGGCGGTGCACGCGCCGACCACCAGTGGCGTGGCTGCGATGGTCACCGCAAACAGCGTCATTCGCCGCCTCAGGTCCATTTCCCCACCCCCATTTCCAGTCCCCTTCGTTCCCATTCTGTCGGTCACCGGAGAAGCTGTAGGCCGTTTCAAACAATTGCTTGACCGGGGCGACTTAAGTTTGTCGACCGCGTACGGAATGACATTTCTTCGCCCAGTCAGTCCCATTCGTCGTCGCCGTGGTTGCGTTCCCACCGGCCACCGATGGGCGGGGTGTCCAGCCGGGTGGGGCCCTCGGCGTTCCCGGCCAGGTCGTTGTCCTCGACCCGGCCCACGCAGCTGCCCCGTTCGGTGATCCAGAAGCCATGGGTCTGGGTGGCCGGGCGCAAACTGTCCCAGCCGCCTCCAGGTTCCCGGTCAGCGTGCAGGCGGAGACGATCAGGCCGTTGGCGCCCCAGTCGGAGATGCCGAAACGGTTGCCCTGGGCGTGGCAGCCGACGATCCGGATCCCCCGCGGCCGCAACACCCCGGCCTGCTGCAACTCCAGGAGGATCCCGCTGGTGGCAGCGCCGCCGTGTGGAAGGCCGGCGGGGTGGGATCAGCCCGGTTGCCCGAGTTGCTCAGCACGAACCGGGTCGCGCCCGGACCGGCGCCGAGCAGCGACACGCCGCTGCGCCAGACCGTGCCGGCGTCCCGGATCGAGTAGACCCCGGGCGGGCAGTAGATCACCCGGGCCCGCCGGTCGGCGGCGTGCGCGTCCCCCAGCCGGTCCACCAGCGCGGCGAAAGCGGGCTGGTGGTTGGTCGTCCCGTCCCCGGTCAGCCCGTGCGCCCGGGCGTCGCACATCAGCGGCGCGCCGGCGACCGGGTGCGGGCGTACGCCACCGGCGGAGGGCACGTGCGAGTGCTCCATCCCGTTCCTCCCCCTCGGCGACCGGGCTCGCATTCCCGGTCGCGCAGCGGAGAAACGGCGGACGGCCCCGGCCCCGGGCGTGGACGGGGCCGGGGCCGGGTCGGTGGGTCAGACGTTCGCCACCAGCAGGGCGGGCTGCTCGACGCAGTCCGCCACGTGCCGCAGGAAACCGCCGGCCACGCCGCCGTCGCAGACCCGGTGGTCGAAGGTGAGGCTGAGCTGCGTCACCTTGCGGACCGCGAGCTGCCCGTCGACCACCCAGGGCTTGTCCACGATGCGGCCGACGCCGAGCAGCGCCGCCTCCGGGTGGTTGATGATCGGGGTGGAGCCGTCCACACCGAACACCCCGTAGTTGTTCAGGGTGAAGGTGCCGCCGGTCAGCCGCGCCGGGGGCAGGGTGCCGGCCCGGGCCGCGGCGGTGGTCTCGGCGAGGGCGGCGGCCAGCTCGCGGGTGGTCAGCCGCTGGGCGTCGCGGAGCACCGGGACGACCAGGCCCCGCTCGGTCTGCGCGGCGATGCCCAGGTGCACCCCGGCCGACTGGATGATCCGCTGCCCCTCGGTGTCCACGTGCGCGTTGAGCTGCGGGTACTTCCGCAGGCCGCTGAGGCAGATCCGGGCGAGCAGGGCCAGGATGCTGACCGGCGCGTCCGGGGTGGCGGCGTTGATCGCGGCCCGGGTAGCCAGCAGCCCGGTGGCGTCCACGTCGACCCAGATGGTCACCTCGGGGATCTCCCGCCGGCTGCGGGAGAGCTTGTCGGCGATGGCCTTGCGGATGCCGGTCAGTGGGATGACCACGTCACCGTCCCCGTCGGGGGCGAGCCCGACATGCGGGTCCGGCACCGCGGCCAGCCGGGTGGCCGAGGCGGCCTCCACGTCAGCGCGGCGGATCACCCCGCCGGGGCCGGTGCCGCGTACCGACGCCAGGTCGATCCCGCGCTCCTTCGCCAGCCGCCGCACGATCGGCGAGATGACCAGGGCGCTCGTCCGCGTGGCCTCAGCAGCGGCCGGGGCGGTGGCGGTCGGAGTCGGGCCGGCGACGGCACCGACCGGCGCGGCGGCCGGGGGCTCCGGGGCCAGCGCGAGCCGCGGGCGGCGGCGCCGGCGGCCGGAGCCGCCGTGCCCGGTGCCGTACCCGATCAGCACGTTGCCGGAGCCGGCGCGCTCCTCCTCGCGGTAGGTGGCGTGCGGGTCGTCCCCTTCCGCACCGTCGAGCGGGGCGATGGTGATCAGCGGCTGGCCGACCGGGCGGACCTCACCCGCCGCGCCGTGCAGGGCCACGACCCGGCCGGCGTACGGGCAGGGCACGTCGACGACCGCCTTGGCGGTCTCCACCTCGACCACGGTCTGGTCCACGGTGACCACGTCGCCGACGGCGACCCGCCACTCGACGATCTCCGCCTCGCTGAGCCCCTCGCCAAGGTCCGGCAGGAGGAAGTCGCGGGTCCCCGTCATGGTGGTCATGCCGCCACCTTCCTGCGGTCGGCGTCGTCATGACGTGCGGGGCGGAGCCGAATGATTCGCTCGCTGCGCTCGCTCATGCCGCCACCCACCGGGTGTCGGGCTGGTCGTCCCACTGGAGGCGGGCCACCGTGTCCAGCACCCGATCCACCGAGGGCAGGTGGGTGTGCTCCAGCATCGGCGCCGGGTACGGGATGTCCAGGCCGGACACCCGCAGCACCGGGGCGTGCAGGGCGTGGAAGCAGCGCTCCTGCACCCGGGCGGCGATCTCCGCGCCGACCCCGGCGAAGCCCTGCGCCTCCTGGATCACCACGCACCGGCCGGTCTTCCGCACCGACGCGGTGACCGTGGCGTCGTCGAACGGCACGATCGTGCGTACGTCGACGACCTCCAGGTCCCAGCCCTCCTCGCGGGCGGCCTCGGCCGCCTCCAGCGCGACCGGCACCGCCGGCCCGTACGCGACCAGGGTGGCGTCGGTGCCCGCCCGGCGCACGACGGCCTTGCCGAACGGCGCGGTACGCGCCGGCAGCTCGGCCTCGGCGCTGGAGAAGTAGAGCTTCTTCGGCTCCATGAACACGACCGGGTCCGGGTCGTCGATCGCCTCGCGCAGCAGCGAGTACGCGTCCTCGACGGTGGCCGGGGTGACCACCTTCAGGCCCGGGGTGTGCGCGTAGTACGCCTCGGAGGAGTCGCAGTGGTGCTCCACGCCGCCGATGCCGCCGGCGTACGGAACCCGGATGACGATCGGCACGCTGAGCGCGCCCCGGGTGCGGTTGCGCAGCTTCGCCACGTGCGAGGCGATCTGCTCGAACGCCGGGTACGCGAACGCGTCGAACTGCATCTCGACCACCGGCCGCAGCCCGGACATGGCCAGGCCGACGGCGAAGCCGACGATGCCGGCCTCGGCGAGCGGGGTGTCGAAGCAACGCTTGTCGCCGAACCGGGCCTGCAGGCCGTCGGTGATCCGGAAGACGCCGCCCAACTGCCCGACGTCCTCGCCGAAGACGACCACCCGCTCGTCGTCCAGCATCGCGTCGGCCAGCGCGGCGTTGAGCGCCTTCGCCATGGTCATGGTGGCCATCAGGCGTCCCCCTCCTCGTCGCGGGCGGCGGCCAGTTCGGCGCGGACCTGCTCACGCTGCTCGACCAGCTGCGGGGTCGGCTCCGCGTACACGTGGTCGAAGAGGCTGAGCGGGTCCACCGCCGGCTGGGCGTTCATCCGGTCGCGCAGCGCGGCCGCGTACGCCTCGGCCTCGTCGGCGATGGCGGCGACCGCCGCGTCGTCCAGCACATCCCGGGCCCGCAGGTAGGTCTCCAGCCGGGCGATCGGGTCGCGGTCCCGCCACGCCTCAACCTCCTCGGCGTCCCGGTAGCGGGTCTGGTCGTCGGCGTTGGTGTGCGGTTCCATCCGGTAGGTGTGCGCCTCGACCAGGAACGGCCCCTGGCCCGACCGGGCGTGCTCCACCGCGCGGGTGAGCACCGCGAGCACGGCCACCGGGTCGTTGCCGTCGACCTGCTCGCTGGGTACGCCGTAGCCGACGCCCTTGTACGCCAGGCTCGGCGCGGCGGTCTGCCGGGACAGCGGGACGCTGATCGCGTACTTGTTGTTCTGCACGAAGTAGACGACCGGGGCCTTGAACACGGCGGCGAAGTTGACCCCCTCGTGGAAGTCGCCCTCGCTGGTCGCGCCGTCGCCGATGAAGGCCAGCGCCACGGTGTCCCGCCCCTGGTACGACTCGCCGTACGCCAGGCCCGCGGCGTGCACGCACTGGGTGGCCAGCGGGGTGCACTGCGGCGCGGTGTGCCGGGCCGCCGGGTCGTACCCGCAGTGCCAGTCACCGCGCAGCAGGGTGAGCACCTCGACCGGGTCGATGCCCCGGGCGGTCAGCGCCATCGACTCGCGGTAGGTGGGGAAGACCCAGTCGGTGTCGTGCAGCGCGAGAACCCCGCCGACCTGGCAGGCCTCCTGCCCGCGCGAGGACGGATAGACGGCGAGGCGACCCTGCTTGGTCAGCGCGGTGGCCTGCACGTCGAAGCGGCGGCCGACGACCATCCGCCGGTACATCTCACGGAGCGCGTCGAGCGGCGGCTCGGGGTAGTCGTCCCGGGCCGGCAGCGGGGTGCCGTCCGGGTTCAGCAGACGGACCGGCTCGGTGCGCGGCAGCAGCCCGGCCGACGGGTCGGCGGCGGCGGGGGTGGCCTTCCGGCGGGTGCGGGGGGATGCCCTGCGGACCGCCTGGGGTGTGGTCGTCACGGCGGGGACCTCCTGGACGTGTGGTGGACCTATGCTCACGCCGTCGGATGATTGACTCAAGTTGCCCGCCGAACGCGGGACGAATGGCACGGCTGGGAGTGGTTCATGAGCCAGGAGACCAGCCCGGCACCGGGCGTGGCGGGCGGAACGGGACGTTCGGCCGGGCCGCTCGACGAGGTGGACCGGCGGATCCTGCGCGAACTGGTCAACGACGGCCGGCTCTCCATGCGCACCCTGGCCGAACGGGTGCACGTTTCGCGCACCAACGCGTACGCCCGAGTGGAGCGCCTGATCCGGGACGGGGTGATCACCGGGTTCCGGGCCCGGGTGGCGCCGGAACCCGCCGGGTTGGGCACGTCGGCGTACATCGCGCTGACCATCGAGCAGAACACCTGGCGGGAGGTGTCCGAGGAACTGGCCCGGGTGCGCTACGTCGAGCACGTGGCGCTGCTCAGCGGCGAGCACGACGTGCTGGCCCTGGTCCGGGCGCCGGACAACGCCACCCTGCGGGACGTGGTGCTGGAGCGGGTGCAGAGCATCGCCGGGGTGCTGTCGACGCGCACCTGGCTGGTCTTCGAGGAGTTCGACGGGACGCAGACCCTCTGGCCGTAGGCGTCAGCGTTCCGGCGGCGCCTCCAGGCCCTCCCGGTCGGCCAGCTCCAGCAGCGGCTCCAGGGAGAACCGGCGGTCGTCCAGGCCGGCGTGCGGGTCGCCGCGCTCGGCGAACCGGGCCGGCAGGCTCACCACGTCGAAGTCCTCCGGCCGCACGTCGTCCAGCTCCGACCAGTCCAGCGGGGCGGAGACCAGCGCCCGCGGGGTGGGCCGGATCGAGTACGCCGACGTGACGGTGTGATCGCGGGCCATCTGGTTGTAGTCCACGAAGACCGGCCGGTCCCGCTGCTCCCGCCACCAGGTGGTGGTCACCAGGTCGGGCAGCCGGCGCTGCATCTCCCGGCCCAGCGCCAGCACCGCCCGCCGGCACTCGCCGAAGCTCCACCGCGGCTCGATGGACAGGTAGACGTGGATGCCCCGACCGCCGGTGGTCTTCGGGTAGCCGACCAGCCCCAGCTCGTCGAGGAACGCCCGCACCTCGTGGGCGACCGGGACCACCTGGGCGAAGTCCACCCCGGGCATCGGGTCGAGGTCGATGCGGAGCTGGTCGGGGTGCTCAACGTCGCCGGCGGACACCGGCCACGGGTGGAAGCGCAGGGTGCCCAGGTTGACCGCCCAGATCACCACGGCGAGCTCGCTCGGGGCCACCTCGTCGGCGGTCCGGCCGCTGGGGAAGGTGATGTGGGCGGTGCGCACCCAGTCGGGCGCCCCGGCGGGCAGCCGCTTCTGGTAGAACGCGTCGCCGCGATTGTCCTGCCGGGTGGCGATCTTCGCGCCCTCGAACACGCCGCGCGGCCACCGCTCCAGCATGGTAGGCCGGTCGCGCAGGGCGCGCAGGATGCCGTCGCCGACGGCGAGGAAGTAGCGGACCACGTCGAGCTTGGTCAGCCCGCGCTCCGGGAAGTACGGCTTGTCGGGGCTGGAGACGCGGACCACCCGCTCGCCTACCCGGATCTCCTCGGCCGCCGTGGTCGCCACGCCTCACACGGTAGCGGGCGACGGGCCGCCGCGGTCGCCCGCCGCGCAGCGGGCCGATCAGGAGATCAGCGTGATGCCCACGACGACGAGCGGCAGCCCGACGAACAGGAAGATCCCGACACCGGTGAGGACCCGGCCACCGCCCCCGGTCTCCTGCTCGGGTGCGAGCCCGAAGGCGGCCCGGGCGCCGAGCATGCCGACCCGGCTGAGGGTGAGGTCGCCGGTGACACCGAGCAGCGCCCCGACGACGACCAGGGCGATACCGAACCGGGTGACGAACTCGCCGCCGGACACCGCTACCCAGACGCCGGCAGCGACCGCGACCACCACCAGCGCGATCACCAGCAGCACCAGGGCTTCCCGCAGACCCTTGAGGACCGTCATCGATGGCTCCATCCCGTCGTGTCGGACGGGACATTCTGCTCCACCGATGGGTCTGCCCGCTGCCCCGTTCGCGACAGCGGTCAGTCGAGCGGCACCATCCGGGAAGCGCCGGAGTCGCGGCTGCCGGGACCGGGCGGCGTCCGTCCGGCCCCGGCCACGCCGGCGCTCAGCGCCCTTCCTGCTGCATACGCGCCATGAGCATCTGCTTGCCCTGGTCACCGGCCTTGCGGTTGTTCTCCTGGATCTTGCGGAACCAGTTCGCGAGCTCCGTGTCGCCGCGCTTGTCCGCGTCGGCGATGTACGTGTCCATCCGGTAGATGTTCTCCAACGACATCTGCACCGTGTGGATCAGGTCGTAGTTCTTGTCCCGTACCGGGCTCATCTGTTCCTTGGTCATGGTCGTGGCCACGACACACCTCCCCATGTCTCGGCTTCCGGTGGCGCCAGCGCTTACCCGCCTGCGGCCGGTTCACGCCCCGCCCGGCCGAGGGCCGCCCGACGGCCCGCACGGTTACGCCCGCCGGGCCCGGGTACCGGTGGCCGCATGGCGGAACTGGCGGCGCTGTGGATCGTCCGGCACGGCGAGAGCACGGCGAACGTCGCGGCGAGCCGGGCGGAGGCGGCCGGCGCCGAACTGACCGGCCTCACCCAGCACCGCGACGCGGATGTGCCGCTGTCGCCGACCGGGCAGGAGCAGGCCCGGGCCACCGGCCGCTGGCTCGCCAAGCTGCCGGGGACGCACCGGCCCGACGTGGCGGTGGTGTCGCCTTACGTGCGGGCGGTGCAGACGGCCGAGCTGGCGCTGGCCGGCACGGGCATCCCGGTCAGCCGGGACGAGCGGCTGCGCGACCGGGAACAGGGCATCCTCGACGGCCTGACCGAACACGGGGTGCGGCAGCGGTATCCGGCGGAGGCGGAACGCCGGGCCCGCCTCGGCACGTTCTACTACCGGCCCCCCGGCGGCGAGTCCTGGCCCGACGTGGCACTTCGGCTGCGCGCTCTCCTCGGTGACCTGCGCCGTGACCACGAGGGTCGGCGGGTGCTGCTCTTCGGCCACGACGCCCTGGTCTTCGTGCTCCGCTACCTGCTGGAGGGGCTCACCGAGGACGAGCTGAGGGGGCTGACCCGGGACTACTCGATCGCCAACTGCTCGGTCACCGGCTGGTCCGTCGACGCCGCGGGGCGGCTCGCCCCGGAGATGTTCAACGACGTCACCCACCTGCACCGGCAGGCCAGGCAGCCGGAACGCGGCTCTGCCGGCCCAAGGACCAGCTACGGGCTGGACAGTGGGCCAGCTTGATCGCTCCTCCCCTTCCGGCGACCGCAACTGCCGGCTGCGATCGAGCTTTGCACCCGGCCTGTCCTACATGGCCGGTCCGTAGCGGGACCGTAGCCGGGCGATAGCGAGCTGGCCCAGGCTCGCGATGGGCGCGGGACATCCCCGCCGCCCGTTCCGGGTCTCTCGCCAAGGAGTTCCATGGGCAGGCTCAGCTCAACGAGACGGTGGGGTGCCGTGGCGCTGACCACCGCAGCCCTCAGCACCGGTGCCGTCGTGCTCCCGACCACTGCGGCGCACGCCGCCGCACCCAATGATCACGTCCTCTACTGGAACGACGTCCTGGTGCGCACGTACCGCCAGCTCGGCGGAGCGCCGGGGCCGCTGGCCCGCGCCGGCGCCATGCTGCACGGCGCCATCTACGACGCGGCCAACTCGGCTCTCTGCGCGGCCGGCGACGCCCAGTGCATCGGTCAGCCGTACCGGGTCAAGGTCTCGCCCACGCCCGGCATCGTGCCGGACCTCGCCACCGCCATCGACTACGCCGCTTACGACACGCTGCGCAGCGTGTACCCGGGCGTCAACTTCGACGCCGACCTGTCCACCGCACAGGAGGGGACGGCCAGTTCGCCGGCCCGGACCGACGGTCAGCGGATCGGCTCGGCGAGCGCACAGGCGATGATCAGTTTCCGGACCAACGACGGGTCGCCGGACAACTCGACGTTCCCGTTCAGCGACACGCCGGGAGTGTGGCGGCCGACCGGCTCCGGCGCCGCCGCCACGCCCAGTTGGGGCCTGGTCAAGCCGTTCGCGATGACCTCCGGCGCCCAGTTCCGGCCGGGCTTGCCGGCGGGCTACTCGGACATGGCCAAACTGCTCGCCAGCCCCGAGTACGCGGCGCAGGTCAACGAGGTGAAGGACCTCGGCCGGTACAACAGCACGTCCCGCACCGCCGACCATACGCAGGCCGCCTGGTTCTGGGCCAATGATCTAGACAAGCTCACGTACAAGCCGCCAGGCCAGCTCTTCGCCCACACCCAGATCGTGGCGAAGTCGGCGAAGCTGACCCAGGCCGGGAACGCTCGGCTCTTCGCCCTGGTGGGGATCGCGCTGGCCGACGCGGGCATCGTGGCGTGGGACGCGAAATACCAGACACCGATCGCCCTGTGGCGGCCGGAGAGCGCGATCCAGCTCGCGGACACCGACGGCAACGACGCGACGAAGTCCGACGGCAACTGGAAGCCGCTCTCGGCCGACGACAAGGGGGTGAATTTCTCCCCACCGTTCCCGGCCTACACCTCCGGGCACGCCACGTTCGCCGCGGCGTGGGCGGGCGCGATGAGGGGCTTCTTCAATACTGATGAGTTCAGGTTCATCGCCACCACCCAGGATCCGCACGCGGTGGGGGTTACCCGGCCCTTCGGTACCTTCAGCGCCGCTGCCACGGAGAATGCCCGCAGCCGGGTCTACCTCGGCGTGCACTACCAGTGGGACGCGGACGCGGGGATGTCGTCGGGCACCGCGATGGCGAACTACGTCACCGCAAACTTCCTCCGCCCGACCACGTCGTACACCTTCGACGGGTTCTACCTCAACGGCAGCAAGATCGGGGATTACATCGACGCCGCACCGCCGAGGGGCTACACATTCGGATTCGCCGTCAAGGACTCCGCCGGAACCCCCGTGACCGATTCCGGCGCCGTCACCGGCGCATCATGGAACGGCCACCCCGGGGGGACAGTGTCGACGCCGGTCTACAACCCCACCACCGGGCGATATGAGGTCGGAGCCAGCGTCAACCGGGCCTGCGACGGACCACAGGTCCTTTCGGTCCTGCTCCGGGACGGCTCGACCCACTCGATCACCGTCGACTGCGACGTCGTCTGATCTTCATCAGCCGCTGCGGACGCGCTGGGGTGGGCCCCGACTTCCGGGATCCACACCAGCCGTCAGCATGCCCCGGCCAGTGAGACGCTCATCGCCTCAAGCTGGCGGCGTACGTCCCGGAGCATCTGTTCGGTCAGCCGCAAGTAGTCCAGCGTCGCCGCCAGCGCCTCCCGGTCGACGGACGACAGCGTGGTCGGCTCATCCTCCAGCAGGTCGCGGTACGCCGCCACCAGATCCCGGCCCGGGTCCAGGCCAAGCTCGTCGCGAAGGAGGCGGCGAACCCGGTGATAGACGGCAATTGCCTCACCCCGGCGACCCGCGCCGTGCAGTGCCACCACCAGATGCCGCCAGAACGTCTCCCGCAACGGATGCTCCGCGACCAGCTCGGTCAACGTCGAAATGATTTCTCGATGCCGCCCGAGTCGCAGCTCCAACCCGAACAAGTCACCGAGCACGTCCAGCCGCTGCTCCTGCAGTTGGACCCCGGCGAGCCGGGCGAACGGCGCATCGACGTTGCACAACGGTGGCCCGTGGTACAGCTTGAGTGCCTCGCGGAAGAGTGCCACGGCCGAGTCGAACTGGCGACCGGCGCTCAGCGCCCGACCACGCTGTACGAGTTGGTCGAAAACCAGGACATCGATTTCGCCAGGCTGCGCGTGCAGGGAGTATCCGGCCGGATGCGTGTGTATTTTGACGACCCCGCTGTTCTGAAACATGGCACGCAGCGCCGAGATCTGTGCCTGCACCTGGGTCCGCACCGTCCGCGGCGGCGCCTCGCCCCAGACAGCCTTGATGATGTGGCCCATCGGGACCACCTTGCCGCTGTTGAGCAGCAACAGCGCAAGCACGGCTCGCAACCGGTTGCCGCGTATGGTGAGTGGATCCTCCCCCGAACCTACCGTGAGCGGCCCCAGGAGCCGGAACCTCATGAGCGGCGGAATCGGGCAGGAAGGCGAGCTGGCAGGCGATTGTGAAGCTTGCGCATGGCGTCCCCCGTCACGCTTAGCAACATCAGTGATTTGCGGCCGTAACTGTAGGAGATCTTCGATGTGCCCGGCAAGGGCGGAGCCGACCAGGGCTGTCGGAGCTGATCCGGGCGGCGGGAGTACGGCAAACATCGCGGCCAGCCGGGCCGAGACGTCCGGCGCCGAGCGAATTGTGCAGCCCTGCGCTTTTGCTCGTTGGCCACCGTCTGACGGCTGTTGTTCGTCCGTTCGGCTGTGTGTAACACCACACCGGCTCCCTACGCTGATCCCTCGAAAGCGAGCAGCCTGCCCGCTTTCCGCCGGCCCCTCCCCGCCAGGGAGTGCGGCTCGGTTAGATCGGCCCTCTGGGAGTCTGTGTGAAGAACCTTCGTCGCAAGACACTGGCCGCAGCGTCCGTCGTGACGCTCGGCGTCGGCCTCGCCGTCACCGGCGGGCTGGCACCGGCGGCCGCAGCCGGACCGGACACCACGTTCCTGGTCCTCGCCCCACAGGGCGGCAAGACCGACAAGGCCGCCGCCCGCGTGGCGGCTGCCAAGGGCACCGTGGTGGCCAGCTACGACCAGATCGGCGTGCTCGTCGTCCGTTCGACCAACCCGAACTTCGCCACCCAGGTGGCGGGGGCGGGCGTCGAGTCGGTCGCGTCCACCGCCGGCCTGGGCACCGCCCTCGACGAGGGCGAGACCGTGGAGGTCTCCGCGGCCGATGTCGCCGCCGCCACCGGCGACCCGACCAAGGAGCCGGACTACGGCAAACAGTGGGACATGGACATGATCCACGTCCCGCAGGCCCACGCGATCACCACCGGAAGCCCGAACGTCGTGGTCGGCGTGCTGGACAGCGGCATCTCCAGCAGCCACCCCGACCTGGCCAGCCAAATCGCCAAGGACAAGAGCGTGTCCTGCCTCGGCGGTGTCACCAACACCGCCGAGGCGGCCTGGAACCCGACCAGGAGCGACCACGGCACCCACGTGGCCGGCACCATCGCCGCCGCCATCAATGGCGTCGGCGTGACCGGCATCGCGCCGGGCGTCAAGGTCGCCGCCGTCAAGGTGGTCAACGACGGCGGCTTCATCTACCCGGAGGCTGCGGTCTGCGGGTTCATGTGGGCCGCCGACCACGGGATGCAGCTGACCAACAACAGCTACTACATCGACCCGTGGGAGTTCAACTGCCGCAACGACGCACGCCAGCGTCCGGTGTGGCAGGCGGTGCAGCGGGCCATCCGATACTCGCAGTCCAAGGGCGTGCTGAACATCGCGTCCGCCGGCAACTCGAACGTCGACCTGGCCCACAAGACGATCGACTCGGGTAGCCCGAACAACGTGCCCGAGGACCAGTACGAGACCCGCGACATCAACAGCGCCTGCCTCGACCTGCCGGCCGAGGCGCCGGGCGTGGTGACCGTCTCGGCGGTGGGCCCGACCGGTGCGAAGAGCTTCTACTCCTCGTACGGCCAAGGCGTCATCGATGTGACGGCGCCGGGCGGTGACAGTCGGATCCGCACCCAGGGCGCGAGGCCGACCAGCGCGGACCAGATCCTGTCGACCATCGCACTGCCGAACGCCGAGGGCGAGATGGTCAACGGGTACGGGTACAAGCACGGGACGTCGATGTCCGGCCCGCACGCCACCGGTGTCGCGGCGCTGGCTCTGTCGGCGCACCCGGGCATGACCGCGGGCCAGCTGGCGTCGTTCCTGGAGCGCACGGCGGTCGCGCAGTCCTGCCCGGCGGGCGTCTACAACCTGGTGCCGCTGCACCCGGACGGCCCGCACGCCTACGACGCGACCTGCTCCGGCGGGGCGCGTAACGGGTTCTACGGCGCCGGCATGGTCGACGCGTACAACGTGGTGAAGTAACAACCGCACTACCAGTGATGGGGCCCGGCAGGCGACCGCCGGGCCCCATCCGCTTTCGCGGCTCACGACCGGATTGGCGGATTGCCGGGGCGGAGGTCGACCCGGGCGGGCCCGGGCGGACCCGGTAGGATCGGCGCGGGCCGTGACTGGCGCGTGGGATGGAGCACCATCGGGGAGCGGTCCCGTCACGAGGACGCACGCCGAGCGCCTGGGCCTTCCGCACGTCACCAGGAGGTCGCATGTCGCTGAACGCCGAATCCACCGCCTTCCGCAGCGCGCTGGAGGTGATCCGCGCCGTCGAGCCGCGGGTGGCGGACGCCATCGGGGCGGAGTTGGCCGACCAGCGCGAGTCGCTCAAGCTCATCGCCAGCGAGAACTACGCCTCCCCCGCCACCCTGCTGGCCATGGGCAACTGGTTCAGCGACAAGTACGCCGAGGGCACCGTCGGCCGCCGCTTCTACGCGGGCTGCCAGAACGTGGACACCGTCGAGGCGCTCGCCGCCGAGCACGCCCGGGAGCTGTTCGGCGCGGCCCACGCGTACGTGCAGCCGCACTCCGGCATCGACGCCAACCTGGTCGCCTTCTGGGCGATCCTGGCCGACCGGGTGGAGTCCCCGGCCCTGAAGAAGGCCCAGGTACGCCAGGTCAACGAGCTGACCGAGGCGGACTGGTTCGCACTGCGCCGGGAGCTGGGCAACCAGCGGATGCTCGGCATGTCGCTGGACGCCGGCGGGCACCTGACCCACGGCTTCCGGCCGAACATCTCGGGCAAGATGTTCGACCAGCGCAGCTACGGCACCGACCCGGCCACCGGGCTGGTCGACTACGACAAGGTCGCCGAGGCGGCGCGGGAGTTCAAGCCGCTGATCCTGGTCGCCGGCTACTCGGCGTACCCCCGGAAGGTCAACTTCCGGATCATGCGGGAGATCGCCGACGAAGTCGGCGCCACCTTCATGGTCGACATGGCGCACTTCGCCGGCCTGGTCGCGGGCAAGGTCTTCACCGGCGACTTCGACCCGGTGCCGCACGCGCACATCGTCACCACCACCACTCACAAGTCGCTGCGCGGCCCGCGCGGCGGCATGGTGCTCTGCGGCCCGGAGCTGGCCGACCAGGTCGACCGCGGCTGCCCGATGGTGCTCGGCGGCCCACTGCCGCACGTGATGGCCGCCAAGGCGGTCGCGCTGGCCGAGGCCCGCCGCCCCGATTTCGCCGACTACGCGCAGCGCATCGTCGCCAACGCCCAGGCGCTCGCCGAGGGGCTGCTGCGCCGGGGCGCGAAGCTGGTCACCGGCGGCACCGACAACCACCTGGTGCTGATCGACGTCTCCGGGTACGGCCTCACCGGCCGGCAGGCCGAGCAGGCGCTGCTGGACTCGGGCATCGTCACCAACCGCAACGCCGTGCCGCAGGACCCGAACGGCGCCTGGTACACCTCGGGCATCCGGATCGGCACCCCGGCGCTCACCACCCGGGGCCTCGGCACCGCCGAGATGGACGCCACCGCCGAGCTGATCCACACCGTGCTCACCCAGACCACCCCGGGTGCGAACCCGGACGGCACCGCGTCCAAGGCGAAGTACGTGCTCGACGCGGCCCTGGCGGACAAGGTGAGCAAGCAGGCCAGCGAGCTGCTCGCCACCTTCCCCCTCTACCCCGCCATCAACCTCGCCTAACCGACCCCCGCTCCCGACGCCCCGCCCGGCCTCCGGCCGCGCGGGGCGTCGCACATCCGGCTGGTCCACCCGTTGATCATGAGGTTAGCGGCAACGGAAAGCGCTTTCTCCCACCGCTAACCTCATGATCAACGGGGTGGTCCAGTGGGCGGGTGGGCCGGTGGGCAGGGCAGTTGGTCAGCGGAGGGGGCGTTTGAGGTGGTAGCGGTGCACCTCGGTGCTGCCCTGGACGTTGTTCACGTCCTCGGCGGCGGAGACCAGCTCCCAGCCTTCCCGGCCGACCCGGTTGAGGTGCCCGATGGCGGTGTCCCCGTACGCCGTCACGTCGGTGCGCGACCCGTCCGGGGCGTACCAGACGAACGTGACGTGGAAATTCCGGCCCTGCCCCTGATAGCGGCGGACCAGCAACGCGTACTCCCAGGCAACCATCCGTCCATTATCTACGGTGGCCCTCGACGCCCGGACGGGTGGTGGCGGACCGGCGACCCTGTGCTGTCACGCCGGGGCGGCCAGCGCGGCCAGTTCGTCGGTGACCAGGGCGGCGAGCCGGTCCAGGCCCAGGTCGATCTGGTCCGGGGTGACCGCGCTGACCGACAGCCGCAGCGCGTTCACCGCCGCCCCGTCGTCATAGAAGTGGGCCATCGGGGTCCAGAGCACGCCGTACTCGCGGGCCGAGCGGTGCAGCAGCGCATCGTCCACGCCGAAGGGCACGGTCACCACCACGAAGAAGCCGCCGGCCGGCACGTTCCAGCGCACCGGGCCGCCGGCCGGGAAGCGGCGGGCCAGCCCGTCGACCATGTGCCGCAGGTTGCGGGCGTACGCGGCCCGCTCCCGCGCGTTGGCCGCGACCAGGGAGCAGTCGTGGGCCAGCAGCGCCCCACCGATCACCGCCTGGGCGATCGGCGAGGTGTTCACGGTGACCATGCTCTTGATCTTGGCGAGCTGGTCGGCGAGCGGGCCGACCGTCCCGTCGGAGCCGGCGACCCGCTGGTCGGCGACCACGTACCCGACCCGGGCGCCGGGCAGCACGGTCTTGGCGAACGAGCCGAGGTAGACCACCCGGCGCCGGCTGTCCAGGGCCTTGAGCGTCGGCCGCCGCTCGGTGCCCCCGGCCGGGAAGAGGCCGTACGGGTTGTCCTCGATGAGCAGCAACTCCTCCTCGACGGCGAGGTCGAGCAGCCGCCGCCGCTGCGCCACGTCCATGCTGACCCCGGACGGGTTGGCGAAGTCGGGCATCACGTAGCAGGCGCGCGGGCGCAGCCCCTCGGCCCGGGCCCGGCGCAGCTGCGCGCGCAGGTCGGCCAGGTCGATCCCGTCCGGGCCACCGGTGACCGGGCGCACCGGCAGGTCGACCAGGCGGGCCGCACCGGTCAGCCCGACGTACGTGGGGGCGACGGCGAGCAGCACGTCCTCCGGTCCGGCCCGCAGCGCCCGCAGCACCAGGAACATCGCCTCCTGGCAACCGACCGTCACCACGATCGTCTCCGGGTCGACGGTGATCTGCTCGTCGACGGCGAGGTTGCGGGCGATCAGATGGTGCACGACGCCCTTGGTCCGGCCGTACTGGAGCAGGGTGCGGTCGACCTGGGCGGGGCTCAGTCCGAGGTCGTCGGCGAGGTGCCGGCGGAAGGTGTCCAGGTGCCGGTGCAGCACGGCGGAGTCGAAGAACTCCTCGTAGGGCCGACCGGCGGCGAGCGAGACCGCGGCCGGGTAGTGCTGCGCCACCTCGTTGAGAAAGTTCATCGAGTTCAGCGCGGGGTCGTCGACACTGCGGTGCAGGGCCGCGACGGTCAGGTCCACCGGCTCCACGTCAACCTCCGGTCAGGGTACGCAGGTGCCGGGCCGCCGCCGGGTCGGCACAGCCGGTCAGGGTGAGCGCGTCGCGCAGCTCGGCGGCGAGCAGCGCCAGCGCGGCCTCGGCGCCGGCCCGGCCGCCGGCCGCCAGGGCCCAGAGCAGCGGCCGCCCGACCAGCACGCCGGCCGCGCCGAGGGCGAGGGCCCGCAGCACGTCGATGCCGCTGCGCACGCCGCTGTCCAACAGCACGGCGCAGCGGTCCGGCACCGCCGCGACCACCTCGGGCAGCACGGTCGCGGTGGCGGGGGCGCCGTCGAACTGCCGCCCGCCGTGGTTGGAGACCACCACGGCGTCCGCGCCGACCTCCGCGGCGCGGACCGCGTCGCGCGGGTCCAGGACACCCTTCACCAGCAACGGCAGCCGGGTACGCTCCCGCAGCCAGGCCAGGTCGGCCCAGCTCAGCGCCGGGGCGAAGACCGCACCGGTGTGCACCGCGACGGCGGACACCCCGGGCGCGCCCTGGTGGGCCAGGTCGTCGCGGCCACCGGGCAGGTTCGCCGCGGTGACCTGCGGCGGCAGGGCGAAGCCGTTGCGGACGTCGCGCAGCCGCCGGCCGAGCACCGGCACGTCGACGGTGACCATCAGCGCGACGCAGCCGGCGGCGTGGGCCCGGTCCAGCAGGTCGGCCACCAGGCCCCGGTCACGCAGCCAGTAGAGCTGGAACCAGACGCTGCCACCGACCGCGGTGATCTCCTCGATCGGTGTGCTGCCCAGCGTGCTCGCCACGTACGGCACGCCGGCGGTCCGGGCGGCGGCGGCCAGGCCGAGCTCCCCGTCCGGGTGCAGCAGCCTCTGGTACGCCATCGGCGCGACCGCCACCGGCAGGGCGTAGGTGCCGCCGGGCAGCACCGCCTCGGTGCGCGGGCGGTCCACCCCGGTCAGCACCCGGGGCAGCACCGCCACCCGGTCCAGGGCGGCCCGGTTGGCCGCGAGGGTCGTCTCGGCGCCGCTGCCGCCGGCTACGAAGTCCCACACGTCGCCGGGCAGCACGGCCCGGGCCAGCTCGGCGAGGTCGGCCAGGCTGGCCGGCGGGACGAACCCGGCAGCGGTCGAGGCGCCGGCGGCCGGTCCAGCCGGCGCCGGCCGGCATCCGAATACCAGCTCGTCGGTCGGCTCAGCCACGGTCCGGCCCACCCGCCACCGACCCGGCCGCCGACGCGACCCCCAGCCCGAAGCGGTCCCGCAGGAAGGCGGCCGCCTGCTCCTGCGCCCGGCGACCCGCGTCGAACACGCCGGGCATGGCGAAGAATCCGTGGATCATGCCGTGGTAGCGGGTCAGGTCGGTGGGCACGCCAGCGTCCCGCAGCCGCCCGGCGTACCGCTCCCCCTCGTCGCACAGCGGGTCGTGTTCCGCGGTGATCACCAACGCCGGAGGCAGGCCGGACAGGTCCTCGGCGAGCAGCGGCGAGGCGAGCGGGTGGGCCGCGTCGGCCGGGTCGGCCAGGTAGTGCCGCCGGTACCAGTCGACCGAGTGCCGGTTGAACAGCAGCGCGTCCTCGTCGCCGGCCGGCCCGGCGCCGGGCCGCTGGTCGGTGTTCGGGTAGACCAGCAGCTGGGCGGCGAGCCGGGGGCCGCCGTCCGCGCGGGCCAGCAGGGTGACCGCGGCGGCGAGGTTGCCGCCTGCGCTGTCCCCGCCCACCGCGAGCCGGTCCGGGTCGACCCGGTACTCGTCGGCGTGCCCGGCCAGCCGGCGCAGCGCCGCGTAGCAGTCCTCCACGGCGGCCGGGAACCGGTGCTCGGGGGCCAGCCGGTAGCCGACGGTCACCGTCTGGCAGGGCGTGGCGTTGGCCAGCCGGCGGCAGATCCCGTCGGCGGTGTCCACGCTGCCGAGCGTCCAGCCACCGCCGAAGAAGTAGACCAGCGTGGGCAGCGGGCCGTCACCGGCCGGCCGGTGGATGCGCACCGGGAGCGGCCCGTCCGGGCCGGGGAGGTGGGTGTCGCGTACCTCGTGGACCGGCTCGACCGCGCCGGCGCCGGCGCGGATCGCGGCGAGGTCGGCCGCGCGGGCCTCGGCCAGGGTCTGCGTGTAGAGCGGTGCGGTGCCGGCGGCCGCCCGTTCGGCCCGGTACGCGACCACCTGCGGATCGAGCGCCATCACGTCCTCCTAGTTGCCGGTGGTGACGAAGAGCTTGTCGATGCCGCGCAGGAACAGGCTGCCGCTGTACGTGAAGGGCTGGGTGATCGTCAGACGGGGGAAGCGGGCGAAGAGCCGGGGCAGGGCGAGCCGCCCCTCCAGCCTGGACACCGCCGAGCCGAGGCAGAAGTGCAGTCCCACCCCGAAGGCGAGCGACGGCGGGCCGGCGCGATGCGGGTCGAAGCGGTCCGGGTCGGGGAAGCGGGACGGGTCGCGGTTGGCCGCGGCGATCAGCAGCAGCACGTTCTCGTCCCGCTCGACCGGTACGCCGCCCAGCTCACTGTCGCGCGGCGCGGAGCGGGCCAGGAAGTGCACCGGGCTCTCCATCCGCAGGACCTCGTCCACGCAGCCCCGGGCCAGCGCGTCGTCGCCGGGCAGCGCGGCGACCACGTCGGGGTGGCCCAGCAGCAGCGGCAGGCCGTTGCTGAACATGTAGACGGTGGTGACGAAGCTGGCGTTGAACAGCACGATCAGGTTGCTGATCAGCTCTTCCTCGGTCAGCTCGACCCCGCCCGCGTCCAGCACCTCGACCAGCCCGCTGATCAGGTCCTCGCCGGGCTGCCGGCGCCGGTGGGCGATCAGGTCCCGGTAGTACGCGCGCAGCTCGTCGGCGGCCTGGTTGGCCCGGGCCAGCCGTTCCGGGGTCTTGCCGGCGACGTCCATGTACTCGTCGATCCAGTCGACCCGCTGCCGGTACCAGGCCAGGTCGGCCTCGGGCAGGCCGATGAACTCGGCCATCACCAGCGCCGGAACCGGGTACGCGAAGTCGGCGACGAAGTCGACCTCGCCCCCGTCGGCGCCGGCCTCGGCCAGCCGGTCCAGCCGCTCCTCGACGACCCGGACGATCACCGGCTCCAGCGCGCCCAGCCGGCGCGGGGTGAACGTCTTCGCGAAGACGGCCCGCATCCGGGTGTGGTCCGGCGGGTTGATGAACATCATCGAGGTGAGGAAGGTACGCAGGATCTCCTGCTCCTGCCAGCCGGGCGGGCTGCCCTTGTACCACTCGGGGTCGCGCAGCACCTGGTCGACCAGGTCGTACCCGCCGGCGACGGCGGTGACGGTGCTGTGCTCGGCACGGGTCGGGATGGCGCTGATCGGCCCGTGCTCGTGCAGGGCCGCGTACCACGGATAGGGGTCCTGCCGGCCCGGCTCGCTGTACAGGCCGGTCAGGATCTCGTCGACGTCCATCGTTCCTCCCCAGGATCGGCGGCGGGGGGGGGGGGGGGTGCCCCCCCCCCCCCCCCCCCGGGACCCCCCCCCCCCCCCCCCCGGGCCGGGGGGGCCCCCCGCCCCGGGCCCCGGGGGGGGGGGGGGGGTGTGGGGCCCCCCCCGCGAGCCCCGCCGCCCCCCCCCCCCCCCGCCCCCCCCCGGGGGGGGGGGGGGGGGGGGGGCGCCCCCCCCCCCCCCCCCCCGCCGGTGTCACAGCCCGAGCAGCCGCAGCGGTACGGCGTCCGCCATCGCCTGGGCCCCGGTGTCGTTCGGGTGGATGTGGTCCCCGGCGTCGTACGCCGGCAGCAGCCGCGCGGGGTGCTCCGGGTCGCGCAGCACCGCGTCGAAGTCGAGCACCCCGTCGAACTCGGTCGCGCCCGTGCCGCGCAGCCAGCTGTTCACCGCCTGCCGGGTGGCCTCCTTCTCCGGCGTCCACACCCCGGGGCCGCCGTTGCCCTCGTACGGCGTGATGGTGCCGACCAGGCTGGTCAGGCCGCGGGCCTGGGCCTGCCGGTTGATCTGCCGCAGGGAGGCGATGATGCCCTCCGCGCTGTCGCCGTTCATCCAGATGTCGTTGATGCCCAGGTGGGTGATCAGGGTCCGCACCCCGGTCTGCGGGAAGACGTCCTCGTTGAGCCGGGCCAGCGCGTTCGGGCCGAGCTCGTAGTAGCCGGGGAAGCCGCCCGCGCCGGGCTCGGTGCCCTCGTGGTTGAGCCGGTTGCCGGACAGGCTCAGGTTGAGCACGCCCGGGGTGCGTACCTCGGGGCGGCCGTCGATGAGCCGCTTGGCGAGCAGGTCCGGCCAGCGCCGGTCGGCGTTGACCGTGCTGCCGTTGCCGTCGCCGATGGAGTCGCCGAGCACGACCACCGCGCCGGGGCTGAGCAGGCGTTCCACGTCGATGCCGGACAGGAACATCCAGCAGCAGTTGGGCCGGATGGTGAAGCCGGAGCCGCCGGCCGCGGTGGTGAGGTCGCCGGCGCCGATGAAGTTGGTGACCCGGGACTGCCCGTGGAAGGTGACCGGGCCGGTGAGCACCGGGAAGTAGACGGTGACGACCAGGTCCTCCTGCTCCTTCACCGGGAAGGCCAGCGGGTCGCTGAGCAGCTCGGCACCCTTGTGGATGGTGGCCGACGCGGCGCCGTCGAAGGTCAGCGGGTGGACGCTGGCCGGGTCGATGTCGGACAGGTCGTCGGGGGTGGTGGTGTCCGGTCGGGCGACGGTGGCGTGCCCGACCTGCACGGCCTGCTCGCCGTAGAGGTTGGTCAGCCGGACCCGGAGCCGGTCACCACCGACGGTGGTCTGCAAGGTCATCCGGATGCTCTGGTTGTTCAGGCCGGTGTTGGTCAGGCCGACGGTGTTGCCGCGGGTCACCGCGGCGGCCCAGCTGCCCGCCCACTCGGTGCGCCCCGGCCGGGCGCCGTCGTTGTCGGCGGGGCCGGCGCTCGCGGTGACGGCCGGAGTGCCGGCAATCAGCATCGTTGCGGCGAAAGCTATGACGTGCCATCTCTTCGGGGTCGGCATGGATCCTCCATCGTTGGCAGCCCCGGGCGTGGCACGAGTCGGCGACACGACCCGGGCGATGGACCGGAAACTAGCCGCCGATGATGACGAGCGTCAATCAACCTGATCGACATGATCGAATGTCCCCCGGGTGCCGGCCGACGCCGTTCGGCTCTGTCCTGTCCCGACCCGGCGTGCCTAGGCTCGAACCCGGCGGCGGTGCGGTCGCCGACCCTGTCACCTGGGGGCGCTGCGATGACTGATCAGCCGAACTACGTGCACGAGGCACTGGAGCTGTTCGCCCGATTCGGCGACCGGGAGGCGCTCGTCGGGGGGAGCTCGACTGCTCCGGGTCGCGCGCGGCGACAGACGCGCCGAGCCGGAGTGGTCGCCAGGCTGACCTACCCCGAGGTCGCCGCCGAGGTGCGCGGCCTGGCCGGCGCGCTGCTGCGGCACGGCGTACGCCCCGGCGACGCGGTGCTCGTGATGCTCGGCAACCCGGTGGAGGGCCCGCTGCTGCAACTGGCCCTGCACCTGCTCGGCTGTCGGAGCATGTGGATCGCCCCGGTGACATCCCGGCGGGAGGTCGACGAGTTCGTCGCGCTGGCCCGCCCCGACGCCTTCGTCCACGACCCCCGCGACCCGGCCGGCGCGGAGATCGCCGCCGGGCTGGCCGGCGTACCGGTGCTCTGCCTCGGGCCGGACGGCGCCGGGCCGGACCTCACCGCCGGCGGCGAACCGGTGGAACTGCCCGCCACGGTGCCCGCGCCGGAGTCGTTCCTGCAGACCAGCGGCACCACCGGCACGCCGAAGCTGGTGCACCACCGGGAGAACTTCTACCGGCAGGTCCTCGCCCTGGCCGCCGACTTCCGGGCGGCCGGCCTCCCGCTGCTGCGGCACCTGTCGCACTCGCCGATGTGGCTGGCCAGCGGCCAGATCACCACGCTGTTCAACCTGTTCACCGGCGGGGTGCTGTTCCTGCGCGAGCGGTGGGACCCGGAGGTGTTCATCCGGACCGTGGACGCCGAGCGGCTCACCTCCACCTTCGTCACCCCGCCGATGCTCTACGAGGTGCTCGACCATCCGGCGCTGGACGGCGCCGACTTCTCCGCCATGTTCATGTTCAACGTGGGCGCCGGGCCCGCCGCGCCGGCCCGGCTGCGCCAGGCGATCGCGCGCTTCGGCCCGTGCCTGCGCATCGTGTACGGGCTGAGCGAGGCCGTGGTGATCTGCGCCCTGCCCGGGCTGACCGACGACCCGGAGCACCCGGAGCGGCTGCGCTCCTGCGGCCGGCCGTACGGGGACGTGGCGGTGGAGATCCGGGACTCCGACGGCCGGGTGCTGCCGCCCGGCGAGGACGGCGAGGTGTGGGTACGCACCAAGCTCAGTTTCGCTGGCTACCACGGCCAGCCCGAACTGACCGCCGAGACGCTGGTCGACGGCTGGGTACGGACCCGCGACATCGGCCACCTCGACACCGACGGCTACCTCTACCTGGTCGACCGGCTCCAGGACCGGATCCTCACCCGGCAGCGGAGCTGGCCGATCTACTCCCGCCCGATCGAGGACGTGCTCGCCGCCCACCCCGAGGTACGCGCCGCCGCCGTCATCGGCGTACCGGACCCGGTGGCCGGTGAGCTGCCGTACGCGTACGTGGTGCCCGCGCCGGGGGCGACGGTGACCGGAGACGACCTGATCGCGCTGGTCACCCGGGAGCTGAGCGAGACCTGGGCGCCCGGCGCGGTGGAGTTCGTCGACGCGCTGCCGCTGAACCGCTCCGCCAAGGTGGACAAGCGGGCCCTGCGCGCCCGGTACGCCGCCGCCCATCCGACCGATACGGACGCGGTGGGCACGGTGATCGGCAGCCCGGCGTGACCCCGCGCCGGGAGCTGTACACCCTGGTCGGCGCGGACCTGCTGTCCAACCTGGGCACCCGGATCTCGGTGGTGGCCATCCCCTGGCTGGTGCTGGAGACCACCGGCAGCCCGACCCGGATGGGCCTGGTCGCGGCGGCGGAGACCCTGCCGTACATGCTCTCCAGCGCCCTCGCGACCCCGTGGGCGGACCGGTTCGGGGTGCGGCGTACCGCCGTCACGGTCGACGCCGCCAGCGCGGCGGCGATGGTGGTGGTGGCGCTGGCTCCCTGGCTGGGGTTCGGGGCGCTGCTGGCGCTGGTCGCGGTGGCCGGTGGGCTGCGCGGCATCGGCGACCGGGTCAAGCACGTGCTGTTCAAGCCCGCCGCCGAGCGGGCCGGTGTGCCGCTGATCCGGCTCACCTCCGCCTACGACGGCCTGGCCCGGGGCATGACGCTGTTCGGGGCGGTGCTCGGCGGGCTGCTGATCGACTGGGTGGGAGTGACCCGGGCGATCTGGATCGACGCGGCCACCTTCGCGGTCTGCGCGCTGCTCATCGGGGTGCTGGTCCGGCCGCCCGCCCCGGCGGAGCCGGCGCCCCGGGAGAGCTACCTGCGGGCGCTGCGCGGCGGCTTCGGCTACCTGCGTACCGACCGGGCGCTGCTGACCATGCTGGTGGTGGTCTCGGCGTCGAACATGTTCGCCAACGCCAGCGTCGCGGTGTGGATCCCGCTCTGGGTGGACCGGGTGCTCGGCGACCCGGCCGGCTTCGGCCTGGTGCTCGGCGTGTTCTCGGGCGGGGCGCTGCTGGGTAACCTGCTGTTCACGCTGGCCGGGACGCGGTTGCCCCGCCGGTCGACCTTCGCGCTGGGGCTGGCGCTCAGCGGCGCGCCCCGGCTGCTGGCGCTCGCCCTCAGCGACGAACTGGTGGTGGTGCTCACCGTGACGTTCCTGTCCGGGGTGGCGATCGCGGCGGTGAACCCGCTGCTCGGCGCGGCCCTGTACGAGCGGGTGCCGGCGCCGCTGCAGACCCGGGTGCTGGGCATCTCCGGGTCGGTGGCCTTCCTGGGCCTGCCGGTGGGGGCGCTGCTCGGCGGCTGGTCGGTGGCGGCCCTCGGGTTGGCCCCGGCGCTGCTGGTGATGGCGGTGGCCTGTCTGGCGCTGACCGTGGGACCGCTGCTGCTGCTCCGGCCCCGCGCCGACCGCCCGGCGGCGAAGCCGGCGATGTCCACCTCGGCCTGAGCCCGGGGCCGCCCCACAGTCAGTCCAGGTCCATGCAGACGTTGTGGGTCGTGCCGTGCACCATGGTGAGGGTCTTATGGTTCGTCGGGGAGAACTCGACGACGAACTGCCCGTCGATGAGCCAGGCGCCGCGCGGGAGGTTGCCTCCGTTCTCGCCGAAACCGAACAGCACCGGCCCGGTCACGTACCAGGTCATCGAGCCGTCCGTGGCGTACTCGACCATCGCCATGCCGCCCGCGTCCACCAGGGTGCTGACCCCGGTCGCGGTGTTCGTCACCTTGGTCAGCAGGGCCCCCTGGTACATCTCCCGGCGCGGCGACCCGTCCGGGAACTCGGCCAGCACCTTCTTGCGGACCTCGTCCATCACGGCCTCGACGTGGATCGGGAAGTCGCACCGGGCGCCGGCAGGCTGGTCGAACGGCTGCTGCGGAGCCGGCACCCACCCGTGCCCGGCCCCGTCCCCGGCCGCCACCGCCGGAGTGGTGGACACCGTGGCCACCAGGGCTCCCACGACGAGGGCGGCCCCGAGGTTGCACATCCGACGCATGATCACTCCATTCATTGACGCACGATCAGGACCCAGGCTCGCCAACGCCGCTCACCAGATCCTCACCACGCGGTCCGTCACCCGCGCGCCACGATCGAACTCCGTTTGCGGGATGTGGCGGTGTCAGCGAGCGTCGGATACCGCCGTTTGCGCGACCTGAGTGGATCAACGGGTCCGCCGGCCAGCCCACCGGCCCGCGCACCCGCTCGCTGGAGACGACAACCTGAGGCGGGTGCCAGGCGGTCAACCTGACATGGAGTTCCGACTGCTCGGCCCGTTCGAGGCGTACCAGGACGGCCAACCGGTCGCGCTCAGCAACCGGCGGCAGGAGCGCTGCCTCCTCGCCCTCCTGCTGCTCGACCCGGGTCGCCTGGTCCGCACCGACCGGCTCATCGACCTGCTCTGGAACGGCCAGCCGCCGGCCTCGGCCCGAGGCGTAGTGCACACGTACGTCGGGCGGCTCCGCGCCACCCTGGTGCCGTACCGGGTCACGATCGGCAGCCGGCGCGACGGCTACCTGGTGGAGGCCGACGGATATCAGATCGACATCGACGAGTTCAGCCGCCTCAGCTACCGGGCCGGCGACGCCACCGACCCGGCCGAGCGGCTGTCGCTGCTCGATCGGGCGCTGGCCCTCTGGCGCGGCCCGCTGCTCGCCGACATCGCCGACGAGGAACTGCGCGAGCGGCTGCACGGGCCGCTGGAGGAGCTCCGCCTCACCGACGTCGAACTGAGGGCCGAGGCCCAGCTCGCGCTCGGCCAGCACGCTCGGGTGGCCGCCGAGCTGGCCCCGCTGGTCGCCCGGCACCCGACCCGGGAACAGCTCGTCGCCACCCTGATGACCGCGCTGTACCAGGGTGGCCGGCAGGCCGAGGCGCTTACCCTCTACCAGACCACCCGGCATGCTCTGGTGGAGAACCTCGGCGTCGATCCCGGGACGAGGCTGCGCGAGGTGCACCGGCGGATCCTCCGCGCGGACCACCGGCTCGACCGCCCGGGCCGCCGGCTGTACGAAGTACGGGTGCGCGGCGAGACCCTGCCGTGGAGCGTCGGCGGGCACCCGGCGCTCGACTTCTGCAACACCTTCGCCGGCTGGCAGCACTCGGCGCCGCCGCCCGGCGCCGAGTGGCTGCGCGGCTACCGCACCCTGGCGGTGTGGACCGGTCACGTCGGGCTGGTCGACGACGTCGCGGTGACCCGGCTCATCGAACTGGCCCGGCGTGATCCCCGCGAGGCAAGCGCCGTGCTCGACGAGGCTCGGGCGTTGCGCACCCGGTTGTACGCCTGCCTCACCGTCCCGGACGACCACCGCGCCTTCGACGCGGTGGCCCGCCACGCCGAGGCGGCCGCGCAGGTGCAGGTGTTCCGACGCGGCGTTGACGGCCGCGGCCGGTGGTGGGCGGACCTGCGGGCCGGGCTGCGGCTTCCGGTGCACGCGGTCGCCTGGAGCGCTGCGGAACTCCTCGCCGACCCGCGCCGGCTCACCATCCGGACCTGCCCCGATCCGGCGTGCGGCTGGCTGTTCCTCGACGACAGCGGGCTGCGGCGCTGGTGCAGCCTCGGCACGTGCGGCCGGTCGGGCGCGGGGGCCCTGTGTCACATCGCTTGAGCCACTAAAGTCGGCCCATGGCGACCTGGGACGACGTACGCCGGATCGCGCTCGCCCTGCCCGAGACCACCGAGCGCGGCTCCTACGACAACCTGCCCGCGTGGCGGGTCCGGGACAAGGCCTTCGTCTGGGATCGGCCACTGCGCCGCGGCGACCGGGAGGCGCTGGGCGACGCCGCACCGGACGGCCCGGTCCTCGGGGCCCGCGTGCCCGACCTGGGTGTGAAGGAGGCGCTGCTCGCCGACGACCCCGAGGTCTACTTCACCACACCGCACTTCGACGGTTACCCGGCCGTGCTGGTCCGCCTGGACCGGATCGGCGTCGAGGAGCTGACCGAGCTGATCACCGAGGCATGGTACGCCCGCGCCCCGAAGCGGCTCGCCGCGGCGTACCGGTCGGAGGCGCGGTGAGTTCCCCCCGTCGGCCGGACGCGATCCGGATCCCTGCAGTGGCGCAGGCCCGCGGCCAGGTGGACGGGATTGTCTTCGACATGGACGGCACGCTGATCGAGTCGCACGCGGTGGTGCCGGCGGCGTACCGGGCCGCCATCGTGGACGGCGGCGGGCCGGCGCTCTCCGACGCCGAGATCATCGCCGGGTACCCGCTCGGCCCACCGGCCGCGCTGCTGTCCCACCTGCTCCGGCGCCCGGCCACCGAGGCGGACCTCGCCGCCTACCACGCTCACCTGGCCACGCTCGCCGGGCAGGTCACCGTCTATCCCGGCGTGGCGGACGTGCTCGCCGACGTCGCCAGCCGGGTGCCGGTCGGTCTCTTCACCGGGGCCAGTCACCGGGCCGCCGAGATCCTGCTCGACCGGGCCGGGCTGCGCGGACACTTCCGGGTGGTCCTCGGCGGGGACGAGGTCGCGCGGCCCAAGCCGCACCCGGACGGCGTCCGGCTGGCCTGCCGGCTGCTGGGGCTGGATCCCCGCCGCGCCGCGTACGTGGGTGATTCGCCGCTCGACCTGCGGGCCGCCCGGAGCAGCGGCGCCGTCGCGGTGGCTGCCGGCTGGGGCCACCAGTACGACGCCGCGGAGCCGGCGGACCTGGCCGCCGGCCGGCCCGAGGAGCTGCTGTCGCTGCTCGGCTGAGCGCGGTCAGCCCGGCCGGCGCAGCGCGATGTCGACCGCCTCGTCCGGCGTGTCGACGTGCTGCGGGCCGGGCAGCGGGTCGCCGGCCGGGTCGAGGACCCGCCAGCCACCGAGCACGGCCACCGGTACGCCGCGCCGCATCGCCAGGGCCACCTCACTGAGCGTCCCCCACGACCCGCCGACGGTAACCACCGCGTCGGCGCTCCACACCAGGATCGCGTTGCGGGCCTGCCCCATGTTGGTCACCACCGCCGCCGACACGTCGGCCTCACCCGGGTCGGTGCCGTCGTCGGGGCGTACCCCGATCACCAGGCCCCCGTTGGCC
This sequence comes from Micromonospora sp. NPDC006431, assembly GCF_042870725.1. Classification (NCBI taxonomy): domain Bacteria; kingdom Bacillati; phylum Actinomycetota; class Actinomycetes; order Micromonosporales; family Micromonosporaceae; genus Micromonospora; species Micromonospora sp. NPDC006431. The sequence continues at coordinate 182,825 of NZ_JBIAHQ010000010.1, forward strand.
CGGGCGCCGGCGGCGACGGCGGCCATCACCCCGCCGCCTCCGCCACAGAGCACGACGGCCCCGTGCTGCGCGAGCAGCTCCCCCACCCGCCGCGCCCACGCCTCCTCGCCCGGCGACGCCTTCGCCGGCCCACACACCGCCACCTGCACCCGCATCCCTCCATTGCGGCGGTTGGTCATGGGGTTAGCGGCGCGACACGCCGGGTGAAGGGCCGCCAACCTCATGATCGACGCATCGAGGGCGGGTGGGTTAGCGTGCGGTTGTGGGATCGACGTTGACCGAAGCGACGGATCCGTGGTGCCTCCGGCCGGGCGAGGCCGCCGAGCTGCTGCGGGGGCATCCGTGGCGGCGGTTCGTGGTGCTGGGCGACAGTGTGGCCGAGGGGCTGTGCGAGCCGGTCGACGGCTACTCCGACCTGCAGTGGGCCGACCGGATCGCCGCCGAGCTGCGCGCGGTCCAGCCCGGACTGGCCTACCGCAACCTGGGGCGGCGTGGGCTGCGCGCGCACGAGGTGCGGGCGGCCCAGCTGGCGTCGGCGCTGGCGTTCGGCCCGGACCTGGCGCTGGTGGTGTGCGGCGGCAACGACGCCTTCCGGCCCGGGTACGACCCGGACGCGGTCGACGCCGAGCTGTCCGTGATGATCACCACCCTCCAGGGCGCCGGGGCGAGCGTGATCACGGTCGGCATGTTCGACGTCTCGCACAGCCCCGCCGTCCCCGAGGCGCTGCGAGCGGACCTGCGGGAGCGGATGCGGCAACTGTCGACCCACACCGGTCGGCTGGCCGAGCGGCTCGGCACCCTGCACGTGCACCTCACCGACCATCCGGCCGTCGCCGACCCGTCGCTGTACAGCGGCGACGGCCGGCACGGCAGCGCCCGCAGCGACGCCATCGCCACCGCCGAGACCCTCCGCGTGCTGGCCGCCCACCTGACCACGTCGCCACGCCACGTGTCCGACGGAACACAGATCGAACGCCGGTGATGGCACAAACGTCGCCGGCTGGTTGCCACTCCGTCGCTGGGACCCCACGGTGGCGAAGGCGGTGTCCGCCGTCCACCGCAGCCGCCGCCCGGTGCCCCCGATGGCCGTCGATGCCTACTGCGCCGCCCTCCTCACCCGCTGGCGCCACCCCTGACCCCGTGTTGATCAAGAAGTTCGCGTCGGGAGCCGGGCTCCGGACGACGCAAACCTCTTGATCAACGCAGGTGGGCGGGTGGGGAGCGGGCTCAGTCGGTGAGGAGGATGCCGGTCATGAGGACGCCGCGGGCCAGGTTGAGCACCGGCTCGCAGCCGGGGTAGCCGACCCGGGCCAGGGCACCGGAGCCGGTCCGGCCGAACAGGTACGGGGCAAGGCTGTAGGGCACCTCGGCGCTGACCGTCTCCCCGGTCTCGATCTGCACGAAGTCCATCGCCACCCGGTCGGCCTCGTGGTAGCGCTGCAGGATGTTGCCGCCCGCGTCGATCGCGGCGCGGACGCCGTCCTCCCAGGCCACCGCGCTCATCTCCCGGCCGATCAGCACCCCGTGCCCGGCCGAGCCGCCGGCCGGCTTCGCCACCAGGTCGGCCTGCTCGGCCAGGGCGCGGTCCAACTGGTCGGCGGTGAGCGCCACGGTGTGCGGGACGTACCGGCGGATCAGCGCCTGGTCGGCCGCCGACAGCAACGCCAGGTCGGTCCAGAGCCAGGCGTAGTTCAGCTTGTTGCTGAGCAGCCAGGCGGCGGTGCTGACGAACATCGGCAGGGTGCCGGCCGCGAGGGCCCCGGCGACCGCGTCCAGGCCGGCGCTGGGGGTGACCCGGTTCGGCACGAACAGCCGGAACAGCGCGTCCACCGGGCCACCGCTGACGACGAGGCGCTGCTCCTCGTCCAGGGTGGCGGTGGAGACCGGGGCGATGACCAGGTCGATGCCGAACCGCTCGGCCTGGTCGGCGAGCGGGGAGAGGATCCGGATGAACGTCTCCGGGTCGTTCAGCCCCGGGTACTCGGCGTCGAAGTCCATCAGCAGCGCCACCCGGGCCCCCTCGGCCAGCCCGAGGGTGTCCCGGATCGCCACGAACCGCTGGTCCAGCAGGGACGGCGCCGGGCGGGCCGGCAGCCCGTCGAGCAGGCCGTGCTGGCGGTAGAGGTCGGCGTACCGGTAGATCACGGTGTCCGCGTCGAAGCCGCCGCCGAGGCTGCTGTCGATGTTGTACTCCACGATGCACGGCACCCCGCCGGAGAGCAGCACGTCCGGCCGGTACGCGGCGAGCAGCCCCTCGTGCAGCGGCTCGTCCTCGTCGAGCAGCTTGGTCTCCCCCGCCGGCACGTCGAGCAGCCGGCGCAGCTCGCCGGCGGTGCGGGCGCGCCGCTGGCACGCCTCCAGGATGAGCTGGGCGATCCGGTCGCAGACCTCGTTCAGCTCGCGGAACGCGTCGGCGGTGAGCACCGGTGGCCGGGCCAGCCGCCACTGCTTGTTGTACGTCGCCCGGCCGTGGTAGATCCGCTCCCATTCGGCGGCGCCGGCGGCCACCATCGCCCTGCGGGTCGACTCGGGAAGGTCGGTCCACGCCTGCTCGGCGGGCGGCCACGGGTAGTTCGGGTCCATCGGTCAACCGTCCTTCACGGTGAGTTGGATGGCGGCGGTGAGCTGGTCGCGGCCGGGCTGCACGGCCCGGTCCAGGGCGGGCGCGAAGGGCAGCACGGCGCCGTCCGGGCGGGTGACCCGGCGGGGCGGCGCGAGCAGCCGGACCCGTTCGACCACGGTGGCGATGATCTCGCCGGCGATGCCGCAGGACCGGTTGGAGTCGTCCACCACCACGAGGCGCCCGGTTCGGGACACCGACTCGACCAGCCCGTCCCAGTCGAACGGGTACAGCGTCCGGGGGTCGAAGACCTCCACCGACACCTGGTCGGCGAGGTCGCCGGCGACGGCCAGCGCGTCGTGCACCAGGTGCCCGACCGCGACCACGGTGACGTCGGTGCCGGCCCGGCGGACCACGCCCCGGCCGAGCGGCACCGGGGCCGGGTCGGTCACGTCGGCCCGGAGGTCCATCGCCCCGGCGGGGGCGAACACCACCACCGGGTCGTCGCAGCGGATCGCCGACACCAGCAGCCCGTACGCGTCGGCCGGGGTGGCCGGCACCACGGTGGTCACCCCGACGTGGGCGAAGAGACTGTACGGGTGGTCGGAGTGCTGCCCGGCCCAGCCGGTCCGGGAGCCGGAACCGGGCACCAGGTAGGTGACCGGCACGGCACACTGCCCGCCGGTCATCAGCGGGAACTTGTGGGCGTGGTTGACGATCTGCTCGAAGACCAGGAAGAGCAGCGACGGGATCTGGAACTCGATCACCGGCCGCAGCCCGGCCAGCGCGGCGCCGGTGGCGAAGCTGGTGAACGCCTGCTCGGACAGCGGGGTGTCGACGACCCGCTCCGGCCCGAACCGTTTGAGCAGCCCGGAGGTGACGTTCGCGGCGGCCACCCGGATGTCCTCGCCGAGCAGGAAGACAGACTCGTCGCGGGTCATCTCGTCGGCGAGCGCGCGGGTGAGCGCCCTGCGGTAGGACAGCCGGGGCATCAGCCACCTCCGGTCCGGGCGGTCAGCCCGCTGGCGTACAGGTGCTCCAACGCCCCGGCCGGGTCCGGGGCCGGGCTGGCCAGGGCGTACTCGACGGCCGCCGCCAGGGTCGCCTCGACCTCGGCGTCGACGGCGTCCCGAACCGACCGTGGCAGCCGCGCGCCCTGGATCGCGACCGGGTCGCGGGCGCGGCCCCGGGCCACCTCGGCTGGCGGGCGGTAGTCGAGGCGTACCACATGCTCGAAGGTGTGGTGGGCGTCGAACCGGTAGGTGTGCGCCTCCACCAGTTCCGGGCCGCCGCCGGCGCGCATCCGGGTGACGGCGGCGGCGGTGGCGTCGCGTACCTCCTCGGGGTCCTGCCCGTCCACGACGGTCGCCGGCATGCCGAACGCCGCCGCGCGGCCGCCGATGGTGCCGGCGACCGCGCCCGCGACGGGCATGGTGGTGGCGTATCCGTTGTTCTCGCAGACGAACAGCACCGGCACCCGCCAGAGCGCGGCCAGGTTGAACGCCTCCAGCAGCATCCCCTCGTTGACCGCGCCGTCGCCGAAGAAGGTCGCCCCCACGATGTCGTCGCCGCGCCGCCGGCGCGCCCACACGGCCCCGGTGAGGATCGCGCCGGCGGCCCCGACGATGGCGTTGGCGCCGAGCACCCCGACGCCGAAGTCGGCGGCGTGCATCGACCCGCCCCGGCCCCGGTTGAGGCCGGTGACCCGGCCGCAGAGCTCGGCGAGCATCCGGGCCGGGTCGGCGCCCTTCGCGAGCACGTGCCCGTGCCCACGATGGGTGCCGGTCACCAGGTCGTCGTCGCGCAGCGCGGCGCAGACCCCGGCGGCGATCCCCTCCTGCCCGAGGTACGGGTGGATGCCGCCGACGATCTCCCCGGCGCGGACCAGTTCGATGGCCCGCTCCTCGAAGCGGCGGATCAGCCGTACCGTCCGGTAGAGCCGGACCGGGTCGTGGGTCACGTCGGCTGCTGGGCGCGGTCGCCCCAGATGACCGGGCAGAATTCGGGGTCCGCGTAGTCCGGCCGGCCGTCGGGGGTGCGGCGGACCAGCACGTCGTGGTTGTACCCGGCGAGCGTGCCGTCGGAGAGCGGATACTCCCGCCAGGCGTTGCCGCCGTCCTGCAGGTGCAGCGAGATCGCCCGGCGGGGCCGGCCGCTGACGTTCGGGCCGCTGCCGTGGTAGATCCGGCAGTGGTGGAAGCTCATGTGCCCCTTGGGGATGACCATGGGGATCTTGCGGATCTCCGCGTGGTTGTGCGCGGCGTTCTCGGCGAGCATCACCTCGAGCTGGTCGCGGTTCCGGTCGGCGAAGTGCCGGACCACGGTGTCGTCGGCGCCGATCTCCTGCCAGCGGTGCGACCCGTCGACCATGGTGATGGTGCCCATCTCCTCCCCGCAGTCGTGGAAGGGGATGAACGCGGTGAGCATCCGCTCCGACGACAGGGCCGCCCAGTAGTGCTTGTCGAAGTGCCAGGGCACGATGTTGGACGGCTCGCCGGAGATCGGCGGCTTGTAGATCAGCGTGGACTGGAAGACGCGGATCTCCTCGACCCCGGCCAGCCGGGCGGCCACCGCCCCGATCAACGGCTTGCGCAGGATCCGGCCGATGACGTCGTGCTCGTAGTGCACGTAGTCGTTGTGCCGCTGCACGTCCCCCAACGCCGGCTCCCAGTACGCCAGCTTCGGCGGCCGCACGGGCAGCCGCCGGTCGCGTTCCCCGGCGTAGTAGCGGTCGGTCGCCGCGAGCAGCTCGTCCACCTCGTCGTCGGTGAACAGCTTCTTCGACAGGTACCAGCCGTGTTCGGCGTAGTGGCGCACGTCCTCGTCGGACGGCAGCAGCGCCTGCTCCTCGGCGGTCAGCACCGGATGTGTGGTGGTCATGCCCCAACCCCTCCCGCGGTGGCGGCTGCGGCGGCGGCACTCGCCCCCGCCGCGGCCAGTTCCCGTTCCTTGGCCTCGTAGAGCGCCTTGATGTTGCCGCTGCCGAAGGTGCGCGCCCCGCGCCGCTCGATGAGTTCGAGGAAGAGGGTGCGGCGCACGTGCATCGACTCGGTGAAGATCTGCAGGAGCTGGCCGCCGTGGTCGGAGTCGACCAGGATGCTCAGGTCGCGCAGCCGGTCCAGCGGCGCGTCGACCGGCCCGACGCGCCGCTCCAGGTCGTCGTAGTAGGCGGCGGGGGTGCCGGCGAAGCGCACCCCCCGCTCGGCGAGGGCGCCGACCGCGGTGACGATGTCGTCGGTGCGCAGCCCGAGGTGCTGCACCCCCGCGCCGGCGTGCCAGCGCAGGAAGTCCTCGATCTGCCCGGGCCGGCGGCTGGTGTCCGGCTCCAGCAGCACGACCGTGACCCGCTCGGACGGGCTCTGCACGACCTTGGAGTTCATCGCCTGCCCGGCGACCTCGATGTGCTCCTCGAAGATCTGCGTGAAGCCGAACACCCGCTCGTAGTGCGCGACGATCCCGTCGAGCTGGCCGGGCGGCACGCAGACCGCCAGGTGGTCGATCGCGGCGAGCAGCTTGTCGTCGTCGCCGGCCGGCAGCGACTCGACCGCCCCCGGCAGGAACTCCGTGCGGTCGCCGCGCCGCTCGACCAGGCGGTGCACCACGTCGCCGAAGCCGCCCACCTCCGCGGTCACCACCTCGGCGTCCGCGCCGGTGAAGGTCCGCGGCGGGGTCACCCCGGCGGCCCCCCGGCCCACCAGCTCCGCGTACGCCCCGGCGGCGTCGTCGACCTCGAGGGCCACCACCGCGATGCCGTCGCCGTGCCGCTGCACGTACGCCGACGCCGGGTGCTCGGCGGTCAGCCCGGAGGTGAGCAGCATCCGGATGTCGGCCTGCGCCAGCAGCAGCGAGCGCTGGTCGGCCAGCCCGGTCTCCGGGCCGCCCTGGCCGCGCAGCCGGAACCCGACTGCGGTGCCGAAGTAGAAGGCGGCCTGCCGGGCGTCCCCCACGTACAGTTCGATGTGGTCTATTCCGTTGATGTCCATCTGTCAGCCTTTCCCGATGTCCCCCCGTGACTGCCGTCCCGGGCCTGCGCCGCCCGGGTGGAACGTCGGATCACCTCCCCGCCCCGGCGGCCGGCGTCGCGGCGCCGGCGGCCCGCCGCGCCGGCACGGCGCGGCGGAGCAGCAGGCTGACGTTCTGGCCGCCGAACCCGAACGAGTTGGTCAGTGCGTACTCGGCCCGGGTGGCCCGGGGCGCCGTGCGGATGTGGTCCGCCGCGCAGTCCGGGTCCGGGTCGTCGAGGTGGTAGGTGGGCGGCAGCAGCCCGCGGCCGAGCGCCAGCGCGGTCGCCGCGGCCTCCAGCACCCCGGAGGCGCCCAGCAGGTGCCCGGTGAGCGCCTTGGTGGAGCTGACCGGCACCCCGCCGACGCCGAACACCTCGGCCAGCGCGGTGGTCTCGGCGATGTCGCCGAGCTTCGTGCCGGTGCCGTGCGCGTTGACGTAGCCGACCTGGCCCGGCTCGGCGCCCCCGCCGGCCAGGGCGCGGCGCATGCAGTCGGCCGCCCCGGCGCCGTCCGGCCGGGGCGCGGTCGGGTGGTACGCGTCGCTGTTCACCCCGTACCCGGCGACCTCGGCGTAGCCGGTGACGCCCCGGGCGGCGGCGTGCTCGGCGCGTTCCAGCACCAGCAGCGCCGCTCCCTCGGCGAGGACGAACCCGTTGCGCCGCTTGTCGAACGGGCGGCTGGCCTCGGTCGGCTCGTCCCAGCCGCGGGCCAGCGCGCGGGCGTTGCCGAAGGTGTCGGCGAAGGTCGGGAACAGCGGTGCCTCGCTCGCCCCGCAGAGCACCACGTCGGCCTCGCCGGCGCGGATGAGCCGGACCGCGTCGGCGACCGCCTGGGCGCCGGACGCGCAGGCGGTGCCGACCGCCGAGCTGTAGCCCCGGATGCCGTGCGCGATGGCGATCCGGGCCGACGGCATGTTCGGCAGGATCCCGGTCAGCAGGTACGGGCTGACCGCGGCCCGGCCCCGGGCGGCCCGGGCGAGCACCTGGCTCTCCAGCGTGGACATGCCGCCGACCCCGCCGACGATCACCCCGATCCGGTCCGGGTCGACGTCCCGCCCCACCTCGATGCCGGCGTCGGCGAGCGCCTCGGCGGCGGTGATCAGGGCGAGCAGCACGACCCGGTCGAGCACCTTCGTCTCCGGCCCGGAGGCGACGCTGCGCGGGTCCACCTCCGGCAGCACCCCGGCCACCTCCAGGCAGTCCCGGGCCGGGTGCCCCTCGGGCGGGCGGCGCAGCCCGGACCGGCCGGTGGTGAGCGCGTCGAAGGTCTCCTCGACGCCCCGGCCGGCCGGGGTGAACAGCCCCATGCCGGTGATGACGGCGGTCATGACGCCGACTCGGTCAGGTAGCGCTCGCGCAGCGCCACCTTGCGGACCTTGCCGGTCACGGTGACCGGGATGTCGTCGGAGCGGACCGGCACCACCCGGCGCAGGGTGGCGGCCAGGTCCGGGCCGAGCGCGGCGCGGATCCGCTCGGTGCGGTCCTCCGCCGGGTCGGCCCCGGCGGCCAGTTCCAGGAGCACATCGGTGACGACCGCTCCGGGTCGCGGCGCGGCGTCGGACGAGTCGAGCCGCAGCGGTCGGCCGGCCCGGTCGCCCTCCTTGACGATCACCACCGTGCAGTCGGTGACGTCGGCGCAGGCGGCGAGGATCCGCTCCTCGGACAGCGCGGTGAAGAAGCGCTTCCCGTCGCCGGCGTCGACCGAGTCGACGGCCCGGTCCAGGTGGTAGTAGCGCCCCTCGTCGTCGGCGTGGACCAGGTCACCGGTGAGGTACCAGCCGCGCAGCCGGGACCGGTAGGTGGTGACCGAGTCGTTCCAGTAGCCGCGGAACAGCGACGGCGAGTCGATGCCGAGCCAGCCGACCTGCCCCGGGGGCAGTTCGTCGCCGTCGTCGTCGAGGACGGCGACCTTGGCGAACCGGTACGGGCGGCCGACGCAGCGACCGTACCGGTCGGTGTCGACGGTGTGGGTGATGTGGAACATCGAGTGCCCCATCTCGCTGGAGCCCAGCCCGTCGATGAAAACCGACCCCGGTGCCCGGGTCACGCCCTCCCGGGTCACCACGTCCCGCGAGCCGACCTCGACCAGCCGCCGCACGTGCGGCTCGTGCGAGCAGTCGCCGGTGTTGAACCACAGCCGCACCGAGTCGAGGTCGTAGCCGGACAGGTCGAAGCGGGCCAGTTCCGCCCAGGTGACGGAGAACCCGAAGACCCCGTCCGGCCGCCACCGCTGGATCGCGTCGAGCACCCGCTCGCCGCCCTGCTCGGACAGCAGGTACATCTCCGCCCGGTTGCCGAGCGCCTGGTTGACCATCAGCACCGTCGCGGTGTGCGGGGCGGGCAGCGCGTTGAGGATCCGCCCGGTGCCCTGCGCCTGCGGCATGGACAGCAGGTGCCGGGTGGCGGCGAACAGGCTGGCGTGCGAGTGCAGCACGGCCTTCGGCACGCCGGTGGTGCCGGAGGTGTGGGTGATGACGACCGGGTCGTCCGGGTGATGCCGGTGGTGGGCCGGAGCGGCGGCCGGGTCGCCGGCGCCCGCCTCGGCGGGCTCGCCGAGCAGCGGGGCACCGAGGTCGTGCCCGTGCAGGGCCGCGGCGTGGGCGGCGTCGGCGAGCACCCCGGCGGCCCGCAGCCGGCGGATGTACTCGGCGGCGATCTCCGGCCGCAGCTTGCCGTTCATCAGCGCGGGGATCGCGCCGAGCCGGGTCAACGCCAGGAACGACAGCACCATGTCGGCGGCGGTCCCGGCCCACACGGCGACCGGGTCCCGCCGCCGCACTCCGCGTTCGTGCAGCCAGGCGGCCCGGGCGGCGACCCGCTCGGCGAGTTGGCCGAGGGTCAGCGGGTGCTCGGCCGGGTGACCGTCGACGGGGGTGTCGAAGGTGAGCCCCGGGCCGTCCGGGTCGGCGCCGTGGGCCAGCACCCGGGCGAGCACGTTGCCCGCGCCGAGCGCCGTGTCGGCGGCCAGCGCGCCGCGTAGTCCCTTGCTCCTCATGGCGTTCCTTCCCCCAGCAGCACCGCGGTCGCCTCGCCCGGCGTCCCGTCCGGCGCCTGTTCGATCAGGACCAGCAACGCCTCGTCGGCGTCGCCGTCGTACAGCAGCAGTTCCGCCTCGGCCGTGCCGTCGGCCCGCGGCTCCCCGGTCGGGCTCAGGCAGACCACCGGGCCGTCCAGTCCCCAGCGCGCCGCGACGTGCCCGGCCACGCTGTTCGGCACCGACTGGAAGAAGAACAGCGGCCCGATCCGGCCGCCGGCGGCGACCGTGGCCCGGACGTGCTCCGCGCTGGCGCGGTCGCCGCTGGCGCTGACCAGCACGACCGCCGTGCGGGTGCCGGCCGGTGCGGGACGCGCGCCGTGCCGGCGGGTCAGGCAGCGGTCGGCGACCGCGGCCACCAGCGGCGGGAACGCCGAGTGCACGAACCCGGGCACCGGGGGCGGCGCCCCGTCGCCGGGTTCCGGCCAGCGCGCCTCGGCGAGGACCCGCAGCCCGCTCACGGCGCACCGACCAGCAGGGCCGTGTTGGCGCCGCCGAAGGCCGCGTTGAGGGTCAGCGCGTAGTCGGTGACCGCCGGGCGGGGCGCGTCGGTGATCACGTCCAGCGGGCAGGTGTCGTCCGGGCCGAGGAACCCGGCGTTGACCGGCAGCTTGCCGTGCCGCAGCGCCAGCACGGTGACCACCAGTTCGAGCAGCCCGGACGCTTCGAGGGCGTGCCCGTGGACGGACTTGGTGGAGCTGACCGGGATCCGGCCGGCCCGGTCGCCGAACACCCGGCGCAGCGCCGCCGCCTCGGCGGCGTCGCTGTACGGGGTGCCGGTGGCGTTGGCGTTGACGTAGCCGAGCGCCTCGGCCGGCAGCCCGCCCCGGCGCACCGCCGCGGCGACCGCCCGGGCCAGCCCGCTCCCCTGCGGGTCGGGCTGGCAGGGGTGGTACGCGTCCCCGGCCCGGCCCCAGCCGGGCACGGTGGCGAGGGTGGGTGCGCCCCGGCGGGCGGCGGCGGTGGGTGACTCCAGCACCACGGCGGCCACCCCGTCGCCGAGCAGCAGCCCCTGCCGGCCGGCGCTGAACGGTCGGACCGCCCCGTCGGCGGCGAACGCCCGGCCGGCGTCGAAGAGCGCGTACTGGTCCGGCTCGACCAGGTAGCCGGCCGCGACGACGACGCGGTCCAGGTCGCCCCGGCCGATCAGGGTCGCCGCGTCGGCCACCGCGGTGCTCGCCGACACGCAGGCGGTGGTGTAGACCCGGGTCCGCTCCGCCAGCCCGCAGCGCCGGGCCAGGTCGGCGGCGAGCGCGGGCACCTCGGGTCCACCGTGGACGGCCAGGAACAGCGCCGCCGCGGACCGGTGCGTCCGGGCCAGCTTGGCCGCCCGGCAGGCGGCGTCGATCGCGTCGGTCAGCTCGACGGCCAGCGGGCCGACCTCGGGCAGGGTGGCCGCCACGGTGACCCGGCGGCCGGTGGTGTCGAACCTGCGGACCGGCGCGAACGCCGGGGTGCCGGTGAGCACCCCGGCGAGCAGCGCGTCGGCGCCCCTGCCGAGGGCGCTGAGCGCGTGGACGCCGGTGATCCTCAGGTGCTGCCGCTCAGCCATCTGCGGGCGCGGTCAGCGAGGTGTGGAACACCGCCAGCGCGTCGTCGACGGTGCGGATGCCGGCGAGCTGGTCGTCGCTGAGCTCCATCCGGCGGTCGTAGCGTTGCTCGACGAGGTGCACCAGCCAGGCCAGCTCCATCGAGCCGATCCGGTCCGGCACCTGGTCGACGGGTTTCGCGGTCAGTTCGGCGAGCATGCTCACCAGGTCAGCTCGCCCCAGGTCGGGCTGACCGGCCATCAGGAGCGGTCGCTCGTCGCGCCGGCCACCCGGTCGGCGACCATCGTGGTGAACTCGCCGACCGTCATCAGGGCCAGCTGCTCGGACTCGTCGTCGGCGAACTTCAGGCCGTACCGGTCCTCGACCCGCACGGCCAGGTCGGCCAGGGCCAGCGACTCGAGGTCGACCCCGGAGGGGCCCAGGGTGGTGTCGTCGTCGACGTCCTCGACGTCGTAGTTCATGTCGGCGAGCTGCTCGATGACGAAGGTGCGGACCTCGTCGCGCATGGCGTTAACCTCTTTCCGTGAGGCAGCTACCGGTGCCCGGTCGGGACACCGTGTACGTGTGGCTCGGCCGCACCGCCGGCGACCAGCGGGAGCTGACGCGGCGGCTGCTGCGGCGCGCGGGTGGCGCGCTGCTCGGCCGGTCCGGGACGGAGATCGGGGTACGGCGGGCGCCCGGCGGGCGGCCCGAGGTGTACGCCGGCGACGGGCGGACGCTGCCGGTGAGCGTGAGCCATGTCGACGGGCTGGTCGTGGTGGCCGCCCGGGCGGGCGGGCCGGTCGGGGTGGACGTCGAGCGGCGCCGGCCACTGCCCGCCGCCCCCCTCGCGGGCCGCTGGTACGACCCGGGGGAGGCGGCCTGGCTGCGGGCGCGGGACGAGGCCGGCCGGGACCTGGACTTCCTGCGCCTGTGGACGGCGAAGGAGGCGGTCGGCAAGGCGCTCGGCACCGGGCTGCGCGACGGCGGGCTGCGCCGGCGGATGCCGGTGCCAGACGGTCCCGGCGACCTGCTGCGCCCGGTGCCCGCCTGTCCCGGCGTACGGGTGGGCCACCCGGCGGCCGGGGACGGCCTGGTGCTCGCGGTGGCGGTCGGCGGGGCGGCCGGGGAGGTCGACGTCGTGCTCGCGTAGCGGGCCGGTCATGACGCCGCGTCCCGCAGCGCCGCCGTCGACCGGACCAGCTTGCCGGTGGTGGTGCGCGGCAACTGGTCGAGCAGGTGCAGGGTCCGCGGCCGCTTGTAGCCGGCGAGGCGTTCGGCGAGCAGCTTGTCCAGCGTCTCCGCGGACAGCGGCCCGTCCGGCTGGACGTACGCGGTGATGCCGCCGTCCCAGACCACCACCGCGGCGCCCACCCCGGGCAGCTCGGCGACGGTGGCCTCCACCTCGGTCAGGTCGACCTTCATGCCGCCCACCGACACCTGCGAGTCGAGCCGGCCCTGCACCGTGACCAGCCCGGTCTCCGGGTCGACGGTGCCGGCGTCGCGGGTGTGCAGCCAGCCGTCGGCCCACCGGGTCGGGTCGGCGAGCCCGACGTACGGGGACGCCGGGCAGCTCACCCACAGCTCGCCGCCGGACTCCCGCACGCGCATGCCGGGAACGGGGGCGATGGCGGGGCGGTTCGCCCCGTACAGGTCGGTGCCGATGACGCCGACCTCGGTCATCCCGTACATGTTGCCCAGCGGGACGCCGTAGCGGTCGGTGAAGGCGCAGGCGACGGCGGCCGGGACCAGCTCGCCGCCGGTGGTCATCCGCTTGAGCTGGGGCAGCGGTCCCGGCGGGGTGGTGGAGGCGAGCAGCCCGATGTGGAACGGCACGCCGAGCACGGTGGCCGGGGTGTCCTGGGCGGCGACGGCGGCGAGGATCGCGTCGCCGGTGAGCCGTTCCGGCGGCACCAGTTCGACGCCGGCGTGCAGCCCGTAGAGCAGCCCGCCGACCAGGCCGAGCACGTGCACCATGGACGGCAGCAGGATGATCCGCTCGCCGGGCAGCGCCACCCCGTCGATGCGCGTGTAGCGGTGCACCTCGCCGACCAGGTCCTCGGCGGTGCGGCCGATCACCTTCGACGGCCCGGTGGATCCGGAGCTGAGCTGGATCACCGCGTGCGGGCTGCCGGCCGAGCGGTCGGAGTAGGCCGTGATCCCCTCGGTGACGTCGACGAAGATCCGCAGCGCTCCCCCGCCGGTCCGCACCGGGGCCACCACCACCTGGGGGGTGAGCCGGCGCAGCGCCCGGTCGACCTCGTGGTCGGTGAGCCGGTGGTCCAGCAGCACGGCCTGGGCGCCGCTGCGCCAGGTGGCGAGCAGGTTCACCACGTACGCCAGCGACGGCGGCAGCCGCAGCGCGGCGGCGCCGCCGGGACGCAGCCCGGCCTCGGCCAGCCGGGCCTGCGCCTCGCCCACCAGGCGGCGCAGGGTGCCCTTGTCGACCGGTTCGGGCAGGCGAAGGCAGACGTCGGTGGGACGCCCGGTGAACAGGATGTCGTCCACCCAGCTCGCCTCTGCCGCCACAGGATCTTCCGCTACAGGATGCACAGTCACGACCGTCCACCGCCCAGCCTCAAAGTGGCCGAAATACGCCCAACAGGTGCGTTACCCGGGGTGCTGACGAGACCCTACGGCAGCCCTTCGAGACATAGCTAGATGCAAATGGCTAGATCAGGAAAAGCGGCTGGGTGGATTGCCGCGGCTCGATCGGACAGGGCAGGATCGCGATTACGCCGGCTCCAGTACACCGCCGGCCGCCGCCCCTTGCCCGGCAATCGCCGGCACCGTGACGGGGACGCCGCTCGCCCGGCGAGGATCCACAACAACCACCGGCACACCCGGTGCACGTGGTGAACACCGCACTAACGGAGCACGGCTTCGCCGAGGGGCGTACGCCGATAGCGGATCTCGTGCCGGTGTCGTTCCCCGGCGACGAACCCGGCGTCGCGCAGCACCGACAAATGCTCGGAGACCGTCCCGGCTGCCAGCGCGTGGCGGTGGGCCAGCGTGGTCGTGCTGGTCGGCTCGTCGAGGCCGAGCAGCAGCACCGCCCGGGTTCTGCCGATCAACCGACCGAGAGCCGCATGCCGATCGGTGGACAGGGGCTGCCAGAGCGTGCCGAGCCCGCGCGCCGGATAGATCACTGTGGGCTGCCACGGCGGGTCCACGATGACGACGACCTGATCCCACTTGAAGGCGCCGGGCACCAGGACAAGCCCATCGCCTCGCAGATCGCGATGCTCGTCGTCGCCGTACTCGCGGGTCAGCACGCCGTTGTTCCAGCGCAGTCGTGGATGCAACTCGGCGAACAGCCGGTCCAGGCCGCCTTCGGCGAGCCGCCGGGTCTGAAAGCCCACATCGGCGTCAAGCAGCCCGCGCACTTGCGGCCAGACCGGTTCGACCAAGACTTCCCACGCCTGCCTCACGGCATCCGGCGGCGGCGCTCGGTGATCCAGATGTCCAGCTCGCTGCGCAACATCGGGCAGCCCGGGGAGAGCGTCCGGCTGCTGACCGAGGAGCGCGAGCGCGGCTCCGACGAGCTCGACGACGCGGTCAGCGCGGCGCTCGCGCTGGCACTGACCAGCGTCGGCCGGGAGCGGGAGGCAGTGTCGATCGCCGTCGGGGCGCTCGCCAAGCACCTGCCGCGCTACCAGCGGTCGACGGCCAACTACGCCCGGCTCCTGGTCGAGCCCGACTGATTCGCCGACCAGACGAGTAAAGCCGAAGTCAGGGGTCAACGTCTGGGCACAGCGAAAGAGCCTCCAAGATCGTGTTTTGCAGCAAGACCTGGACCACCCGTCTAGGGACTCTCTTCCGACGCGGGTGGGGGCGCGGCGCCGCGCAGCACCAGTGCGCTGTTGAAGCCGTCGAAGCCGCGCGCCCCGACCAGCGCGATACGGCTGCGCGGGCGACGTGGATCCCGCAGGAAGGGCAGCTCGCAGCCCGCGGCGGGCCGCTGCGGGCCGGCGGAGGCGGGCAGCCGGCCGTGGTGGAAGGCGAGCAGCGCGGTCGCCGCGTCCAGCGCCGACCCACCCTGGTGCGCCCGGCCGGTCAGCGGCTTCTGGGTGGTGACCGACGGCGTACGCTTTCCGAACACCGCCCGCAGGGCGCTCGCCTCCGCCCGGTCGAACGCCGGCACGCCCAGCGCGTCCGGCCAGACCACGTCCACGTCGTGCGGCCGTACGCCGGCCCGCTCCAGGGCCAACCGCAGCGCCCGGGCGTAGTGGGTCGGATCGGGGCCGGCCTCGGGATCGGTCGGGGCGGCGTCGTGGGTGGCCGCCCAGCCGGTGATCTCGCCGTAGATCCGGGCGCCCCGGTCCAGCGCGTGTCCCAACTCCTCCACCACGAAGACGGCGCCACCCTCGGCCGGCACGTACCCGCTGGCCCCGGCGTCGAACGGCCGGTACGCCCGCTCCGGGTCGGCGACGTCGCTGAGCAGCCCCGAACGGAGCTGGCAGGCCAGCGCGTACGGGCTGAGCGGGCACTCGGTCGCCCCGGCCACCACCAGCGGGGTGCCCCGACGGACGGTCCGGACCGCGTGGGCCAGGCTGTCCAGCCCACCGGCCGACTCCGACACCGTCACCCCGCACGGCCCCTTGAGCTGGTGGTGGATGGACACCTGCCCGACACTGGCCGCGTAGAACCAGGCGATCGACTGGTACGCCCCGACGGTCCGCGTCGGCCCACCCCACAGCCGCTGCAGCTCCCGCTGGCCGAACAGGTTCCCGCCGGAGGAACTGGCCAGCGTTACCGCCCACCGGTACGGGTCCGGCGCCCGCTCGGGCAGCCCGGCGTCGGCCAGCGCCAGCCGGGTGGCCGCGAACCCGAGATGCGTCCACCGGTCCGTCTGCACCCGCTGCCGGGTGTCGGCGAACCCGCCGGGGTCGAAGTCGGGCACCTCCCCGGCCACCCGGGTGGGATAGCTCGCCGGATCGAACAGGGTGATCGGCCCGGTGCGCCGGGTGCCGGCGACCACACTGGCCCAGTGCGCGTCGTTACCGATCCCGGTCGGCGCCACCACCCCGATCCCGGTCACCACCGCCCGCGCCGTCATGGAGTGACCGCCAGCCGGCGGAAGACCATCGCGGACTGGAAGCCGCCGAAGCCGCTGCCCACCGACAGGGCCACGTCGACGGGCACCTCCCGCGCCTCGTTGGGCACGTAGTCCAGGTCGCACTCCGGATCCCGGGTGGCCCAGTTGGCGGTCGGCGGGACCACCCCGTACTCGATGGCCAGCGCGCACGCGGCCATCTCGATCGAGCCGATGGCGCCGAGCGAGTGCCCCACCATCGACTTGATCGAGCTGACCGGCACCCGGTACGCGGTGGGCCCGAGCGCCCGCTTGAACGCGGCCGTCTCGTGCCGGTCGTTCTGCCGGGTGCCCGAGCCGTGCGCGCTGACGTACGAGACGGCCGACGGGGCGAGCCGGGCCTGGCGCAGCGCGTCGCTGATGGCCAGGGACATCTCCACCCCGTCCGGGCGCAGCCCGGTCATGTGGAAGCCGTTGCTGCGGCTGGCGTACCCGGCCACCTCGCAGTAGACGTGGGCGCCCCGGCGGCGGGCGTGCTCGACCTCCTCCAGCACCAGCACGGCCGCCCCCTCGGCGAGGACGAACCCGTGCCGGTCGGCGTCGAACGGCCGGGACGCGTGCTCCGGGTCGTCGTTGTCCGGGCTGGTGGCCTGGATGGCGTCGAACGAGGCGACCGTCACCGGGGAGATCGGCGAGTCCGCCGCCCCGGCCAGGACCACGTCCGCCTCGCCGTCGGCGATGAGCTGGTGGGCGTACCCGATGGCGTCGATGCCGGAGGTGCAGCCGGTGGAGACGACCTGGGCCGGGCCGTGCAGGCCGTGCCGGCAGGCCACGTCGGCGGCCAGGCTGCTGGGGACCAGCGCCTGGTAGAGGTACCGCCCGCCGCGAGTGTGGTCCACCAGCCAGTGCCGGCCGGAGTCGCTGACCCGGACGTACTCCTGCTCCAGGGCCATGGTGCCGCCGACGGCGGTGCCCAGCACCACGCCGGCGCGTTCCCGGTCGGCGTCGGTGAGGGTGAGGCCGCTGTCGGCGAGCGCCTCGGTGGAGCAGGCCAGGGCGAACTGCACGTACCGGTCGGCGCGTTGCCGTTCGGCGAGGGTGATGCCGGCCGCGTCCGGGTCGAAGTCGCACTCGGCGGCGATCTGGGAGCGGAACGGCGACGGGTCGAAGAAGCTGATCCGCCGGGTGGCGGTCCGCCCCTCGGTGATGGTCTTCCAGAACCGGTCCCGGGTGGCGCCGCCGGGTGCGACGACGCCGATGCCGGTGACCACGGTCCGCCGGCCGGTCACGACGGTTCCCGAGGGGGCGGGGGTGTCTCGGTGTCGACGTGGCCGAGCTCGGGGCGCGGAGCGAGGGGCCCGAGGTGGAAGACCACCTCGGCCGGCTCGTCGCCGGTGTTGCGCAGCCGGTGCCGGACGTCCTTCGGCACGAAGAGCGCCTCGCCCGCGCCGAGCGGCACCGGCCGGTCGTCCAGGTCGACGGTGATCGCGCCGCGGGCGACGTAGAGGAACTCCTCGCTGTAGGGGTGGTAGTGCTCGGCGATCCGCTCTCCGGGGGCGAGGGCGGCCACGCCCATGAACCCGGAGGTGCTGCCGACGGTCTTCGGGCCGAGCAGGACCCGCAGCTCGCCGCCGCGCCGCCGGTCGGCGGGGACGTCGTGGACGGAGACGCGGGCGGTGGTGGTCTCAGGCATCGCGGCCTTCCTTCCCGGTCGACGCGGCCGCCCGCCGTTCGATCCGTTCCTTGATGACGGCGAGCTGGACCTTGCTGTTGGCGTTGATCCGCTCGGTCATGCCGGCGTTGTCGACCGGGGCGCTGGGCTTCATGGCGAAGTCCTGCACCCAGGTCATCCGGGTGCCGCCGGGGACCTCGTCGTAGCGCCAGTGGATGCGCATGTACTCGAACGGGCCGGTCTCCACCCGGTGGGCGTGCACCTGCCGGCTCGCCCGGTCGGCGGTGCGTTCGCTGACCCAGCTCCAGGCCACGCCGTTCTCGTCGGGATGCATGGTGAGCCGGAACCGCACGGTGTCGCCGGTGCGGTCCAGGATCTCCACCGCCGCGTACTCGGTGAACAGCTCGGTCCACCGGGCCACGTCGTTGGTGACCTCCCAGACCAGGGGCAGCGGCGCGGCGATCTCGATGCCGTTCTCGGTGTGTCCGGGCGGGTCGGCCTTGCGGGCCACCAGATCGGCGACGCCGGCGATGCTGAGCTGCCCGGCCTGCTCGGGGATCTTGACCCGCCACCGGTCGGCCACGACCGCGGAGAGTTCGAGCAGGGCGAGCGAGTCCATGCCGAGCTCCTCCAGGCTGGCGGCCGGGGTGCGGGCGGCGGTCTGCGCGTCCAGGCCGCAGTGGGTGACAAGGATGTCGGTGATCTGCGCGGCGAGCGGGCGGTCGGAAGCGACGGTCATCGGGTCCTCCAAGTGGTCGGGCCGGCGGCGGGCACGGCGGTGACGGGGGTACGGCCGGCCGGGTCGGCCTCGGCACGGGTGACGAACACGGGATCAGCGGGCACGGGGGCGGCGCGGCCGGGACCCGGCCCGCCGTCGGCGGCGGGCCCGCCCTGCCCGCCGTTCAGGGCCACGTGGCCGGCGGGCGCGGTGCCTGCGGCGGGCACCGTGCCGTTGGCGGGAGCGGCCACGCGCGGCGCGCCGCCCTCGGCGGGCGCGGTGCCGTCGACGGGCGTGGCATCGGGGGCCGGCGGAGCATCGGGCGCGGCCCCCTCGGCAGGGGCGGTGAGCAGCCGGTCGACCAGGCCGGTGGTGTGGCGTCCCCGGCGGAACGCCAGGTCGCGCAGCACCCGCCGGACGAACGGGATGGTGGTGCGGACACCCGGCCCGGCCACCTCGAACTCGCCGAGCGCACGGTCGAGGCGGTCGAGCGCGCCGTCCCGGTCCGGCGCCCAGACCGCGACCTTGGCCAGCAGCGAGTCGTAGTGCGGGCTGACCAGATAGCCGGGATGGCCGTGGGTGTCGACCCGGGTGAACGGGCCGCCGGGTGGCCGGAACCGGTCGAGCCGGCCGGGCGCGGGCGCGAAGTCCCGGTCCGGGTCCTCCACGTTGACCCGGGCCTCGACGGCCACCCCGCGCAGCCGGATGTCCTCCTGCCGCAGGCGCAGCGGCGTACCGGCGGCGATGTGCAACTGCTCGTGCACCAGGTCCACGCCGGTCACCAGCTCGGTCACCGGGTGCTCGACCTGGATCCGGCAGTTGATCTCCAGGAAGTGGCCCTGTCCCGCCCCGTCGACCAGGAACTCGACGGTCCCGGCGCCGGTGAAGCCGACCGACAGGACGCCACGCAGTGCGGTCTCCGCGAGCGTGTCCAGGGTGGACTGCCGCAGCGCCGGGGCGGGCGCCTCCTCGATCAGCTTCTGGTGGCGGCGCTGCACCGAGCAGTCCCGGGTGCCCAGGTGCACCCCGTTGCCGTGGCCGTCGCAGAGCACCTGCACCTCGACGTGCCGGGCGTCGGCGAGGTAGCGCTCGACGTACACCCGGTCGTCGCCGAAGGCGACCTGGGCGGCGGCGCGGGTACGCGCGTACGCGCGGGGCAACTCGGCCGCCCCGTGCACCACCGTCATGCCGCGCCCGCCGCCGCCCGCCGCCGCCTTGATGATCACCGGGTAGCCCACCTCGGCGGCCACCTCCAACGCGTCGGCTACCGTCGGCAGGGTCTGCACGGCGCCCGGCGGCAGCGACAGCCCCGCCTTGCTCATCAGCGCCCGGGCGGTGGACTTGTCGGCCAGCGCCGACATCACCTCCGGCGGCGGGCCGACGAACGTCAGCCCGTTTGCCGCGCAGATCTCGGCGAAGTCGGCGTCCTCGGAGAGAAACCCGTAGCCGGGATGCACGGCCTGCGCACCGGTCTGCCGGGCGGCCTCGACGATCGCCGCGGCGTTCAGGTAGCTCTGCCGGCTCGCTGCCGGTCCGATCCGGACGGTCTCGTCGGCCAGCCGCACCGGCAACGAGTCGGCGTCAGCGGTGGAGTACACCACCACGGTACGCACCCCCAGCTCCCGGCAGGCCCGCAGGACCCGCAGCGCGATCTCACCCCGGTTGGCGATCAGCACCTTGTCGAACATCAGCTTCCTCGCGTGGCGAGCGGTTCCAGGGCGACCAGCGGCTGGTCGTACTCGACGGGCTTGCCGTCCTCGACCAGCA
The DNA here is from genome assembly GCF_042870725.1 of Micromonospora sp. NPDC006431. Classification (NCBI taxonomy): domain Bacteria; kingdom Bacillati; phylum Actinomycetota; class Actinomycetes; order Micromonosporales; family Micromonosporaceae; genus Micromonospora; species Micromonospora sp. NPDC006431. The sequence goes on from NZ_JBIAHQ010000010.1 coordinate 203,143, forward strand.
TCTCGACCACCCGTCCGGCCTGGTCGGCGGTCACCTCGTTCATCAACTTCATGGCCTCGACGATGCCGACCACCTGGCCCGGCCGGACCAGGTCGCCGACGGCGACGAAGGCAGCGGCGCCCGGTTCCGGGGCGCGGTAGAAGGTGCCCACCACGGGCGCCCGCACGGCCAGCCGGTCCGGCGCGGACACCGGCTCGGTGGCCGGTTCCACGACCGGCTCGGCATCGGCGCGCGGGGCGGGCGCCGCCTGGGCCGGACCGTGCCACTCCACCTCCAGCACGTTCTCGCCGCTACGCAGCCGGACCCGGCGCACCGGGCCGGCCAGCTCGGCGACCAGCTTGCGGGCGTGCCGGCGCAGCCCGTCCAGCACCTCGTCGGGTCGGGCGCCGGCGCTCATCGGGTAACCCCAACGGCGCGGGCCGCACCGAAGCGACGGAACCGCTGCCGGCGGCGGCGGACCAGGGTGGCCGGCGGCACGTCGAGCAACGGGGCGAGATTCGCCGCCACCACCCGGCCCAGCAGCTCGGCCGCGCCCGCCGGGTCACCGTGCGCGGCCTGCGCCGGCTCCGGCACCACCTCGTCGACCACCCCCAGCCGGCACAGGTCGACGGCGGTGAGCCGCAGCGCGCGGGCCGCCTGCGGCGCGGCGGAGCTGTCCGGCCAGAGGATCGCGGCGCAGCCCTCCGGGCTGATCACCGAATAGACGGCGCGTTCGAGCATGAGCACCCGGTCGGCCACCGCGAGGGCGAGCGCCCCGCCGCTGCCGCCCTCACCGGTGACCACCGCGACGACCGGGGTGGGCAGCATGCTCAGCGCGAGGATGTTCTCGGCGATCGCCGCCGCCTGCCCCTGCTGCTCCGCGCTCACCCCCGGATCGGCGCCGGGGGTGTCCACCAGGGTCACCACCGGCAGGCCAAGCCGGGCCGCGAGTCGCATCAGCCGCAACGCCTTGCGGTGCCCGGCCGGGCTGGCCATGCCGAAGTTGTGCGCCACCAGCTCGGCGGTGGTGTGCCCCTTCTGGTGGCCGATCACCATCACCGGCCGGCCGTCGAGCCGAGCCAGGCCGCCGACGATCGCCGGGCAGTCCGCGCCGAGCCGGTCGCCGTGCAGCTCGACGAAGCCGTCGAAGGCGGTGTCCAGGTAGTCCAGCGTGGTGGGCCGGCCGGGATGCCGGGCCGTGCGTACCGTCGCCCAGGCGTCCCGCTCCGGGCCGGCCGCCGTCGCGGGCACGGCGCCGCCGCCCCCGGTCGCCGACCGCGGCGCCGGCACCTGCCGGGGTACGGGCACCCGCCGGCGGGCCGCGTGCGCCGCGGCGAGCAGCGCGGTCAGCCGGCCGCGCAGCGCGTGCCGGGGCACCACCATGTCGATCTGCCCGTGCCGCAGCAGGAACTCGGCGGTCTGGAAGCCCTCGGGCAGCGCGGCACCGGTGACCTGCCGGATCACCCGGGGGCCGGCGAAGCCCATCCGGGCGCCGCTCTCGGCGAGCACCACGTCGGTGTTGGTGGCGTAGGACGCGGCCACCCCGCCGTAGGTGGGGTCGGTGAGGACGCTGACGGTCAGCAGGCCCGCCTCGCGCAGCCCGGCGAGGGCCTGGCTGACCGTGGCCATCTGCATCAACGACAGCGCCCCCTCCTGCATGCGGGCCCCGCCGGAGGCGGTGACCAGCACCAGCGGCACCGCCTCGGCAAGCGCCCGCTCGGCGGTCAGGGTGATCAGCTCCCCGACCGCGCAGCCCAGGCTGCCGCCGAGGAAGCGGAAGTCCATCACCGCCAGCGCCACCGGATGACCGCCGATGCGGGCGGTGCCGCAGAGCACCGCCTCGTCCAGCCCGGTGGCGACGCGGGCCGCGCCGAGCCGGTGCGGGTACGGCACCGCGTCGACGAACTCGATCGGGTCGACCTGAACGGCCCGCTCCGGCAGCGGGACGAACGAGTCCGAGTCGACCAGCTGCGCCACCCGGTCTGGGGCGTCCAGCCGGGCGTGCGAGCCGCACTCCGGGCAGACGTCCAGGTTGCGGCGCAACCGCTTGCGGTACAGCAGCGAGGCGCAGCCGTCGCAGCGTGACCAGAGCTGCTCGTCCTGGGGCGCGGTGGTGGTCACGGCCGCCGCCCGGGCGCGTCGTACCGGTAGAAGCAGTGGGCCATGGCGTCCCGCGGTGAGCGCCAGTCCGGCAGATACGGCGAGATGTACGGCCGCAGCCGCTCGCTGACCCGGATGAACTCGGGATGCCCACGGGCGTCCTCCACCGCGCCGTCGGCCGACCGCTCCGTCTCCAGGAGATGGACGTAGAGGTCGTGCAGCCGGTAGAGCGACCGGTGGCGGACGCCGACCACGCCGGGCAGTTCGGTCGCGTCGGACGCGGCGAAGATCTCGGCGACCCGATCCTCGGCGGTCGGCACCACCTTGGCGACGATGAGTGAACGGTCCATGGAGAGCCTCCCCTTGGATGCGGGAACCCGGCGCATGGCGCGGCCGGTCCCGCCGGACGACTCCGTCACCGTCCCGCCGACACCGTCAACGGGGCGTCACCTGCGGGCCATCCGAGGCGAAATGTCGTGACGCTGCGTTGACGCATCCTGTGCGCGAGCTATCAGAAGATCGACTTCCGGGAACTCATTCCGACACTTTTTCGCAGTTCAGCGCCAGTTCTCGCGCGGAGTGTGGACAGTCGCATTTGACACCACGACTGTTGACCCAGAGTAATCATAGTTGGTAACGTTCGTTGCGGTCAGCCCGGCTGCAGCGGCGTCAGCCGCCGCGGCGGGAGCCGTTCCGACACCGGGGTCGCGGGCACCGCGCCGGGCAACACAGGACAGTCGGAACGAAGGTTCCGGTGCAGGGGGTGCGCCCGTGACCGGTGAATCGAGGACGCCGGCGGCAGAGGAGCCGTCCGCGCCACCGGTGTCGTTGCACCTGCTCGGCGGCTTCCGGTTGCTGCACGACGACGTGCCGATGGTGGTGCCCCGCGGACTGCAACGGGTCATCGCCCTGATCGGGCTACGACCCGGCGCCACCCGCAGCCACCTGGCCGGGCTGCTGTGGCCGGAAACCTCCGAGGAACGAGCGCTGTCGTCGCTGCGTACCGCCCTGTGGCGGTTGCGGCAGGACCCCTGCTGCCCGCTGCTGACCGACGGTGACACCGTCCGGCTCGGCGACACCGTCCACCTCGACGTCGACGAACTGGTCCACACCGCCGCCCGCGTCCGCGACCGCGAGACGCCCCGCGGGGCCGCCAGCGCCGGACGCCACGACCTGCTCCCCGGCTGGTACGACGACTGGGTGCTGCTGGAACGCGAACGGCTGCGCCAGCTGCGGCTGCACATGCTGGAGGAACTCGCCAGCAACCACCTTGCCGCCGGCCGGCACGGCGAGGCCCTGGAGGCGGCCCTGGAAGCGATGGCCGCCGAACCACTCCGGGAGACCCCGCACCGCCTCGTGGTCCGCATCCACCTCGCCGAGGGCAACGCCTTCGAGGCGGTGCACGCCTTCTACGTCTACCGCGACCTGCTGCTGCGCGAACTGCGCCTGGAACCGTCCCCCGCGATGTGCGCGCTGCTCGACGACACCCTCGCCCCGATCCGGCGCGCCTCGCGGCACGAGCCACCGTCCCGACGATCCGACCGGGGCAACCCGCCCGGCCGGCCGGCCGGCCCACCCGCGCACCGCGGACCGACCGCGCCCACCGCACCCGGCTCGCGCTCACCGGACACAACCGACGGTGCGGCAGCAGCGACGGGGTCACGACAACCATCACCGAACAACGACCGATCGTGACGAGCAGTTGACACTCGACCGGGCAATGTGAGCGCACACGGTGTCCGACGCCCCGGCTGCGCGGGACGGCGGCACCGCCGGCGAGAGGGGTCCCGATGAGTCGACTGTTGGTCGTCAGCCGGATCGTGCCGGGCGCGGAGGGACGGGTGGCGCAGATCTTCGCCGAGTCCGACGCGACCGATCTGCCCATCCTGACCGGCGTCCGGCACCGGTCGCTGTACAGCCTGCACGACCTGTGCGTCCACCTGATGGAGACCGCCGACGTCGACCCGGACGCGGCGGCCGGCGTCCGCAACCACCCACTCTTCGAGCAGGTCAACCAGCGACTGTCCGCGCACACGTCGCCGTACCTGCCGACCTGGCACTCCCCACGGGAGGCCGTCGCCGGCTGCTTCTACAGCTGGGACGCCACCGGAGCCCGCACACCGCGGCCGATCCGCTGACCGGACCCGCGGCAGCGCGCGTGACCGGGCGCCCCGGACCCCAAAGGCACCAGGGTCCGGGGCGCCCCCGCCCGGCCTCCGGGGACACACGCTCGGTCATGCCACCACCACCGTTCGGCACGAACCGTCCCACCAGCGACGAAAGCCGCGGACCTCCCTATCGTCCCCGACGTACGTGTGCGAAGCTGCCCCGAGCTTTCGCACGACTGTCGTTCACGTACTGAGGAGGAGATTGGCCGTGTCGTCGAATATCGGGCTATGGCTCGTCGTGATCCTGGCCGTGCTGGCGGGCCTCGTGATCTGGCGGGTGCTGGCCGGAGGCCGCACCACCGCGGACCAGGCGGCACCCATCGTGGAGGGTGACCCCGCGACCGCCACCGGTGACCAGGAACGGCCCGCCGCGGTCGTCGACGAGGTCCCGGCGCCCACCGCGGTGACCGAGGAGCCGGCCCCGGCCGAGCAGGACGCTCCCCCGGTCGCCGCCCCGGCCGTCGAGGCCACCACCCCACCGTCCACCGACACCCCCGAGCCGGCCGGCTCCGCCCCGGCCGACCAGCCCGCCGAGTCCGCGCCGGTCACCGTCAAGGCCGCGCCGGTCGCCGCCGAGGTCGAGCCGGCCGCGGCGCCCGAGGAGCCGGCCACGCCGGTGGCCATCCCCGCGCCGCGTACCTCGATCGAGAACACCACCGCGACCCCGGTCGCCGCGCCGGCCGACCAGGCCGCCGACGACTTCCGGCAGATCCAGGGCATCGGACCGAAGATGGCCGCCGCGCTCCAGGCCGCCGGCATCCGCACCTACCAGCAGCTCGCCGAGCTGGACGAAGCGGCGCTGCGGGAGACCATCAAGGCCGCCGGCCTGCGCGCCGCGCCGAGCGTGGCGACCTGGCCGCAGCAGGCGAAGGTGCTGGCCGGCGCCCGCGCCGAGGCCGAGGCGGTGCTGCCCTGAGCGGCCCCGCCACCGCTTGAACACCCCGGGCCGGTGGTGACGCTCCGTCACCACCGGCCCGAACCGGTGCCGGCCGGGACGGCGCCAACACCCGCCCCGACCCACCCCGCACTGGCCGGCGGCGTCGCCACCGCCCACCGGAAGGGTGCACCGGAAAGTGCAAAACCGGACACGGGTCAGGACGGCCGTGGCTACCGTCGGTGAAGGGCCGGACGGCCCGCCGCGCCGATCCCGCCACCGCAGGAGCAGTTCGTGCCCTCCGCAACGCCGGAGCAGCCCGCCCACCGGCAGGCCCCGGTCCGCGACCCCGAGTCCCCCCGCCGGGTGACCCTGCTGGAGCTCTTCTTCGACCTGGTCTACGTGGTCGCACTCGCCCTGATCTCGCGCGGCCTGGTCACCGAGCTCAGCTGGGAGCGGGCGTTCCAGTCCCTGCTCATGCTGATGGCGATCTGGTGGACCTGGGCCATCACCACCCTGGTCACCGACATGTACGACCCGCAGCGTCCGCAGATCAAACTGCTGATCGCCGCGGTGATGTTCGGCGCGCTGCTGATGACCACCGCCGTCCCGGACGCCTTCGGCACCCGAGGCCTGGTCTTTGCCGGGACGTACGTGGCCATCCACCTTGGACGCGGGCTCTTCCTCATGCCGGCGGTCCGGCACGACGGGCCGACCCGACGCCGCGCGGCGCGGGTCTTCCTCTGGTTCGCGGTCTCCGCCGTCCCCTGGCTGGTCGGGGCCGTGGTGTCGGAGGACGCCCGGCAGGTGTTCTGGGCACTGGCGTTGGGCATCGACTATCTCGGCTTCCGGCTCGCGTACCCGGTGCCCGGACTCGGGGTGGTGCCCGACTCGCAACGGGAGGTAACCGCCGAGCACCTGTCCGAGCGCTACCAACAGTTCTTCATCATCGCCCTCGGCGACGCCATCCTGGTCACCGGCACGATGTTCAGCCTCCACCATTCGGAGGCGGAGAACATCGCCGCGTTCGGGGTCGCCTTCGTCACCACCCTGCTGCTCTGGCGGATCTACGTGCACAAGTCCGGTGAGCTGCTGCCGCAGGCCATTTCCCAGTCGAAGCAGCCGAGCCGGTTCTTGAACACCGCGCCCTACACCCACCTGCTGATGGTGGCCGGGGTGGTGACCACCGCGGCCGGCTTCGACCTGGTGCTGCACGAGCCGACAGGGCGTACGCCGCCGGCCTGGGCGGCGGTCATCCTCGGCGGGCCGGCGATGTTCCTGGTCGGCCGCAGCGTCTTCGAGTACGAGGTGTTCAGCCGGGTGTCGCTGTCCCGCCCCGGCGGGCTGCTCGCCCTGCTCACCATCGCGCCGGCGGTGCTGTTCCTGCCGCCGCTGTGCGCCGCGCTCGGCGCCATGCTGGTGCTGGCCGGCGTGGCTGTCGCCGACCATCTGCGCAGCCGGGGCCGGCCGCCGGAGGACGCGTCCCCGCCGACCTGAGCCGGCGCGCCGTGAGCGGCGCCGCTGCGGGCCGCCACCGGGGGCCGCGATGATCGAAATCGGCCGCGCGTCTCGCGGCACCGTTTGGGCACTCACCCGCCCGGGGTACAGGGACCTCACCTCTCGAATCCGCCACAACCCCGTGGAGGCACCCCATGCGCGGCACCTCGATACTCGGCGTCCTGGTCGTCATCTGGCTCATCATCGGCGCGATCGCCGCCGGTCAGCGCGGCTACTACAGCAACGACGACAAGAACTGCGCCGAGGCCGGCACCATTCTGGTCACCATCGTGGCCGGTCCGCTGAACTACATCGGCGCAAACCCGAAGGTGGACTGCACGCTCCCCGAGCCGTCGAAGTAGGCCACTCCCCTTCCGGCCCGCGCCCGCTCCCTGCGGCGCGGGCCGCTTCGGGTCCGGCGCGGGCGTCGTCACCCTCCGTACGGCGTCCTAGGAGGCTGGTGTACGCGGGCGTTGGTCCGGCGTCAGCCGGGACGGGCAGCCGCCCACAAGTTTCTCGCCGGCAGCCTGGGGCGGTCCGCCGCACGCCCGGCTGAGCGCGCCGCCTCAGCCGCCGACATGGATGCCGGGGCGGTGGGCGGGATCGGGCTCAGCCTTGCGGATGATCTCCCGGACCACCGGCGGGGTGTCCCCCCGGCCGAGGATCAGGTAGCGCAGCAGATGCGCGAGGGGATTTCCCTCCGACCACTCGAAGTGGGCGTGCGGGCGTACCCCGGTGGCGTCCCGGAGCGCGAGCAGGATCGCCGCGATCGCGTTCGGCACGGCCGGGCTGCCGGCCCGCAGCACCCGGTACCCGTCCACCTCCACCCCGTGCACCCGCAGCACCTGGCTGAACTGCGACGGGTCGATCACGTCGATCTCGAGGAAGAGAACGTCGGCCTTGCCCGGCACCGGATTGATCGCCCGCTGCGCCCGCTCCTTGGCCCGGTATTCCTGCACCGTCCCGCCCTGCCGCTTGTTCGCGACCAGGTGCAGCCGGCCGTCGTTCGCCAGCGAGTCGGCGACGAACCGCCGGGCCGGCTCGTCGAACTCGATCTGCGCGGCGCGCAGCTCAGTGGTCCGGGTGACCCGCGAGACCAGCGAGACCACGACGATGCCGAGGATGAAGAACGCGGAGATCGTGATGCCGTCCGGCTTCTCGATGACGTTCGCCAGCAGCGCGTAGAGCAGCACCACAGTGAGCACCGTGAAGCCGGCCGCGGCGACCCGGTGCCGGGCGCGGAGCGCCGAGATGGCCACCGCGATCGCGCCGGAGAACATCATCGCCAGGATCCCCGTCGCGTACGCCCCGGCCTGGGCGTTCACGTCGGCGCGGAAGGCCACCGTGATGGCGATGCTGATCAGCGTGTAGACGAGGACCACAGGACGGACCGCGCGGCCCCACTCGGGCGCCATGCCGTAGTCCGGCAGGTAACGCGGCACGATGTTGATCAGACCGGCCATCGCCGAGGCGCCGGCGAACCAGAGGATGAGGATGCTGCTGATGTCGTAGACGGTGCCGAACCCCTCGCCCAGGTGCTCGTGGGCCAGGAAGGCCAGCGCCCGTCCGTTGGCTCCCCCACCGGGCTGGAACTCCTTCGGGGGGATCAGCACGGTGGTCACGAAGGTGGTCGTGATCAGGTAGACGGACATGATGAGCGCCGCGGCGGTGAGCAGCTTGCGGGTGTTCCGGATCCGGGACCGGAGCCGCTCCTGCGGGTCGGCGCCCCGGCCCCGGACCAGCGGCTCCATGCTGACCCCGGTCTCGAAGCCGGACAGGCCCAGCACCAGCAGCGGGAACGCCAGCACGGCCGGCCCCACCAGGTCGCTGACGTTGGTGACCTGGGCGGTGAGGAGTTCGAGCCAGCCGTTCAGCACCTCCGGGTGGGCCGCCACCTGACCGAGCCCGACCACCACGACCACCGCGTTGAGCGCGAGGAAGACCGCGACCAGGGGGATGGCGACCTGCACCGCCTCGCTGAAGCCCATCAGGAACACGCCGCCGAGGATGAGCAGGAGCACCACCGTCACCAGCACCGCCGCCGTGGCGCCGTGCGGGACCGACGCCGGCAGCTTGGGGTTCTCCAGCAGGTGCACCGTGGCGTCCGCGGCGGAGAGGGTGATCGTGATGATCCACGAGGTGGCGACGAAGCCGAGCAGGATGAGTACGAAGATCTTCCCCCGCCAGAACGGCAGCAGCCGCTCCAGCATGGCCACGGAGCCCTGCCCGTGCGGGCTCTCCCGGGCCACCCGCCGGTACATCGGCAGCATCCCGAACAGGGTCAGCGCCACGATCAGCAGGGTGGCCACCGGGGAAAGCACACCGGCCGCCAGGGCGGCGATGCCGGGCAGGTAGGAGAGGGTGGAGAAGTAGTCCACGCCGGTCAGGCACATCACCTGCCACCAGGGGTGGGCCCGGGCCTCCGGTTCGAGCGTCTCCGGGCCGACCGGGTGCACCCGGTGCTGGAACAGCCACCGGCTCAGCCGGTTGGGCGGCTCCGCCGGCCGGATGTGGCTCGGCACGCACTCCGGGATCCGCGCCGGCGTCCGGCCGGGGCCCGGGGCGCGGTCCCGGTCGCCGGCGGCGTCGAGTCCGCGCTCGTCGCCGCGCCCCGCGTTGCCCCGCCGCCCCCGCCCGCGTCGCGGCCCGTCCCGCTCGTCCGTCATGTTCACCCCTCGGCGCGCGGCTCGCCGGGCCGCCCGCACAGCGACGCCACCGGCAACGCCAGCCTGACCCGACCGTAGGCGGTACCCGCGGCGCCGACCGGCGAACCCGGCAAGCCGGGAAAGATCGCCCGGGCCGGCGGGGGGCGTGCCGCCCGGCGCCCCCCGCTCGGGCCGGGGTACGCAGGGCGCGCGGCGGCAGTCCGGATCGGCGACGTCACCGTGATGCCCGGGTGGTGTGGCCAGGGACGGGAGGCCAGGGCCGGCACCGGGACGGCGAACCGGATGCACAACCGGGGTGGCTCGGCCGGCGTCGGTGCGGCCGGAGCGAGGTACCCTCACCGGTCCGGCCGCGGCCCGGTGGTCGGCACCGCGCCCGGGCCCGCCCATCCCGCGGGCCGGGACCGGCCGGCAGGCCCCGGGCCGGCCGGCCCCCTCCCGCTGTGGTCAGTCACGCAGGTCCAGCCGTTGGGCGAGCCAGGCGAGCCGGTCGTCGCGGACGCTGGTCGCGCCCAGGTCGTGTTCCTCGCGCGGATAGAGCGACACCCGGGCCTGCGGTGCGGCGGCGGCGAAGGCCGCGCGGGTCGCCGGGCCGACGAACCGGTCCGCGCCGGCGAACTGGAGGTACGCCCCGGTGCCGAGCCGCCCCACCAGGTCCACCGGGTCCAGCCCGGCGAAGACCGCCCGGTATGCCGCCTGCTCCCCCTCCGGCAGCTGGAGCCAGTACAGGTAGAACCAGTTCGCCCAGGTGGCGTCCGGCGCGAGGAGCACCGCCGTGCGCAGCCCCGGCTCGCCGGCGGCGAGGTCGACGGCGTACATCGCGCCGTAGTCGTGGCCGACCACGGCGGTGCGGGTCCGGTCGACGCCGGGCTCGGCGAGCAGCCGCCGGTAGGCGTGCCGCACCGCGTCGAGCTGGGCGGTCACGGCGGCCCGGTCCCGCGCGTCGCCGACCGGGTCGCCCGCCCACGGGAAGGTGAGCTGGGGCAGCAGCGAGACCACCCCGCGCCCGGCCAGGGCGGTCGCCTCGGCGAGGAACTCGGTGCGGTCCTGGTTGACCCGGCCGGGCTCGAACCAGTGCAGGTTCAGCACGCCGGCCAGCCCGGCGCCGGACCGCTGCGGCCGCACCAGGTACGCCCGGACGGCCGGCTGCCCGGGCACCGGGATCTCGATGTCCCGGACCAGCACGGCGGCCCGGTGTCTCCCGGCGCTCGCGGCGTCGGTCGGGGCCTGCGCGTGCGCCCCGCCGACGCTGACGAATGCGCCGGTGACCAGCAGCACGGCCGTGGACACGAGTGCGGGTAGTCGTCGCACCACACACCTCCATAAGTTTTTAAACGCGTTTTACAGCTGATGACGGTAGGATGGCGGGCGGCGGTAGGTCAAGCGGGGAAGGACGGCGGGCGTGTCGGCAACCGGACGGCGGAGCGGGCGCGGATGAGCGCGGTGCCACCCCTGGAGCCGGCGCTGCGGCTGGCCGTCGCGCTGCTGCACAGCTACTGGGTGCTCCAGGACCCGGTCGACCAGCTCTCCGTGGCCCGGCTCCGGGCCGCCGGCCGGGAACTCGGCCTCACCGAGCTGACCGAACCGCTGGGCGACGCCGACCTGCCCCGGCTGCGGGAGCTGCGGACACGGCTCTACCAGGTCTTCGCCGCTCCCGACCCGGCCGCCCGGGTGGCCACCCTCAACGAGGTGCTGACCGAGGTCAGCGCCGGCACGGCGGTCGAGGCCAGCCCGGACGGCACGCTGCGGCTGACCCCGCTGCCCCGGCCCGGCCCGATCGGGCCGTTCGCCGCCACCGTCACCGGAGCCCTGGCCCGGGCCGCCACGACCGGCGGGACGGACCGGTTCGGCGTCTGCGCCGCCGACCCCTGCCGGGCGCCCTACCTCGACCGGACCCGGGCGGGCCGGCAGCGCTACTGCTGCGAGCTGTGCAACAACCGGGCCGCCGCAGCGGCGTACCGGAACCGGACCCGGCGCGGCTGAGCCGTCACGCCAGCGCGGCGGTCCACCGGTGCAGCTAGGCGCCGGCCAAGTAAAAGATCAGCACCCGGCCACGGGCGGCCCGGACCAGATGCCGCGGCGCCACGTCGTGGTGGCGGATGAAGTCCTCACCGTCCGGCGGCGGGACGGCGTCCCCGCGCTCCGCCCCCCTGGACTCCGGAGCGCGGGGACCCCCCGTCCCGGCTACTGCAGGAACGCCCCGAGGGGCGAGAGCAGCAGCCGGCCGAGCAGCGCGGCGTTGTCGTCCAGCCGCGTCCGCTCACACTCGCGGGCCTCCGGATCGTGCCGGCAGCGCCAGATCTTCTGCGCGTTGCGCCAGGCCACGTTCCGGGTGTACTCCACCAGTTCGCCCTGGTACCAGTCGTCGATCTCGCCGTTCAGCATGTCGATCATCAACTGCCAGTTGTCCAGGTAGCCGCGGCGCAGCCCCGGGATCTTCTCGGCGAAGATGTCGTTGATCTCCAGGTAGTCGCGGTGCTGCTCGCTGCCGTCGACCGGCTCGGACTCCAGGCTGTCGAACGTGGTGACCAGCGCGAACGGCAGGTCGTAGTTGATGTGCGCGTTGACCCCGGCCGCGGCGGACGGCAGCGGCCGGGCGTCCGGGCCGCGCATCCGCTCGAACAGGCAGGCCCACGCCTTCGGCGTGTTCGGGCTGGACTCGGTCCAGAACCGCAACGCGTCGAAGTAGCGGGTGGCGAACTCCACGTCCAGCCGGGCCAGGAAGACCGGGTCGGCGAACCGATCGTCGTACAGGCCCTCCAGCACGCTCGTGGTGATGGTCAGGTAGAGCCTGTTGAAGTCGGCGAGGGGGCAGCTCTCCTCGAGCGGAGGCAGCCGGACCAGCATGTCCTGGAGCTTGGTGAGGTGGTCGACGACCGCCGGCACGTCGGCGGGGTGGTCGGCGAGCAGCCCGACGATGTCCTGGTGCACAGGACCCCAGACCGGTTCAGTCATCTCTCCTCCACTGTGCCGGAACGTCGCGGGGCGCCACGGTGACGCTGGACAGCCTCCCAGCCGGCGTACGCCGGCCGGATCAGTAGAACGACGTATTCGGCGCGATCGGGCGCCCGGTCTACGCGGAGCGGTTGCGCAGGAAGATCGCGCTGGCCTGCACCCGGGTGCGGACCTGGAGCTTGTCGAAGATGTGCGACACGTGCACACCGATGGTCCGCTCGCTGATGAACAGCCGCTGGCCGATCTCCTTGTTGGTCAGCCCCTCCGCCACCGCGGCGAGCACCTCGCGCTCCCGGGCGGTGAGCACCTCCAGCTCGTCCACGGCCGGCGCGGCGTCCGCCGGGGCCCGCCGGGGCCGGGGCACCGGGCGGGCGCCGGCCGGCCGCTCCTCCAGGGTCACCCGGGCCCGACCGGCCAGGGTACGGATCTCCGAGCTCAACGGCACCGCGCCCAGCCCCTGCGCCATCTGGTACGCCTGCCGCAGCAGCTTGCCCGCCGTGGCCGGCTTGCTGCGCCGGGCCAGCAGCGCCTCGGCCTGCCGCAGTCGCGAGTACGCCGCCGGATAGGGGTGGTTGCGGTGGTCCCACAGCTCGGCCGAGCGGGCCCACAGTTCCGGGTCGCCCTTGCCGTCGAGCCGGCTGCCCTCGGCGTCACACAACGCCAGGAACCCGTCGGCGACATAGCGCACCGGGGCCCCCGCCTTCTCGCTCTTGCGCGCCACCCGTTCGGCCACCTCGCGCAGCCGCCGCACCGCGGTGGGGTCCACCTCGACGGTCCGGCTGGCGTGCGCCTCCGCCTCCGCCCGCAGCCCGTGCCACGCGAGCGTGGCGAGCACGATGACGTCGTCGGAGCGGCTCTCGGTAAGGCCCCGCTGGACGGCCTGCCGGGCCAGGTCGTGCCGCCCCTGCCACATGGCCAGTCCGGCCCGCAGGATCAGCATCGGCAGCACGTGCCGGGCCCCGCCGCCGGCCAGCACGGTGGCCACCGCCTCCAGGTCCCGGTCGGAGGCCTCGATGTCGCCGTACCCGACGGAGAGCCGGCAGCGGGCGAGCAGCAGCTCCACCGCGTCGGCGCCGGAGGGACGGTGCCGCAGCGCCGCCGCGACCACCTTCTCCGCCTCGGCCCACTGGCCGACCCGGAACAGCCCGTTGGTGGCGATGGCCAGCAGCCGGGTCTCCCAGGTGCGGCCCAGCCCCAGCTCGGCGACCCGCTCGGCACCGCGGCGGGCGACCACCACCCCCTCCTCGAGGATGTTCAGCGGACCGGTGAGCAGCTCCGCCAGGTGCAGGTACGCACACGCGACGTCCTCCGGCCGGCCGGCGCGCTCGGCGATCTCCAGCGCGTTGCGCATGACCGCCAGCCCGGCGTCCGGGTCCTCCAGGAAGGCCTCGCTGAAACCGAGCGCGGCGCTGGCCAGCACCAGCTCCGAGGTGGAGCCCTCGACCGCCGCGGCCAGCTCCAGCGCCTCCCGGGCCTGGTCACCGGCCTCGCCGTACCGGCCCAGGTGCAGCAGCAGCTCGGCCAGGTGGGCGGCGGCGGTGGCCCGCTCCCGGGGGGTGCAGTCGGCGGCCTCCAGGGCCCGCCGGTACTCGGCCTCCGCCGGCGCCGACCGGCCGGCGGCGGCCAGGTAGCGGGCCCGCCGGATGTGCAGGGCGCAGGTCGCCGGCCCGGCCGGGTCCGCGGCCAGCTCCTCCAGCAGGGCCAGGGCCCGGGCGTGCTCGCCGCAGTGGTGCGCCGTCTCGGCCGCGTGCTCCAGCAGTTCGGCGCGGTTCACCTCGACCGGGTCCGGCCGGTCGCCGTCCGGCGACACCGCGGCCGGGGTGTTCGCCAGCTGCAACGCCGCCGACCAGTGCCGGTGCGCCTCGGTGTACCCCTGCAGCCGCTCGGCCTCGCGGGCCGCGGCCATCGCCGCCGGCAACGCCCGGCCCGGCTCGCCGGCCAGCCGCCAGTGGTGGGCCAGCCGGGCCTGGTGCAGCTCGGCGGTGGCCGAGGTCAGCGCCTCGGCGTAGCGCCGGTGCAGCGCGGCGCGCTCGGCGGGCAGCAGCTCGTGCGCCAGCACCTCGGCCACCAGCCGGTGCCGCAGCCGGTAGCCGTCGTCGGCGCCGACCAGCAGCCGGTGCGCCACCGCGGCCCGGACCGCGTCGATCAGCTCCTCCTCGGGCAACCGGACCACCTGGGCGAGCAGCCAGTGCTCGACCGGTTCGACACCGGCGGCGACCGCGTGCACCACCGCGTGCGCGTGCTGCGGCAGCGCGTCCACCCGGGCCAGGAACACCTCGCGTACCGTGTCGGAGAGGCCGTCGCGGCCGTCGCGCAGGTCCCGGGCCAGCTCCTCGACCACGAACGGGTTGCCGCCGCTGCGCTGCCACATCTGGTCGGCCGCGTCGGGGTTCAGCGGCGCGCCGACGATCGCGGCGGCCAGCTCGTCGGTGCCGGCGCGGTCCAGCGGCGCCAGGTCGACCACCCGGACCGACCGCAGCCGGCGCAGCTCGGTGAGCACCCGGCGCAACGGGTGCGCGCCCTGCAACGACTCGGCCCGGATCGCGGCGAGCACCGACAGCTGCAGGTCACCGAGGCCGGCGAGCAGATAGAGCAGGAGCTGGCGGGTGCTCCGGTCGACCCACTGGAAGTCGTCCAGGACCAGGACCAGCGGACGCCCCCCGGCGACCAGCTGCAACCCGCGGGAGACCCGTTCCAGCAGGGTGCCCGCGCCGTCCGGGCCCGGGGTCTCCTCGTCGAAGACCTGGAGCAGGCCGCGGACCGCCGAGGCGAGGCGGGCCTCGGTCGCCTCGGCGTCGAAGCGGCGCAACGCCTGCCGCAGCGGATGCAGCGGGGAGGCGTCGCCGATGTCGAGACAGGAACCGGTCAGCACGAGCGCGCCCGCCTCCCGCAGCCGCTCGCTGACCTCGGCCAGCAGCCGGGTCTTGCCCACCCCGCTCTCACCGGTGAGGAAGACCGCAGCGGTGTGCCCGGGCGCGACGTCGTCGAGCAGGGCCGACCGGAGCGCCGTCACGGTGTCGGCACGGCCGACAAGCGGTGCGGTGTCCACATCGCTGGCCATGGCTCGCAGCCTAGTCACACGTTCCCCCACCGTTCTACGGGCGAGAGCCGGTGGTGGTACATCTCGCGTCGACATTACGACTAAAGGTTGCGGGTGGTCGACATACGTCGTCCTACCGATCCCCCGAGGACCCGGTGGTGAAAGTCTCCGGAGGTCGTCAGGCACCGGGCGGGGGAAAGGGTGGGTGCGAGGCCAATGACCGCGATCGTGAGAAGTCGGAAACCCGTCACCGCCGCCCACTGGCCGGTGCCCGAGGAGAGACGCACCGTCACCGTGCTCTTCGCCGACATCGTCGGCTCGACCGGTCTGGTGGAGCGGCTCGACCCGGAGGATGTCCGGGAGCTGCAACGCGCGTACTTCAACACGGTCGCCGGTGTGCTGCGCCGGTGGAACGGCGTGGTGGAGAAGTACATCGGCGACGCGGTGATGGCGCTGTTCGGGGCGCACGGGTCGGACGGGTTCGACGCGTACCGGGCGGTGCGGGCCGGGCTGGAGATCCAGGACGCGCTGGACCGGCGGGCACCGGCCGGCATCCGGCTGCGGGTCCGCGTCGGCGTGGCGACCGGCGAGGCCCTGGTCGACCTGGCCGCCACCCGCGACGGCGGACACGGCACCGCCAGCGGCGCCGTCATCACCACCGCGGCCCGCATCCAGGAGTACGCCCCGGCGGGCGGGGTGGCGGTCTGCGCGGCCACCCGGCGGGCCACCGAGGGGCTGGTCGACCAGCGCCCGCTGGCCGCGTTGACGGTGGCCGGGAAGGCGCTGCCGCTGGACGTCTGGCGGGTGCTGGGGGCAGCCCGGCCCCGGCCGACCCGCCACCAGGGCCCGCTGGTCGGGCGGCGCCGCGAGCTGGCCACCGCCGGCGACGAGATCGCCCGAGCCGTCCGGGACCGCCGGCCGCGCTGGGTCTCCCTGGTCGGCCCGGCCGGCAGTGGCCGCAGCCGGATTCTGCACGAGCTGACCCGTGCGGTGTCGACGGTGGACGGTGCGCCGGTCCGCTGGTGCGTGGCGCACTGCCCGCCGTACCCGGAGGGAGAGCTGGCGCCGCTGGCCGACACGGTCCGCGCGTTCGCCCGGGTCCGCGACACCGATCCGACCCCGACCGTACGCCGCCGGCTGGCCACGGCGCTGGCCGGGCTGCTGCCGCCGGCCCGCCGCGCCGCGGCGGTGCACGCGCTGGCGGACTTCGTCGTGGCGCCGCAGGACGCGGGCGCGGCGGGCCGCGGCGCCGAGGTCTGGCGGGAGGTCCTCCTCGACCTGGCCGCCGGCCAGCCGACCGTGGTGGCGGTGGACGACCTCGACCGGGCCGCCCCGGCGTTGAACCGGTTCCTGCACCGGCTCTTCGCCACGGCGAGCGAGCGGGGACTGCCCCTCGCCGTGGTGACCACTCACGGTCCGGGCTGGGCCGACCTGCTGCCCGGCGCCGCCGGGCGACGTCGCCGAGTGCCGCTGCCCACGCTGGGCGCCGTGGACACCGGGCGGCTGCTCCGGCAACTGCTCGACCGGGCCGGCCGACCGGCCGCGCTGGCCGGGGAGCTGCTGCCGCTGACCGGCGGCAACCCGGCCGTCGCGCAGGCGTACGTCCGGGCGCTCGACGAGGACGGCGACCGGATCGGGGTGCCGGACACGGTGCGCCGCCGGGTCGACGCCCGGCTGGACCGGCTCGACGGCGACCAGCGGGCGGTGCTGATGGCCGGCGCGGCCCAACCCGCGGAGTTTCCGGCCGCGACAATGGACCGGGTGCTCGGCTGGGCGCCGGGCCGGGCGGAGCCGGTGCTGCGCGCCCTGGTCGCGGCCGGCCTGCTGCGCCGGACCGGCCTGGGCGGGTACGCCGTCGCCGAGCCCACGGTGGCCCGGGTGGCGCGGCACCGGCTGCCCCGCGCGCTGCGGGCGGAGTTCGCCGGGCGGGCGCGGACCGCCCCGCAACCCGCGGTGGCCGCCGCGGCCGGCGCAGGGACGCGCCCGGACCGCGTGGCAGCCGCGACCGGTGCTGGGACGCGCCTGGACCGCGTGGCAGCCGCGGCAGGGTTCGCGGGTCGGCCGAGCGCCGGTCCCCGGACCGGCGATCCGGCGACCTGCCCGGCCCGGCCGGGTTCCGGGTCGTCGCCTGGCGATGGTGGGGCGAGGGGGCCGCTGCCCGGACTGGTGGATGCTGCCCGTCGGCCGGCCGCCGCGACCGCCGGACCGAAGCATCCGGAGGGCGCCCCGCCGCCGCGTGCCAAATCGGTCGGGCGGCGCACCCGCCACGACCAGGGTGATCTCGTCTCGCGCGGCATGTTCAGGGCCGAGACCACGGCTGGAACATTCGACGGCTCGCCCACGGTCTCGCTGCCGCGTTCCCCGTCCCGGTACGCCGGCCTGCCGCACATCGGGTTGGCACGGGGAGCGGGCGCACCGGGGGACGGTCGCCGGCAGGCCCTGCCGGCCGTCGGGCCGCCAGCCCTGACCGGACGGGACCGGGAACCGGCGCACCGGGCAGCGCCCCGAGCGCGAGCACGGGGACGTGGTCGCACCGGCGGTTTCGCCGGGTCGCCGGCGCTCGCCGTGGCCTGAGCCCGGCGCCAGGGGCGGAGCGGGCACGGGGCTGCTCCGCCCCCGGCGTCGTCCCGGTCCGCGCCTGCCGTGGCGGCTGCCCCGATGCGTCCGTCGCGCCGCACCACGCCCTCCTCGCTGCCTACAGGCCTGATGGCGTAAGCGATTCAAGCCCGTCGGGCGTGGGATGAGTCGGGCACGCCATCAGCTCGAAAGGGCCCGACGAGCACCACCTCCGCCGGGTCGATTCACGTCATCACGTCCGTAGCGCCTGCGAAGGAACATCCCGGACGAGACTGGGAGCGCCGGTGGGCCAGGTGGGTGCGGCGGTGAGCGGCGCCGAGGCTCAACCGGCGAGGAACGCCAGGGCACGGTCCCAGGTGAGCGCGGCCGCCAGGGCGTCGTGGTCGGGCACATCGGG
This sequence comes from Micromonospora sp. NPDC006431, assembly GCF_042870725.1. NCBI lineage: Bacteria > Bacillati > Actinomycetota > Actinomycetes > Micromonosporales > Micromonosporaceae > Micromonospora > Micromonospora sp. NPDC006431. The sequence continues at coordinate 221,393 of NZ_JBIAHQ010000010.1, forward strand.
GTCCGTGTAGAGGTGGCCGGGCCCCGGATAGCGGTACACGGACAGCTCGGCGCCGGCGTCGGTCATCGCCCGCCGCCACTCGTCCAGTTCGTCCGGCGGCTCGTACTCGTCAGGGTCGGCGAGGTGCAGCTGCACCGGCAGCCCGGGGCGTACCGACTCCGGGGCGCCCCCGGTGCCGTGCAGCAGGAGCAGCGCCGCCGCCCGCGGCCGCTCGGCGAGCAGCGCCCCGGCCACCCCGGCGCCCATCGAGAAGCCGGCCAGCACCGCCTCGGCCGGGAGATCGCTCGCCGCCGCGCGGGCTCGCTCCAGCACGCTGTCCCGGCCGACCTTGTCGAGCAGGGCGAAACCGTCCTGGACGGTGTCTGCCGCCGGCAGCCCGTACAGGTCGGGGGTGGTGACCTCGTGCCCGGCGGCGCGCAGCCGGGCGGCGGCGGCCAGCACGGCGGGCCGCAGCCCGAAGACGGAGTGCAACAGCAGGATGTGTGTCACCGGTTCATCGTGCTGCCGGGCCACCGGCAGATCGGGCAGCCGCGCCGTTGGAAGGCCGAGCCCAGGGACTCGATTTCGGGCGGGGGTCCGCCGTCCGGTGGGGGCGCTGCGGGCTCAGCCGGCCGCGCCGCCCCGCGCGTCCCGGGACAGGGTGCGGCTGCGGCCGCGGAACTCGGCGACCACCTCGCCGTCCCGCCAGACCGTGACGTCGTAGATGCCGCTGCGGCCGTAGCGGACCCGCTCGGTGGCCCGAGCCTCCAGCAGGTCGCCCTCGCGCACCGGCCGGAGGAAACTGATCTCGCCGCCGGCGGCCACCGTGGCCGGGCCGTGGCTGTTGCAGGCCAGCGCGAACGCGGTGTCGGCGAGCAGGAAGACGAAGCCGCCGTGACCGATCGCGTGGCCGTTCAGCATGGCCGCGGTGACCCGCATCCGGGCCACCGCCGCGCCGTCGCCGGCCGAGACCAGCTCGATGCCGAGCCCCTTGGAGGCCACGTCGGCGTCGAACATGTCGTGGGCCGCGGTGCGGCCGTCGTGCTCCGCCACCTCAACGCCCCCGCCGCTGGTCGACGATCCGGCGCATCTTGCCCATCGACCGTTCCACCCCGTCGGGCTCGACGACCTGCACCGCCACGCTCACCCCGATCGTGTCCTTGACCTGCTGCACCAGGGCCGTCCCGGCCCGCTCCGCCTCGTCGGCCGGCACCCCGGCCCGCCGCTCCACCTTGACGGTGAGGGTGTCCATCCGGCCCTGCCGGCCCAGCACGCACTGGAAGTGCGGCGACAGCGCGGGCGTACGCAGGATCAGCTCCTCGATCTGCGTGGGGAAGACGTTCACCCCGCGGACGATCATCATGTCGTCGGTCCGGCCGGTGATCTTCTCGATCCGCCGCATCGTCCGGGCGGTGCCGGGCAGCAGCCGGGTCAGGTCGCGGGTGCGGTAGCGGACCACCGGCATGGCCTCCTTGGTGAGCGAGGTGAGCACCAGCTCCCCCTGCTCACCGTCGGGCAGCACCTCCCCGCTGACCGGGTCGATGATCTCCGGGTAGAAGTGGTCCTCCCACAGGTGCAGGCCGTCCTTGGTCTCCACGCACTCGACGGCCACCCCGGGCCCCATCACCTCGGACAGGCCGTAGATGTCGATCGCGTGCATGTCGAGGCGCTGCTCCATCTCCCGGCGCATGTCCTCGGTCCACGGCTCGGCGCCGAAGATGCCGACCTGCAGCGAGGTGGACCTTGGGTCGACGCCCTGGCGTTCCATCTCGTCCACGATCGCCAGCAGGTAGCTGGGGGTGACCATGATGACGTCCGGCTCGAAGTCACGGATCAGCATCACCTGCCGCTCGGTCATCCCGCCGGAGACCGGGATGACCGTGCAGCCCAGTTCCTCGGCGCCGTAGTGCGCGCCGAGCCCACCGGTGAAGAGCCCGTACCCGTAGGCGACGTGCACCCGGTCGCCGGGGCGTCCGCCGGCGGCCCGGATGGAGCGGGCCATCAGCTTCGCCCACGTGCTGACGTCGTTGCGGGTGTAGCCGACCACGGTGGGGCGGCCGGTGGTGCCGGAGGAGGCGTGCAGTCGGGCGATCCGCTCCCGGGGCACCGCGAACATCCCGAACGGGTAGTTCTCCCGCAGCTCGGCCTTCCCGGTGAACGGGAAGCGGGCCAGGTCGGCCAGCTCGCGCAGGTCGTCCGGGTGGACCCCGGCCGCCTCGAAGGCCCGGCGGTAGTGCGGCACGTTGTCGTACGCGTGCCGCAGCGACCAGCGCAGCCGGTCCAACTGCACCGCCCGCAGCTCGTCCACGGACACCCGCTCGACGGGATCCAGCTCCTCCTGTCGAGGGGTGCGGTCCTGCACGGTTGCCTCCTGCGCCACAAGCCCCGACGCCGCCGCGCGCCGGGCGATGCCGCACACCGTACGCCCGTACCGTGGGTCCTGCCAGGTCAGGGGCTCGCCAACGGTCCCTGCCAGTGATGCCCGTCCTGGTGGGGAGGAACTGTGACACGACCGCCCGAACGCCGCGTCGATCCGGATGTCGACCTGCACGTCCCCGCCGACCGCGGGGAGCTGACCGCCCACCCGGCCACCGTGCTGGGCGCCATCGCGGCCGGGGGTGTGCTCGGCGCGCTGGCCCGGGGCGGCCTCCAGGCGGCCTTCCCGCACCCGCCCACCGGGTTCCCGTGGGCCACCTTCGGCGTCAACGTCACCGGCTGCCTGCTGATCGGCGTGCTGATGGCGGTGCTCACCGCCCGCCCGGCCGGCCCGCTGGTCCGGCCGTTCCTCGGCGTCGGGGTGCTGGGCGGCTACACCACGTTCTCCACCTACGTGGTGGACGTGCAGCGGGCGGTGGCCGCCGGGGCACCGGGTACCGCGCTGGCCTACCTGGCGGCGACCCTGGTCGGGGCGCTCCTGGCCGTCTGGCTGGGGGACGCGCTGGCCGGCCGGGTGCTGGCCAGGGCCGGTGCCGGGGAGCCGCGATGACCGTCCTGCTGATCGCGATCGGGGCCGCGCTCGGCGCTCCATTGCGCTACCTGACCGACCGGGCGGTGCAGGCCCGGCACGATTCCCCTTTCCCGTGGGGCACGTTGACCATCAATGTGTTCGGGTCGCTGGTCCTCGGCGCGGTGGTGGCGGTGCCGGCGGACCCGGCGGTGACCGCGCTGATCGGTACCGGCTTCTGCGGCGCGCTGACCACCTGGTCCACGCTCAGCTACGAGACGCTGCGGCTGACCCGGGACGGTGCCCGCTTCCACGCCGTGGCGAACGTGCTGGCCAGCGTGGTCGCCGGGCTGGGCGCGGCCAGCCTGGGGTACGCGCTCGCCCGCGCATTCACCGGCTGACCCCCACCGGCACTGCCCGTCCGCATCTGGGGCGGCCGGCCCGGACTACGGAACCGGGCCGGCCGGCCCGGCGATCAGCCGCGCAGGCGCACGACCGGGCCGACGACGAACACCGCCGGCGGCATGACGTCCACCCGCGCGGCGAGCCCGCCCACCTCGTCCAGCCGCGACGACCAGGTCCGCTGGCCGGGCTGCCCGGCGTCCCGGACCACCAGCACCGGGGTGTCCGGGGCGCGGCCGTGCTCGACCAGCACCGCCGCGATCTTCGCGATGTTCTCCACCGCCATGAGCAGCACCACCGTGCCCCGGGCGCGGGCCAGCGCCGCCCAGTCCACCAGGGAGTCCGGGTGCCCGGGTGGCAGGTGCCCGGAGACCACGGTGACGTCGTGCGCCACCCCGCGATGGGTCACCGGCACCCCGGCCAGGGCGGGAGCCGCGACCGCGCTGCTCACCCCGGGCACCAGCACGGTCTCCACCCCGGCCGCCGCGCAGGCCAGCACCTCCTCGTGGCCGCGGCCGAAGACGTACGGATCGCCGCCCTTGAGGCGGACCACCCGCTTGCCGGCCCGGGCGTGCGCGATCAGCGTGGCGTTGATGGTGTCCTGCGCCATCGCCGGCCCGCGCGGCACCTTGGCGGCGTCCACCACCAGCACGCCGGGACGCAGCCGGCGCACCAGCCCGGCCGGGGCGAGCCGGTCGGCCACCACCACGTCCGCGGCGTCGAGCAGCGCCTGCCCACGTACGGTGATCAGGTCGTCGGGGCCGGGGCCGCCGCCCACGACGGCGACCTGGCCGGGCCGCAGCGCCGGCTCGTGCCGGTGGTCGGCGTGGTGGTGGTGGCCGGACCCGTCGGCCGGGTCGTCGGGATGGTGGTGCGGGGTCTGCGGCCGGCCCACCTTGTCGACGAACCCGGGCAACGCCACCCGGTACGCGCAGGTGTCGCAGTTCATCCGGATGTCCCCGCGCAGCGCCTCGGCGTGCCGTTCCAGCACCAGGTCCGCGAGGGCGTCGCAGTCGCCGATCAGGTCGGCGACGCGTACGTCCAGCCCCGGGTGGTCGACGGCGAACTCCCGGGCCTGGGCCGCGATACGGTCCGGGAGCACCCCGGCGAAGAGGAAGTACGGGGCGACCACGATCCGGCGGGCGCCGAGCCGGCGCAGCCGTTCCAGCACGGCCGGCACGGACGGCTCGGCCAGCGAGATGAACCCCGGTTCGACGCCGGCGTAGCCGCGGCCCTCCCAGAGCAGCCGGGCCACCTTGGCGACCTCGGCGTTGGCGTCCGGATCGGTGGAGCCGCGTCCGATCAGGGCGATCCACGTGCCGGCCCGGTCGGCGCCGGCCAGCGCCGCGTCGATCCGCGCGGCCAGGGTGTCGTGCAGCAGCGGGTGCGGCCCGAGCGGCCGGCCGTACGCGTACCGCAGGCCGGGGTGGCGCCCCTTCTCGCGGGCCAGGGCGGCGGGGATGTCGCCCTTGCCGTGCCCGGCGGCGGCCAGCACCAGGGGCAGCGCGACCAGGTGCCGGTGCCCCCGGCCGACCAGCGCGCCGACCGCGTCGGTGAGCGGCGGGCGGGACAGCTCGATGAAGCCGCCGTCGACGTCGTCGACCGCGCTCCGGCGGCGGATCCGGTCGACGAGTGCGGCGAACTGGGCGACACCGGCCGCACTGCGGGTGCCGTGCCCGACGATCAGCAGCGGGGTACGGTCGTTCACTCTTCCTCCAGGTACAGCAGGGCGTTGAGGGCGGCGGCGGCGACCGCCGAGCCGCCCTTCTCCCCCACGTTGGACACGGCGGGCAGGCCGCTGGCCCGCAGCGCCGCCTTGGACTCGGCAGCCCCGACGAACCCGACCGGCAGCCCGATCACCAGCGCCGGCGCAGCGGCCAGGTCGATCAGTTCCACCAGCGCGGTCGGGGCGCAGCCGACCACCCAGACCGCGCCGGGGCCGACCCGCTCGTACGCGATCCGCACCGCCGCCGCCGACCGGGTGAGGCCGGCGGTGCGGGCCAGGTCCGCGGCGGCCGGTTCGGCGACCGGGCAGACCGGGTCCCGCCCGGCCCGGGTGATCCCGGCGGCGACCATCCACACGTCGGTGACGATCGGCGCCCCGGCCCGCAGCGCGGCCAGCCCGGCGGCGAGCGTGTCCTCGGCGCAGACCAGATCGGTGACGTAGTCGAGGTCGGCGCTGGCGTGCACCACCCGCTCGGTGACCGCCCGGGTCAGCGGCGGCAGGTGGGACAGGTCGACCCGCTCGCGCAGGATCCGGTAGGACTCCGCCTCGATCGGGTGCACCACCCGGGCGGTCGGGGTCATCGCTCTCCTCCAGGTTGGGGTTCGACGCGGATGGCGTCCACGGGACAGATCTCCAGGCACTCCAGGCAGCCGGTGCAGCGGTCGGTGACCCGCAGGCCGCCGGGGGTCGGGCGGATGGCGTGCACCGGGCAGGTGAGCAGGCAGGCGCCGCAGCCCTGGCAGGCGGCGACGGTCACCCGGGCCGGGGTCACTCCCGCCACCGGTAGCCCCGGGGCGTGACCATCCGGCCGGCGACCACCCGGGTCTGCGAGCTGCCGACGACGACCACGCTGTACATGTCGACCACGGCGGGATCGAGGGTGGCGAGGGTGGCCAGGTGGACGCGTTCGCCGGGCCGGCTGGCGTGGCGTACCACGCCGACCGGGGTGTGCGGCGGGCGGTACGCGGCGAACGTCTTGAGCGCGGCCCCGAGCTGCCAGTCCCGTGCCCGGCTGCGCGGGTTGTAGAGCACCGCCACGAAGTCCGCCTCGGCGGCGGCCGCCACCCGGCGGGCGATCACCGCCCACGGAGTGTGCAGATCGGACAGGCTCAGGTAGGCGTGGTCGTGCCCGAGCGGCGCGCCGAGCAGGGCGGACGCGGCGAGGCCGGCGGTGACGCCGGGCACCCCGACCACGTCGATCCGGTCGTCGGCGTGGTCCAGGGCGGGGCTGGCCATCGCGTACACCCCGGCGTCGCCGGAGCCGACCAGGGCGACGGCGTGGCCGGCGGTGGCCTCGGCGACCGCGGTCCGGGCCCGCTGCTCCTCCGCCCCGAGGCCGCTGGCCAGCACCCGGGTGCCGGGGCGGAGCAGGTCGCGGATCTGGTCGACGTACTGGTCGAGGCCGACGACCACGGCGGCCCGGCGCAGCTCGGCGACCGCGCGCGGGGTGCGCAGGTCGGCCGCGCCGGGGCCGAGCCCGACGAGCGCGAGGCGGCCGCGCGGGGCGTGCCGGGCGATCGCGACGGTGGCCATCGCCGTGGCGGTCTTGGGCACCAGCAGGGTTCCGCCGCCGCGCAGCGCGGCGGCCTCCGCGACGCTCGGCGTGCCGACCGCGGCGCGGACCACCTCGCTGGGGTGCGGCACGTCGACCGCCGCCAGCTCCGCCGCCGGCCAGGTCGCCAGGGGTACGCCGTACGCCTCGGCGGTGGCCCGGATGCCCGCCTCGTCGGCCTTGACGTCCACGCTGGCCAGGCAGCGCAGGCTGGCCGCGCTCAGGCCGGCGTCGGCGAGGGCCCGGCGCAGCAGGCCGGTCACCTCGGCGGCCGCCACGCCCCGGCTGGACCCGATCCCGGCGACCAGGGACGGGGGCCGCAGCACCACGGTCCGCTCGTCCGGCGGGACGATCCGGTCGGTGACCAGGATCCGCCAGCCGCCCGCGCCGCTCCCCTCGTCGACGTGGACGTTGTCCGGCAGGGCGGGCAGCGGCCAGGTGGCGTCGGCGACCAGCCGGACCGGCGCGCCGTCGAGGAGCGCCCGGGACACCGCGGCCACCGCGCCCTCCACCGGCCAGCCGAGGGTGTCCAGCCCGGGCAGGTCGACCGCGTCGGTGGCGGTGGTGACCACCGGCCGGGCGTCCAGCAGCGCGCCGACCTCGGCGGCGAGCGCGTTGGCGCCGCCAGCGTGGCCGCCGAGCAGCGCCACGGCGTGCCGGGCCGCCTCGTCGACCACCACCACGGCCGGGTCGGTGCGCTTGTCGCCGAGCAGCGGGGCGAGGATCCGGACCACCGCGCCGGCGGCCAGGAACGCCACCACCGCGTCGCACTCCGCCCAGGCGGTCCGCAGCGCCTCGGCGGTGGTCTCCGCCTCGACCGGCCGGGCGTGCGGCCAGGCGGCGGCGAGGGTGCCGGCGTGCCGGCGCCCGGCGGCGGTGGCCGCGACGAGTCCGATCGTGGTCATGGGTTCCCCCAGGTGGACGGCGCTTCTCCGGTGAGCACGACGACCGGATTGGTGGCGGCCAGGCGCAGCGAGCCGCCAGGCAGGTCGGCGAGGCGGGCGGCGGCGAGCTGGCTGCCCTCGACCGCGTACCCGGCGTCGCGCAGCAGGTGGACGGCCGGGGCGACCCGGTCGAGGGCGGCGAGGGTGGCCACCACCCGGGACGGGCGGCGGGCGGCCACCGCGGCGAGCACGGCGGTGCCGCCCCCGCCGACGAAGACGGCGTCCGGGTCGGGCAGGCCGTCCAGGGCGGCCGGGGCGGCACCGGCCACCACCCGGACGTCGACGCCGTGCCGGGCGGCGTTGGCCCGGATCGGCGCGTCCGGATCCCGTTCGACGGCGATCACCGCCGCGCCGAGCAGGGCGCACTCGATGCCGACCGAGCCGCTGCCGGCGCCGACGTCCCAGACCAGCCGGCCGAGACGGGGACGCAGCCGGGCCACCACGAGGGCCCGCACCTCCGCCTTCGTGATCATGGAAGCGCGGTGGGCGTACGCCGACTCGGGCAGCGCCCATCCCCCGGCGGGCGGGGCCGCGGGCTGGTTGTCCGCGCGCCGCCCGTGCCCAGGGTCGGCGTCGGCCGGGGCGAGGCTGAGCACGACGTGCGGGTCGGCCCAGGTCGTGGCGGCGGCCTCCGCCGGGGTGGTCCAGGTGATCCGCTCGTCCGGGGTGCCGAGGTGCTCGGCCACGACCAGGCGGCGGGTCCAGCCGGCCAGGCCGGCGCCGACCTCGGCCGCCCCGGCGCCGGGGGCGGTGAGCACCGCGACGGCGGGCAGCGCCCGGCAGGCGTTGAGCGCGGGTCGTAGGTCGCGTCCGTGCGCGCTGACCACGGCGGCGGCGTCCCAGGGCAGCCCGGCCCGGGCGAACGCGGCCGCGACGCTGGACACGGCGGGCCGCACGCGGACCGGTAGGCCGGCCGCCCGGAGCCGGCGGACGATGCCGAAGAACCCGGGGTCGCCGCTGGCCAGCACGACGGCCGGGGTGCCGGCGGCGACGGTCGCGGCGAGCCGGCGCACCGCTGGTTCGAGCGGGCCGAGGGCGATGGTGGGGCAGCCGGGTGGCACCGGCGCGGCGGCCAGGTGCCGGGCCGCCCCGACGACCAGCCCGGCGTCGGCCAGCACGTCGGCGAGCCCGGGATGCGCCGGCCGGCCGGCGGCGTCGACGCCGACCACCGTGACGACCGCCCCGCCGGGGACGGGCGGCGCCGGCGGGGATACGCGGGCGGTCATGCGACCCACCGGCCCGAGGACGCGACCAGCCGGGCGCCGGCGAAGTCCACCATGGCCACGTCGACGGTGACGGCGTGGCCGGCGAAGCGGCGCAGCACCTGGCGGACCCGGCGACAGAGCAGGTCCCCGGCCGGCCCGAGCAGCCCGGCGCCCTCCCACAGCTCATACGCGTGCCGTCCGGTGTTGGCCGCGGCGACCGCGGCGACCAGTTCGGCGTCGCCGCCGGCCTCGGCGGTGACCGCGCCGAGCAGCGACAGGTCCACCTTCGACCGGGTGTAGTGGGTCATCAGGACGCCTGCGGCGAGCTTGGCGAGCTTGCCAGCCATGCCGACGAAGACCACCCCGGTCATCCCGTCGCCGACGGCGGCGGTGACGGCCGCGCCGGTGAAGTCGCCGACCTCGACGAAGCACACCTCGGGCAGCTCCGGCAGCAGCACCCGGGCGGCCCGCTCGGTCCGCCCACCGGTGCAGAGCACCACGGTCCGCTCCCCCTGGGCGGCCATCACGTGCACGGCCTGCACCACGCTGGCCCGCCAGGAGGCGGTGGAGAAGGGGCGGACGATCCCGGTGGTGCCGAGGATGGAGATGCCGCCGAGGATGCCGAGCCGCCGGTTGGTGGTCTTCCGGGCCATGATCTCGCCGCGCGGCACGCTGATCACCACGCGGACGCCGACCTCGGTCAGGTCGACCACCTCGGCGACGGCCTGGCCGATCATGCGGCGCGGGGTCTCGTTGATGGCCGGCCCGCCCACCGGCAGCCCCAGCCCGGGCCGGGTGACCGTGCCGACGCCGGGGCCGCCGTCGAGGCGCAGCCCGGGCTCGTCCCGCCAGGCGACGGTGGCGGTGAGCTCGGCGCCGTGGGTGACGTCCGGGTCGTCGCCGGCGTCCTTGACCACCACCGCCTCGGCCCGCCGCGCCGGCTCGACGTCGCAGCGGGCCACCGCGAAGCTGACCCGCCGGCCGGCGGGCAGGCCGATCTCCACCGTCCCCTGCGGCACGCCGGTGACCAGCGCGGTCAGCGCGGCCTTGGTCGCCGCGGTGGCGCACGCGCCGGTGGTCCAGCCGGTGCGCAGCGCGGTGGGCCGGACCTTCGCCGTACGCGGCAGGTCCGGCTCGCGCAGCGGCGGCTCGGCGTACGTCATCGACCGTCCCCGGCCGGGTCCCCGGCGGCGGGCAGGTCATCGCCGCCGGCGGGGCCGGCCGCGCCCCCGGCGCGGGCGTGGCGGAGCGCGGCGCGGGCGGCGGGCTCCGCCCGGCGGAAGGTGTGGAAGTGGCCGGGATGGTAGAGGTGCGAGCGGGTGCCGGTGGCGGCGAGCGCCGGCCCGACCAGGAACAGGGTGTGCTTCCACAGCTTGTGCGCCTTGACGGTCGCCGCCAGCTCGGCGAGGGTGCAGCGGACCACCAGCTCGTCCGGCCAGGTCGCCTGGTACGCGACCACCACCGGGGTCTCCGGCGGGTAGCCGCCGGCCAGCAGCTCGGCCTGCGCCTGCCCGGAGCGGGCGGCGGAGAGGAATAGCGCCATGGTGGTGCCGTGCCGGGCGAACTCCCGGACCCGCTCCCCCGCCGGCATCGGCGTCTTCCCGCCCTCCAGGCGGGTGAGGATCACCGACTGGGCCACCTCGGGGATGGTCAGTTCCCGGCCGACGAGGGCGGCGACGGCGGTGAACGAGGAGACCCCCGGGACGATCTCCACGGCCAGGCCGAGTGCCGCGCATAGGTCGAGCTGCTCCTGCACGGCACCCCACAGCGCCGGGTCGCCGGAGTGGATCCGGGCCACGGTCAGCCCCTCGGCGGCGGCCCGCTGATAGAGCGGCAGCACCCCCTCGATCGGCAGCTGCGAGGAGTCGACGAGTTCGGCGTCCGGGCGGGCGTGGGCGAGCACGTCGGCGTGGACCAGGCTGGCCGCCCAGATCACCACGTCGGCGGCGCCGATGACCCGGGCGGCGCGCAGGGTGAGCAGGTCGGCGGCGCCGGGGCCGGCCCCGACGAACCAGACCTTCCCGGTGGTGGTCACAGTTTTCCTCCCCGCCGGTCCCGGCGGGCCGGCACCAGCAGCGTCGACAGGTACGGCAGGTCGGCGGTGTCCGCGTCCACCGGCCCGACCCGCTCGTCGGGCAGGCCGAGCGCACGGCCGAGCACGGCGTCGCCGAGCCGGCCCTGCCGGCGCAGCTCGTCGACGAGGTCGGGGTGGCGGCGCCAGCCCTTGTAGACGACGACGGTGCCGGGGCCGGCGAGCGCGTCGGCGACTGGCGCGAGCCCGGCGGTGGCGGGCAGCAGGGTCAGCGGTTCCCGCCCCTCGCAGAGCGGGACGCCGGCGCGGGCGGCCAGCTCCTGCATGGCGGTGACCCCGGGCACGGTGCGCACCCGGACCGCCGGCCGCAGCGCGCGTACCCCGTCGGCGAGGTAACCGAAGGTGGAGTAGACGTTCGGGTCGCCGATGGTGGCGAAGGCGAGCGCGCGGGCGCCGGCGTCGACCGCGGCCAGCACCGCCCGCGCGGCGACGTCCCAGGCCCGCTCCCGGCGCGCGGTCACCCCGCCCCGGTCGTCGAGCGCGAACGGCAGCCGGCGCAGCCGGTCCGCGGCCACGTGCGCCCGGACCACCGTCTCGGCCCGGCCGCCGGGCGCGTCCGGGTCCGCGGCGTGCCGGTCCAGCACGGGTACGAGGACCACGTCGGCCTCGCGCAGCACCCGGACCGCCCGGAGGGTGAGCAGTTCCGGGTCGCCGGGGCCCACCCCGACCCCGGTCAGCGTGACGGTGTCGGCGCTCACCGGCTCGCCGCCTCGACCAGCCGGCGGGCCGCGTACGGGTGGCCGGCCCAGTGGGTGTGCAGGTAGGAGGCGTGCACCCGGCCGGCGACGAAGCCGTGGGCGGTGCCGTCCCAGCGCCAAGCCGGCCGGTCGCCGTGCCCCGGGTCGGTGACGGTGCGGTGGAACTCGTGTCCGCGTACCCGGTCGCCGGCACGGTGCACCGGGGAGTCGGCGGCGGCCACCGCGTCGCGGTAGCCGAGGGTGAGCCGGCCGGTCATCCGGGCGGTGTGGCCGAGCCGCCCGCACATCGGCACCCCGTCCAGGGAGCGGCCGAGATAGAGCAGCCCGGCGCACTCGGCGACGATCGGACCGGCGAAGTCGGCCAGCTCGGCACGGAGCGCGGCGTTGCCGGCGAGGGCGTCGGCGTACACCTCGGGGAAGCCGCCGCCGACCACCACGGCCCGGGTGCCGGGCGGCAGGGCCGGGTCGCGCAGCGGGTCGACGGTTGCCACGTCCGCGCCGGCCGCGGTGAGCAGTTCGGTGGTCTCCGCGTAGGAGAAGGTGAAGGCCGCGCCGCCGGCGACCGCGACGACCGGGCGGGCCGTGCCGGCGGGCCCGCCCACGGCGGCGACCGGGTCCCAGGCCGGCTCGGTCAGTGGCGGTGCGGTGCGGGCCAGGTCGAGCACGGCGTCGAGGTCCACGGTGGACGCGACCAGGTCGGCGAGCGCGGCCACCACGGCGACGGACTCGGGCGCGCGTTCGGCCACCGGCACCAGCCCGAGGTGGCGTGCCGGGGCGCTCACCTCGACAGCCCGGGTCACCGCCCCCAGCACCGGTACGCCCACCTCGGCGAGCGCGTCGCGCAGCAGGGTCTCGTGCCGGGGCGAGCCGACCCGGTTGAGGATCACCCCACCGATCCGTACGCCGGGGTCGAAGGCGCGCATGCCGAGCACCAGGGCGGCGGCGGACCGGCCCTGCGCGGTGGTGTCCAGGACCAGCAGCACCGGTGCCGCGATGAGCCGGGCGACGTGCGCGGTCGAGGCGTATCCGCCGTGCCCCACCGCGCCGTCGTGCAGCCCCATCACCCCCTCCACGACGGCGACGTCGGCGGGGGTGGGGACGCTGGCGCCGTGGCGCAGCAGCGGGGCGACCCGCTCCGGCCCGACCAGCCAGGGGTCAAGGTTGCGGCCGGGGCGGCCGGCGGCGAGGGCGTGGTAGCCGGGGTCGATGTAGTCGGGGCCGACCTTGTGCGGGCTGACCGTCAGGCCCCGGCGGTGCAGCGCGGCGAGCAGCCCGGTGGCCACCGTCGTCTTGCCGTGCCCGCTGGCCGGGGCGGCGACGACCAGCCGGGGCAGCTCCCACGGGCCCGCCGGGCCGCGCGGCGGGGTCACCATTCGATGCCCTTCTGGCCCTTCTGGCCGGCGTCCATCGGGTGCTTGACCTTGGTCAGCTCGGCGACCAGGTCGGCCGCCTCGACCAGGCGCGGGTCGGCGTTGCGGCCGGTGATCACCACGTGCTGGAAGCCGGGCCGGTTGCGCAGCGTCTCGACCACCTCGTCGACGTCGACCCAGCCCCAGGTCATCGGGTAGGTGAACTCGTCGAGCACGTACAGGCCGTAGCGCTGCGCGGTCAGGTCGCGCTGGATCTGCCGCCAACCCTCCCGGGCGTCGGCGGCGTGGTCGGCCGTCTCGCCGCGCTGGGTCCAGGACCAGCCCTCGCCCATCTTGTGCCAGGTCACCGGGGCGCCCTGCCCGGTCCGCGCGTGCAGCTCGCCGAGGGCGCGGAAGGCGTTCTCCTCCCCCACCCGCCACTTGGCGCTCTTGACGAACTGGAACACCCCGATCGGCAGCCCGGCCGTCCAGGCTCGCAACGCCAGCCCGAAGGCGGCGGTCGACTTGCCCTTCATCTGTCCGGTATGGACGATGATCAGCGGCCGGTGCCGCCGCTGCCGGGTGGTCAGCCCGTCCTCGGGCACGTGGGTCGGCTTCCCCTGCGGCATCAGGCGGCGCTCCTTGTCGGCGTGGTGGTGGCGACGGCGGCCAGGGAGTCGGTGGCCACCCGGTCGAGGGGGTGGTGCTGGGCCCGGAGCTGGGCGGCGAGGCGGCCGGCCAGGCCGAGGCGGACCGGGCCGGACTCGCAGTCGACGACGACGCAGGGGGCGCCGGTCGCGGCGAGCACCGCGGCCGCCCGGGCGGCCCGGTCGAGCGGCTGCGGTCCGGCGGTGGCCCGCCCGTCGGTGACGACCAGGACGAGCGGGCGCCGCTTCGGGTCGCGCAGCCGCTCCACCCGGAGCAGGTCGGCCGCCGCGAGCAGGCCCTCGGCGAGCGGGGTACGCCCGCCGGTGGGCAGCTCGGCCAGCCGGGCCGAGGCGGCGAGCACCGAGGAGGTGGCCGGGAGCAGGGTCCGCGCCCCGGTGCCCCGGAAGGCGACCACGGCCACCTTGTCCCGGCGCTGGTAGGCGTCGGTGAGCAGGGCGAGCACCGCCCCCTTGACGGCGCTCATCCGCTGCCGGGCGCCCATCGACCCGCTGGCGTCGACCACGAACAGGACGAGGTTCCCCTCGCGTCCCTCGCGGACCGCCTCGCGCAGGTCGTCCGGGTGCAGCCGCAGCGGCCCGCCGTGCCGGCCGCGGGCCGTCTGCTGCGGGGCGGCGGCCCGGACCGTGGCCGGCAGGTGCAGCGCGCCGGGCCGCCCGGCGGGCACCCGGGCGCCGGTGGTCCGGCCGCGCCCGGTACGGGCCCGGGAGCGCCGGCCGGGCACCCCCTCGCCCACCCCGGGCGCCGTGAGCAGCCGCGCCTGCAGCCCCCGATCGGGTACGGCCACCGGGCCGGGCCCGGCGACGCCGTCCGGCTCCCCCGGCCGGCCGGCGGACCCGGTCCGCCGGGCGCGCGGCCCGGTCCGGTCGGCACCGTGGCCCGGGGTGTCATCACCCGCCCGCCGATCGGCTTCGGAGTCCCCGCCGAACCCGTCGGCGTCGCCCGCCCGGCCGGGGCCCTCCGAGGCGGACGCATCGCCGCCGGCCCCGCCCCAGCCGTCGCCACCCGACCGGTCGAACGGGTCGTCGCGGCCGACCTCGCCGCGGCCGTCGTCGCCGGACCCGCCGGACTGGCCGTCCCGGCCGTTGACCGGCCACCGGCCGTCCCGGCCGGTCCGTCGCCCGTCATCCGGCGCACCCGGCTGCTCGCCCGAGCCCCGCCCGTCGGGCGCCCCGCCCTCGGCTCCCCCGCCCAGGCCGCCGTCGGGACCGCCGGGACCGCCGTCGGGGCGGGATCCGCCGGCCGGACCGTCGTCGTCCGGGTCATCGTCCGGGTGCTCGTCCCGGGCCCGGCGCAGCGCCTCGTCCAGGCGCTGCTCGTCCAGGCCCGGCGTGTCGAAGGGGTCCCGCCGGCGACGGTGCGGCAGGGCGAGCCGGGCGGCGACCCGGACGTCCTCGGCGGTCACCCGGTCCCGGCCCTGCCACGCCGCATGGGCGACCGCGGCCCGGGCGGTGACGATATCGGCCCGCATGCCGTCCACGTCGAACGCGGCGCAGACCTCGGCGATCTGCCGCAGCGCCGCGTCGGGCAGCGCCACGGCGGGCAGCCGGTGGCGGGCAGCGGCGACCCGGCGGGCCACCTCGGCGTCCGCGTCGGCCCAGCGGGCGGCGAAGCCGGCCGGATCGGCGTCGGCGGCGAGCCGGCGGCGGACCACCTCGACGCGTACGGCGGGATCGCGGCTGGCGGCCACCTCGACGGTGAGCCCGAACCGGTCGAGCAGCTGCGGGCGCAGCTCCCCCTCCTCCGGGTTCATGGTGCCGACCAGCAGGAACCGGGCGGCATGGCTGACCGAGACACCCTCCCGCTCGACGTGGCAGCGCCCCATGGCGGCGGCGTCGAGGAGCAGGTCGACCAGGTGGTCGTGCAACAGGTTGACCTCGTCGACATAGAGCACCCCGCGGTGCGCGGCGGCGAGCAGGCCGGGCTCGTAGGCGCGTACCCCCTCGGCGAGGGCCCGCTCCAGGTCGAGCGAGCCGACCACCCGGTCCTCGGCGGCGCCGACCGGCAGTTCGACCAGGCCGGCCGGGCGGCGCTCGACCGCCGACCCGGCCCGGTGCGGCCCGTCCGGGCAACCCGGGTCGGGCCCGGCCGGGTCGCAGGCGAAGCGGCAGCCCTCGACCCGGTCGACCGGCGGCAGCAGCGCGGCCAGGGCCCGCACCGCGGTGGACTTGGCGGTGCCCTTCTCACCCCGGACGAGCACCCCGCCGATGGCCGGGCTCACCGCGTTGAGCAGCAGGGCGAGGCGCATCTCGGCCATACCGAGCACCGCACTGAACGGAAAGCTGGTCATTGCCGCTCCTCCAGGTCGCCCTCGCTGGCCAGGTACGTCTCGTGCAGCCGGTCGAGGGTGGCCGGCTCGGGCGCGGCCCAAAGCCCCCGGTCGGCCGCCTCGAGCAGGCGTTCCGTGATGCCGCGCAGCGCCCACGGGTTGGACTCCGCCAGGAAGGCGCGCGTCGTGTCGTCGAACAGGTACGCCTCGGCGAGCCGCTCGTACATCCAGTCGTCGACCACCCCGGCGGTGGCGTCGTAGCCGAACAGGTAGTCCACGGTGGCGGCCAGCTCGAAGGCGCCCTTGTAGCCGTGCCGGCGCATCGCGGCGATCCAGCGCGGGTTGACCACCCGGGCCCGGAACACCCGGCGGGTCTCCTCGCCGAGCGTGCGGGTCCGCACGTCGTGCGGCATGGCCGAGTCGCCGACGTACGCGGCCGGGGCCGTGCCCGTGAGGTGGCGGACCATCGCCACCATCCCGCCGTGGTACTGGAAGTAGTCGTCGGAGTCGACGATGTCGTGCTCGCGGGTGTCCTGGTTCTTCACCGCGACGGCGATCCGGGCGAAGGAACGTTCCATGTCGGCACGCGCCTCCCGCCCGTCCAGCCCGGCCCCGTACGCGTAGCCGCCCCAGACCGCGTACACCTCGGCGAGGTCGGCGTCGGTGCGCCAGTTCCGGGCGTCGATGAGCGGCAGCAGCCCCGCCCCGTACGCCCCGGGTTTCGAGCCGAAGACGCGGGCGGTGGCCCGCCGCTCGTCCCCGTGCTCGGCGACGTCCGCGGCCACGTGCGCCTTCACGTAGTTGTCCGCGGCCGGCTCGTCCAGCCCGGCGACCCGCCGGACCGCGTCGTCGATCAGGGCGACGACGTGCGGGAAGGCGTCCCGGAAGAAGCCGGAGATGCGGACCGTGACGTCGATCCGCGGGCGGCCGAGTTCGGCGAGCGGCACCACCTCGACGCCGGTGACCCGGCGGGACCGGTCATCCCAGGTCGGACGGACACCGAGCAGTGCCAGCACCTCGGCGATGTCGTCACCCTGCGTCCGCATGGCGCTGGTCCCCCAGACGGTGAGCCCGACCGAACGGGGATACGCCCCGGTGTCGGCGCGGTGCCGGGCGAGCAGCGAGTCGGCGAGGGCCACCCCGACGTCCCAGGCGTTGCGGCTGGGGATGGCCTTCGGATCGACCGAATAGAAGTTGCGGCCCGTGGGCAGCACGTTGACCAGTCCCCGGGTGGGTGAGCCGGACGGGCCGGGCGGGACGAACCGGCCGTCGAGCGCGCCGAGCACCCGGCCGATCTCGTCGGTGGTGCGGTCCAGCCGGGGCACCACCTCGCGGGCGGCGAAGCGCAGCACCTCGGCGGCGTCGGGCACGGCGTCGCCGACCACCTCCTCGACCACCGCGTCCGCCTTGGCGCCGTCCCAGCCGAGCGTCTCCATGCCGAGGACGAGCCGCCGGGCGAGGGCCTCGATCAGGTCGACGGCGTCGGCGGCCGTGGCGGCCGGGCCATCGACCGCCTCGGTCAGCGCCACCGGCACGGTGATCCGCTCCCCGGGCGCGGCGAGCAGCGCCGCCTCGTCGAGGCCGACGTGGACGGCAAGGGCCTGGCGCAGCCCGGGCAGGGCGCGGACGCCGCCCCAGACCTGCGGGGCGCGCAGCACGGCGAGGACCAGGTTGACCCGCGCCTCGCCGGCCGGCGCCTCGGCCAGCACGTGCAGGCCGTCGCGGATCTGCACGTCCTTGACCTCGCAGAGGTACCCGTCCAGGTGCAGCACGAAATCGTCGAAGTCATCCTCGGCGGGCATCTCCGCCTGGTGCAGGTCGTGGTGCAGCTGCGCGTCCCGCACCAGGTCCCAGATCTGCCGCTGGACCGTGGGCACCTTGGCCGGGTCGAGGGCCTGCACGGTGGCGTACTCGTCGAGGAGCTGTTCGAGCTTCGCCAGCTCGCCGTACGTCTCGGCGCGGGCCATCGGCGGGACGAGGTGGTCCACGACGACGGCGTGCGCGCGGCGCTTGGCCTGCGTCCCCTCGCCGGGGTCGTTGACGATGAACGGGTAGACCAGCGGCAGGTCGCCGAGCACCGCGTCGGGGGCGCAGTCGGCGGCCAGCCCGAGTCCCTTGCCGGGCAGCCATTCCAGGGTGCCGTGCTTGCCGAGGTGGACCACGGCGTCCGCGCCGAAGCCGCCGTCGACGACCGGCGCGGCCAGCCACCGGTACGCGGCCAGGTAGTGGTGGCTGGGCGGCAGGTCCGGGTCGTGGTAGATGGCGACCGGGTTCTCCCCGAAGCCGCGGGGCGGCTGGATCAGCAGCACCACATTGCCAAAGCGCAGCCCGGCGAGGACGATGTCGCCGCCGTCGGTGTAGAGCTGCCCCGGCGGTTCGCCCCAGTGGTCCCGCAGCCGCGCGCGCAGCTCCGCCGGGAGCGCGCCGAACCAACGCCGGTACGTCGCCCCCGGCACCCGCGCCTCGGCGGCGGCGAGCTGCTGCGGGGTGAGCCACTCGACGTCGTGCCCGCCGGCGGCGATCAGGGCGTGGATCAGCGCGTCCCCGTCGTCCGGCACCGGCCCGGCGCCGAGGTCGTAGCCGGCGTCGGCCAGGGCCGCGAGCAGGCGTACCGCCGAGGCCGGGGTGTCCAGGCCGACCGCGTTGCCGACCCGCGAGTGCTTGGTCGGGTAGGAGCTGAGCACGATCGCCAGCCGCTTCTCGGCGTTCGGCACGTGCCGCAGCCGGGCCTGGCGGACGGCGATGCCGGCGACCCGGGCGGCCCGCTCCGGGTCAGGCTCGTAGACCGAGAGCCCGTCGGCGTCGATCCGCTTGAACGAGAACGGCACGGTGACGATCCGGCCGTCGAACTCGGGGATGGCCACCTGCATGGCCGCGTCCAGCGGGGAGAGCCCGGCGTCGCTGGCCGCCCACCGGTCGCGGGTGCTGGTCAGGCAGAGGGCCTGGATGACCGGGACGTCCAGGGCGGCGAGCGCGCCGACGTCCCAGGCGTCCTCGTCGCCCCCACCGGACGCGTCCGCGGCGACCGTGCCGCCGGCCGCCAGCACCGTCACCACCAGGACGTCGCAGCGGGCGAAGAGGCCCGTCGGCCCGTCGCCGGGGGTGAGCCCGCGCAGCGAGCCGCAGAAGATCGGCAGCGGACGCCCGCCGGCCGCGGTGACCGCGTCGGCCAGGGTCTCGACGAACGCGGTGTTCCCAGCCAGGGCGTGCGCCCGGTAGAAGACGACCCCGACGGTGGGCCGCCCGGCCCCGGCCGACGCGGGCTCGGGGCCGAGGATGCCGTACGGCGGGGTGGGCGCGGGCGGGGCGAAGCCCTCGCCGGTGAGCAGGACGGTGTCGGACAGGAACCGGGCCAGCTCGGCGAGGTTGTCCGGGCCGCCCTCCACCAGGTAGGCGAGGGACTCGGCCGCCACCCCGGCGGCCACCGTGGACGCCGCCATCAGCTCCGCGTCGGGCAGCGCCTCACCGCCGAGCACCACGGTCGGCACGCCGGAGGCGAGCACCGCGGCCAGGCCGTCCGGCCACGCCTGCCGGCCGCCGAGCAGGCGTACGACGGCCAGGTCGACGCCGTCGAGCAGCGCGGGCACGGCGTCGACGGCGAGCCGCGCGGGGTTGGCCAGCCGGTAGTCGGCGCCGCTGGCGCGGGCGGCGAGCAGGTCGGTGTCGGCGGTGGACAGCAGCAGGATGCGCACGGACGGCTCCGGAGCGTGACACCCGGCGGCACGGCGGGGCCGGCCGCGGGCGGGGGTGGGCGCGGGTTCAGCGGGTACGCGGGTCCGGGCGGGCGGTTCACCGACGGCGGGCCGGCAGGGACGCCCGGCCGGGCGCGAAACCCGGCGGGGCGGAACTCAGCGGCGGACGGCGCGACCCCGCCCGGCGGCGGGTTCGAGGACAGCGCGAGCGACTCCGGCGACGCCCGGACGGGCGGCGGCGCGGCGAACGGTCGGGTGCGCGGAACCGCGCGCGGCCCGCGGTGCGGCGGGGCGAACGGTCAACGGCGCGTCGGTGCGCGCCGGCCGAATACGACGATCACCGTCGATGGCGGAAAGGCCGTGCATCGGGTCCTCCTCGGGTGTCCACGCCCTGGGGCTCTCCGACGGCCGAAGTATCCTGGCTTCCGGATCGACGCTCTCCCCCGGCCTTCCAACCGCGCACGCACGGCCGTGACTCACGAGGGGGGATCGCTCCCCGGTGACAGTGGCGGGACCGCGCCGGATTCACACCGGCTTCCTTCACTGCCGTCTTGGCCGCGAATGCTGCCACAGCCGCCGGTCCCGGGTCAACGGCGGGTCGGCGGCACCGCCGCGGCCGCGACCAATGGACTCTGGTCGATCGGATGGATCGGCGAACGGTGCCGCTCGCAATGACGCACACCGATCGGTAGGTCGGTTTACCCCGCCGGCCGGTACCCTTACCGGCACCGTTTCCGCCGGACGGCGCGGCACGGTTCGGAAACCACGTCGGTGCTGGCGGGGCGGCCTGGGACGCGTCGAGCCGATAGCATCGCGATCGACTGCGGCGCACTTCCGCCCGGCGAGAGGAATGGCCGCCATCGACACCGTCACGCCCCGACAGTTGGCCGGCCGGGTCTGGTTGTTCCCCGGCGACCCGGACCCGTACGCGGTCCGCCCGACCGTCGCCGTCGTCGCCAACGAGCGCGGAAGTGTGATCGTCGACGCGGGGCAGAGCCCGGCCCATGCCCGCGAGATCCAGGCCGGACTGCGCGCGGCCGGGCTGCCGGATCCCCGCTGGCTGGTCTACACCCACCACCACTGGGACCACGTCTGGGGCGCCTGCGCCTGGCCCGGGGTGGAGATCGTCGGGCACGAGGCCGGCGTCGCGCCGCTGCGCGCCGAGGCGGCCCGGCCGTGGAGCCACCGCTACCTCCGCGAGCAGGTACGCGAGAACCCCCGGCTCGGGCACAGCTTCCGGGCCCGGGCCCTCGCCATGGACTCCTGGGACGGTTTCACGGTTCTCCCGCCGGCCCGCACCTTCACCGACGACCTGACCCTGCCCACCGGGGTCGTGGTCCGGCACGTGGGCGGCCGGCACGCCCCGGACTCGTCGGTGGTGCTGGTGCCGGACTCGGGGGTGCTGCTGCTCGGCGACTGCTGGTACCCGCCGCCGGCCCACCTGCGTACCCCGGAGGACGGGCCCGACCTGGCGATGGCGCGCGGCCTGCTCACCGACGACGTCGAGTGGTACGTCTCCGCCCACGACGAGCCGGTACGGCTGGCAGAGGCGCGGGCCGCGCTGGCCGGCTGACCGACCCCGCCCGAACGGGGCCCCGCGACGCAGCGGCCCGTCCTATCCTCGGTCGATGCGGGACCGCCGGGTGATTCTGCTGTGGACCGGGTTCGCGCTGGCCGCCGCGGTCTCCGTCGCGCTGGTGGCCCGACGCCCCGACCACCTCTCCGACCTGCACATCTACTACGGGGCGCTGACCGACCTGCGGGCCGGGCGGCCGCTGTACGGGTACGTCGCGGAGAACGGGGGCCCGTTCACCTATCCCCCGTTCGCGGCGGTCGTGCTCGCGCCGATCACCGTGGTCCCGGAGCCCGCGCTGGGCGTGCTCTGGCTGCTGCTGACGGTCGTGGCCGTGGTCGCCATCGCCGTACCGGTCGGTGGGGTGCTGGCGCCCGAGCGGTCCCGACGGCCGCTGGCCGTGGCCGCGGTCGCCACGGCGCTGATGCTCTCCGCGCCGGTGCAGAGCAACTTGCGCTTCGGCCAGGTGAGCATCTTCATCGTGCTGCTGGCCCTGCTGGACGGCATGGGGGTGGTTCCGCCCCGCTGGCGCGGGGTGCTGGTCGGGTTGGCCGCGGCGATCAAGCTGACCCCGCTGCTCTTCGTGGCGTACTTCCTGGTCAGTGGCCGCTACCGGGACGCCGGTCGGGCGGCGGCTGCGTTCCTGGTGGCGGCGGGGGTCGCCGCGGCGGTGTTGCCGGCGGAGAGCTGGACCTACTGGACCGGGACGGTGCTGCAGACCTCCCGGATCGGCGACCTCGCGTCGCTGGGCAACCAGTCGCTGCACGGGATGCTGCTCCGCGTCGGCGTCGCCCCGGCCACCCTGCCGCTGCTCTGGGCCGCGCTGGTGGGCGTCATCTGCGCGGTGGCGCTGCTGCGGGCCCGGCAGCTCACCGGGCTCGGCCGGCCGGGGCACGCCGCCGTGCTGGTCGGCTGCGCCACCGTGGCCGCCTCCCCGGTGTCCTGGACCCACCACCAGATCTGGCCGGTGCTGGCCGCCATGCTGCTGGTCGGCGCGTCCGGGGTGGCCCGCCGGGTGGCCGGCGCCGCCCTGCTGGTGGCCATGGTGGTATCCCTCGGCGCGGCGCTGGGCCCGGTGTCCGCCCGGCCCGGCGTGCAGTTCCTACTGGAGAACGCCCGGGCGCTCGGCGTCGGCGCGCTCTGCCTCGTCGGGTTCGGCGGCGTCGCGGTCACCGCCACCCGGGCACACCGCCGGGCCACCGCCGGCCGGGCCTGGCTGCGGGTGGGCGTGGCCGCCGCCGCGGCGCTGGCGTTCTTCGCCGTCCAGCCGCTCCCGGCCGGCGCGGACCCCACGTTCAAGGCGTACGCCCTCGACGACGTGGCGAACCCCCGATACTTCTTCGTCTGCCGTGGGGCCGCCGAGTGCGCCGCGTACGGCGGGGACGCGGCGGTCTCCTTCGGCACGGCCGTCGAGCCGACGAAGGTCCGGGTCAACGGGGTGGTCTCCGGGCAGGTGGCCCGGTTGGCCTACTACTCGGCGCCGGGCGGGGCACCCCGGGCCATCCCATTGCTCGACGCCTACCCAGGGTCCCGGATCTTCTCGTTCCGCGCCGCGACCATGACGCACGGCCGGCTGGTCGCGTACGCGGCCGACGGACGCCCGATCGCCACCTACGACGACGAGCTGGCGGCGGCGTTCCGCGCGCACCGCTGACCCCGGCTCGCGCACCGCTGACCCCGGCCGGCGGCCGGTCAGCGGGCCCGGCGCTCCGGGTGGGCCCGGTTCCAGGCCCGCATCCGCTCGGGGTAGCCGGTGCGGGCCGCCTCGTACAGCGGGATCGCGTGCCGCTGGGCGATCTTCCCGGCGGCCCGGGGCGAGCCGGTGCGGCGGCGGATCCACTCGCCGTCGTGGGCGATGGCGACCACGGTGGTGTCGGTGGCGGTGGTCTCCGGTTCCAGGTAGAACTCCACCCCGCTGCGGCTGGTCACGAAGGCCTCCAGCGCGGCCAGGTCCTCCGCGGTGGCCTCACGGTCGAGCTTGGTCGGGGTCGTCCGGTCGGCGCCCCGTCGGCTGAACCAGCCCATGCCCGCCTCCTCTCCTCGGCGTCGCTCCCAGTGCAGCAACATCACCTGGCAGGTGGCTGGGAGCGCCGTGGGAGTCCGCTGACCGGCCGTGATCATCCGGTTCCTGCCGGGTCCGGCCCGTCCGGGCACCGCGACAGGCCGTGGCCCGGGTCGATCAGCCCTGGCCGGGCGGGGTCGCCGGGGCGGGCGGGCGGAGCACCGGGACCAGCGCGAGGGTGGGCAGCAGCAGGAGTGGCACGACACCGAGGGCGGGCAGGATGCCCAGGTGGTCGCCGAGGAAGCCGAGCAGCGGCGGCCCACCCAGGAAGGCGGTGTAGCCGATCACGGCGACCACGCTGACCCGGGCCGGCGCCCGGTCCTCGTCGTCGGCGGCGGCGCTCATCCCGACCGGGAAGCCGAGCGACGCCCCGATCCCCCAGAGCGCCACGCCGACCACGGCGAGCGGGCCGGAGCCGGCCAGCACGGCCAGGGCGGCGCCGACGGCGGCCAGCCCGATGGTGCCGAACAGCACCGCCACCCGCCCCCACCGGTCGATGGCGATCGTGCCGGCGGTCCGGCCGAGCGTCATGCCGACCACGAAGACGCCGAAGACGACCGCGCCGACCGCCTCGCTGACGCCGTACCCGTCGACGAACGCCACCGCCAGCCAGTCGTTGGCGCTGCCCTCGGTGAATGCCATGACCAGCACCAGCAGGCCGATGAGCAGGGTGCGCGGCTCCCGCCAGGTGGCCAGCAGCGCCCGGCGCCGGGCCGCCGGGTCCGCCGTACCCTCCGCCTCCGCGGGGGCCGGCAGGAACGCGCGGGCACCGAGCAGCGCGCCGACCAGGACCACGACCGCGAGCGCGGGCAGGTGCACCCCCACCGGTACGCCCAGCCGGGCCGCCCCGGCGCCGATCCCGGCCCCGGCCACCGAGCCGAGGCTCCACGCGGCATGGAACCGGGGCATGATGGTCCGGCCGAGGCGCTTCTCCACCGCCGCGCCCTCGACGTTCATCGCCACGTCCCAGGTGCCGGAGCCGTAGCCGAAGGCGAAGAGGCCCACGGCGACCCCCATCACCGACCCGGCCAGGCCGGCGGAGAGGCCGGCGACGACCGTGCCGAACGCGACGAGCAGGACCGAGGCCGCCACCGTGCGGGCCGGTCCGAGCCGCTGGGTGACCAGCCCGGCGGTCGGCATCGCCAGCACCGCGCCGGCCGACAAGGCCATCAGCAGCAGGCCGAGCCGCCCGGCGCTGAGCCCCAGCGCCTCGCGTACTGCGGGCACCCGGGAGAACCAGGTGCCCACCGCGAGCCCGTTGAGGGCGAACACGACCGCCACCCCGGTCCGGGCGGCCAGGACCGCCCGGGGCACGACCGGCCGGTCGACGCTCGACGCGTCGATGGTGCTGCTCACGCGATGTCTTCCTCTCCCCTGAGGGCTGCCCGCCGATCATCCCATACCTGGGAGCGCTCTCACGGCAAGCGCTATCACCCTTACCGGTGGCGGACCGGACGCGGCATGATGCCGACAGTGGCCGGCGCGGAGGGCGCGGCCGGGTAGGGAGCAGTACTAGTGGTTGCTTTCCTTTCTAGAGCTGTCAACAATTGACGGGTTGTGGGCGGTGTGTATCGGATGGGGGAACTTGCCAAGCGGGTGGGCCGTTCGATGAGCGGTGCGCCGGTGGGAGGCGGAGGGCCGGATCACGGCGCGTCGTCTGCCGTCGGGGCAGCGGTATTTCGACGATTCGGATGTGCGCCGGGTGCTGCAGCCGGGTTTCGACGCCGGGCGGCGGAAGGTGGTGGTGTACTGCCGGGTGTCGTCGCCGGGCCTGAAGTCGGAGTTGGCGTCGCAGGTGGCGGCGATGCAGCAGTTCTGCCTCGCTCGCGGTCTGGCCGTGGACGAGTGGATCAGCGAGGTCGGCGGCGGGATGAACCTTCGCCGTAAGAAGTTCCTGGCATTGATGGACGCCGTCGACCGGGGTGAGGTCGCCACGCTGGTGGTGGCACACAAGGACAGGCTGGCCCGGTTCGGGTTCGACTTGCTGGAGCATCTGGCAGCGCGCGGCGGCTGCGAGATCGTCGTCGCAAACCAAGAGGCGTTGTCCCCGCAGCACGAGCTGGTCGAGGACCTCCTGGCCGTCGTCAACTCCTTCTCGTGCCGGCTGGACGGTCTGCGCCGTTACGAGAAGGAGTTGAAAACGGTGGACTTGACCAGGGACGGGGGCCGGTGAAGGTCACCCGCATCGCCTGCTCGGCCCGACTGAATCCAGGCAAGTACGCCGCTCTGGTAGAGCAGGCCCGCCGGTTGGGCCGGGTGCGCAGCGAGGTGTGGCAGCGGTACGGCTCGATCAACGGTGTCGGGTCTGGGTTGAGGGACCGGCAGGTGCGGGACCGGTGGCTGGCCGACGGCACACACGCGTTGTTTGGTGTGCTGGCGAATGCGTGGAAGGAAACCGTCCGCGACGCCATGGCCGACATCGCCGCGAACCTGGAGGCGGCGAAGGTCGACGTCCGGCGGGCCATCGGTCGGCGCAGCAAGGATCCGGCCGAACGTCAGCGAAGGTTCAGCGCGTTGAAGGCCGACCAATGGGCTGACGACCCCTTCCTGGCTCGGCAGATGCGCAAGCATTGGAAGCGCGGCCGCAACCGCACGCACAATCAGATCGTGGTGCGCGCCGACAAGTACAACACCGCCGTTGATGGGCGGGGTCGGTTGTGGCTGGCGGTTCCCGGTCTCGAGCCCCGCAAGCTGGTCCGGATCCCGCTGTCGACGACTGTCGCGCCGGCGGGCACGTTGCGGCTGATCCTGCGCCGGGGTCGGGTCGAGGTGCACTACCAGATCGACGCATCCGCGATGCGGTCGTCGCAGCGGCCGTGCGGCGAGGCGAGGATCGGTGTGGACAAGGGCTACACCGAAGCCCTCACCGACTCCGACGGCCAACCCCACGGTGAACAACTCGGCATGATGCTGACCGCCGAGTCGGACCGGTTGAAGGAACGCAACCGGCGTCGGGCGAAGCTACGCTCGATCGCGAACACCGCTGCCCTGCGTGGTGACCACGCGAAAGCGCACCGGATCAAGACCAACAACCTCGGCACCATCAAGCGGGACCGGCAGGCGGCCCGGCACCGGGCGCGGGTGCGTACGGAGATCTTCACCGCCGTGCACGAGGTCGTCGACAAGGCCGCCACCGTGATCGCCGAAGACCTCACCAAACGCTTCACCGGGCGCAAAAAGCTTCCCAAGAACATCAACCGGCGTCTCGCCGCGTGGACAAAAGGAGTCACCGCCGAGGCCCTGAAAAGCGTGTCGGAGCGCAGAGGTTCTGCGCACGTTCCCGTCAACGCCGCCTACACCTCACAAACCTGCCACCAATGCGGCGACTTCGGCCGACGCAGCGGAGACAGGTTTCACTGCACCCGATGCGGGGTGGTGTGGCAGGCCGACATGAACGCCGCGATCAACATCCTGCACCGAGCCGGCGACCCCGACATCGCCCTGCACACCCCACACCACGTGGTGAAGCAGATCCTGCAGGACCGGACCGATCGCCACCGGACCAGACTGCCGGTCCAGGACTCCAGCCCAGCCACCGCTAGGCGGAGAGCGAACCATCCGAACCACTCAACAACGAGCGACTAGTAGGAAGCAGGACGACTCATGGGCACGCCGACGGCCCGTCCCGCCACCCTCGACGACGTCGCCCGGGCGGCCGGGGTGTCGCGGGCCACCGCGTCCCGGGTGCTGGGCGGCTACGGGTTCGCCTCGCCGGCCGCCCGGGACCGGGTCACCGCCGCCGCCGACCGCCTCGGCTACGTGCCGAACACCACGGCCCGCGCGCTGGTCCGGGGTGCCGGGGTACGGCTGGTGGTGGCCGTTGCCGGCACCGACGCCGCGATCCTCGACGACCCGTACGTGGACCGGGTGGTGAGCGCGGCGGCGCGGCTCTGCGCCCCGCACGGGGTCGGGGTGGCGCTGGAGTGGCTGCCGCTGAGCTCTCCGGCCCGCCTGCGCCGGCTCGGCGACGACCGCAGCGTCTGCGGGGTGCTGCTGATCAACACGACCGAGCGGATGCTCGACGCGGTGCCCGTCACGCTCCGCGGCCGGGTCGCCTCGATCGGCATCGGTTCGGCGGCCGTCCCCTCCTTCGACGTGGACAACGCGGCGGGCGCCGACGCGGTGCTGCGCCACCTGCACGCCAGCGGTCGCCGCCGGATCGTCATGGTCACCGGCCCCCGCTGGCTCAGCTGTGCGGAGCGGTCGGTGACCGTGTACCAGGCGATGATGCGGTCGGCCGGGCTGCCGGTGCGTCTGGTGACGGGCGACTTCTCCGCCGCGCGGGGCGGCCGGGCGGCGGTGGAGGCGCTCACCCGCTGGCCGGACACCGACGCGATCTACGCGGCCAGCGACACCACCGCGCTGGGCGCGATCGCCGCGCTGCGCGGGCGCGGGATCCGGGTGCCGCACGACGTGGCGGTGGCCGGCTTCGACGACATCCCGTACGCGGCGGTCAGCAGCCCGGCGTTGACCACCGCCACCCACCCGGTCGCGGGGATCGCCACGGCGGCGGCCACGGCGGTGCTGGAGGCCCGGCGGGTGCCGCCGGTCACCGCGTTCCCGTCGACGCTGGTCGCCCGGGAGAGCGCCTGAGCCGGTGGTGGTCAGCGCCGAGGCGGCCGCCGGACCCGGCGCGGCGGGCCGCTCCGGAACCGGCGGCCGCGCCGACGGGTGCGGGTGGCCCGGCGGTTGAGCCGGCACCAGCCGGGTATGCGCCGCCGGACCGACCGACGACCGAGGGGCGAGCATTGACCGAGCCCGCGCCGCCGCACCGGCAGCCCGAGGAGGGGCACCGCCACGGCCGGCTGACCGCCCGCCCCGCCGTGGTGGCCGCGCCCGGCCCGACCGGGCTGACGTCGGTCCCCGATCCGGAGGGCGGGACGCCGGCGCTGCGGTACGTGCCGGCCGACGGCACCGGGCCGTACCGGGTGGTGGTGCTGCTGCACGGCGCCGGCGGGTCGTCCCGGCAGGGGCTGGACCTGCTGCTCCCGCTGGCCGACGCGCACCGGCTGCTGCTGGTCGCGCCGCAGGCCACCGCGAGCAGTTGGGACCTGATCGCCGAGGGATACGGCCCGGACGTCCGCCGGATCGACGCGCTGCTGGGCGCGGTCCTCGCGGCGTACCCGGTGGCCGGGGTGACCCTGGGCGGCTTCTCCGACGGGGCGTCGTACGCCCTCTCGCTGGGCCTGACCAACGGCGACCTGGTCGACGCGATCGTGGCCTTCTCCCCCGGGTTCGCCGCGCCGCTGGTCACCCACGGCCGGCCGCGGGTGTTCGTCTCGCACGGCACCGACGACCGGGTGCTGCCGGTGGACGTGTGCAGCCGGCGGCTGGTCCCCCGCCTGCACAGCCTCGGCTACCCGGCCGAGTACGCCGAGTTCCCCGGCGGCCACGAGGTGCCGGCGGAGATCCGGCAGCGGGCGGTGGACTGGCTGGTCGGCTGAAACGACCGTCGGGAGACCTCGCGGCCTCGAGGGCCCTACGGTCTCTGGTCCGGGGTCAGTGCGGGGGTCCGGCGACCGCCGTGTCGACCCGGGTGAGCACCGACGCGTCGTCGTCGGCGCCGACCCCGCGCAACAGGTCGATCGCGGTGGCCCGGACCTGGCCGATGATCATGGCGAGGGGCAGCGTCTGGCCCGGGGTGAAGAGCCGCCCGGCCGCCCGGACCGCCTCCAGCGCGGCGACGTCCGCCCGCTCGGCGTGCCGGTCGGCGATCTCGTCCTGCCCGGTCAGGTCGGCGGCGAGCGCGTCCCCGGCCGAGCGGACCGCCTCGGCCAGGGTCCGCACGGCGGCGCCCAGTTCGGGTGGCACCGGCGCCGGGCCCCGGGTGAGGGTCACCGCGGCGCGGGCCAGCACCCGCACGTTGCGGACCGCGTAGTCGATCTGCCGGATCGAGCTCTGCACCGAGCGCAGCCGCCCGAGGTGCTGCCGGCGGCGTACGTGGAGCCAGAGCGCCTCGCCGGCGGCCTGCACCGCCCCGCGCAGCCGTTCCACCCCGGCGTCGGCGTGCCGGGCCCGCTCCAGCGCGGCCAGCGCCGCCTCGTCGTCGGTCCGGTCGAGCGCTGTCGCGATCTCGTCGAGCACCCCGGCCAGCTCCTCGAACGTGTGCCGGAACTCGGCGACCAGCGGGGCGAGCGGGCGGCGGGCGTCGATGAGCAGGCTCGCCACGATGGCCACCCCACCCCCGATCAATGCGTCGACGAACCGGAACGGGACCAGCGTCTCGGTGGGCGGCGCCACGACCACCAGGTAGAGGGCGGACACGGCGGCCTGCACCACGGTGACCGAACTGGCGCCGACGGCCACCGCGAGGGCCACGGTGAGCAGGATGACGGTGAAGACGGTCCAGCTGGTGTGCGGGCCGAGCGCCTGCACGACCAGGTCGGCGACGAGCACCCCGGCGGCCACCCCGAGCACCACCTCGACGGCCCGGCGCAGCCGTTGGCCACGGGCCTGGCCGAGCACGATCAGGGCGGCGGCCGGTGCGAAGAACGGCTGCGGGTGGCCGACCAACCCGGTGGCGAGGACCCAGGCGACGGTGGCGGCGAGGGTCGCCTCGACCACCGGCAGCCAGCCCCGGCGCAGCCGCCCCACGGCCGCCCGGACGGCCGCTCCGGGTCGCGGCGTGGTGTCAGACCCACGGAGCCCGAGCGGCCGGAGCCTGCCCCACCGCGCCATCGTCGCCTCCCGTCGCCAACCAGACCCAGCCATGATCCGCCGTTGCCCGTCGGACCGCAGCGGCCGGGCTCACGCTCCGGGTGGCGGTCGCCTCCACCACGGACGCGGCGGTGGCTTCTTCACCCAGGTGGCGGTGGCCTCCTTCATGGAAATAGTGGCTATTCGGCGCGGAATAGCCACTATTTCCGTGAATCTGCGCCCACCGGCACGGGCGGCGGACGCCGGCGGGCGGCGATCAGGTGGCGAAGTCGGCGTACTGCGGGGAGGCGAGGAAGCGGGCAAGGACGTTCGCGGTGCCCGGGGTGTACGGGCGGCCGTCCAGGACCTCCGCCGGGGCGGTGAAGACGAGCGCGGCGCCCTCGCCGAGCACCACGTCCTCCTGCTGGGCTGTGGTCGTGCCCCAGAAGTAGTGCATGACCCGGCCGATTTCCGGAATCTCCTGCTCGGTGAAGTGCCGCAGCGGGCCCTCCGGGCGCAGCCCGGACTCCTCCCGCAACTCCCGCAGCGCCGTCTCCTCGATCGTCTCCCCCGGCTCCCAGTGCCCGCCCGGCAGGCACCACACGTTCGGGTGGTACGTCGCATGCTCGTCGCGGAGCTGGAGCAGCAGCCGACCGGCGGGGTCGACCAGCACGATGCAGGCGATCGGGTGCATCCGATCAACCTAGTCCGACCCTGCCCGGGCCGCTGCCCCCGGCTACCTGGCGACCAGCAGCACCACCGGCCCGCGCAACAGGTAGTTGGCACCCCGATGTATCGCGACGGCCGGACGGGGCGCCCACCCGCGCTGCGAAAAAGTGATCCCGGCCCTCACCCGACCGGGCGGCCGTGGCCTGCCGGGGACTCGGCGTACTCGGTGAGGACGGCATTCAGCATGTGCCGGGCCTCGGCGGCGCGGACCGGATCGGGGTTGTCGAGGGTGATGAGGGCCTTCCAGAGCACCCACCCGCGCCCCCGGGCCCAGGTCGCCTCGTCCACGCCCAACTCCGCGCGGAACGCCGCCCGGCTCGGGCCGGACAGCAGCGTCCAGGCGACGGCCAGGTCGCAGGCGGGATCGCCCATCCCGCAGCAGCCGAAGTCGATGACCGCGGCGAGCCGGCTGTCGCGGACCAGCAGATTGCCCCAGGCGACGTCGCCGTGGAACCAGACTGGCGGCCCGGTCCAGGTGGACCGCAGCGCGGTGGCCCAGATCCGGTTGACGGTGTCGGTCGGAATCCGGTCGCCGAGCAGCTCGACCGCCCGCCGGGTCTCACCGTCGTAGGTGGCCAGCGGGGCGCCCCGGAACGCGCTGTGCGCGCCGGCCGGCGGGCCATCCACCGGCTCGGTGCGGTGCAGGGCGGCGAGGAAGCCCGCGAGGTCGGTGGCGAACCGGACCGGGTCGCCGATCCGCTCGGCGGCGGCGGTCTCGCCCTCGATCCAGCGGCACACCGACCACGGGAACGGGTAGCCCTCGCCGGGCTTCCCCTCGGCCAGCGGGGTGGGCACCGCCAGCGGCAACCGGCGCGCGAGGACCGGCAGCCACCGCTGCTCCTTCCGCACCTGCGGCACGTACCCCTCGGCGCTGGGCAGACGCACCGTCATCGCATCGCCCAGGTGGAAGGTCCGGTTGTCCCAGCCACCGACCGCGACCGGCCGCACCGGGAGGTCGGCCCAGCGCGGAAACTGGCCGGCGATCAGCCGGCGGACCAGCGCCACGTCGATCGGGGGGACGGCGGGTCGCATCGCCGTCGGGTCCGTGGTCTCGTCCTGCCGCGCCATCCCGGCCATGATCACGGCCACCACCGGACGCGGCAACCGATTTCCGCCAGAAGGCGCCGTCCGCCGGCCTCCCGTCCCCGGCGCTCGGCCGGACCATCCGGTCGGGAAAAGGATCACCGCGAAAGCAGTGGAATGGTCAAACCTCCAGAATATCGATCGCCCGACTTTTGCGGGTCGGCCGAATGGGAGCAGCGACCGGTAAGATCGGCGACAGGCTTGTGACTGATCGCTGACTGCTGGATGTGATAGCGATCACACAGACTGGTGTCCATGAATAGGAGACTCCACCGCAGCCGGGCATTCCGCCTCGCGGTGTGTCTCGCCCTCGTGGCGGCGTTGAGCGGCTGCATGCAGCTCAACCTCGGGCTGACCGTGAACGCGGACGACACGGTCACCGGCCAACTCCTGGTGACCGCCGACAAATCCCTGCTCAGGGACCGGAACCCGGATGTCGAGGCGGCCTTCACCGACATGCGCCGGCAGCTCCCCACACTTCCCGCCGGCGACGAGAGCCGCTACGAGGACGCCCGGTTCTACGGCGTGCAGGTCGTGTACCGGAAAAAGCCGCTGTCGCAATTCACCAGCGACAGCGTGAAACTGGTCCGCACCGGCGACCGCTACCGCTTCTCGTTTCCGCTGGACCCGGAGAAATACGCCGGGAAGATCCCCGAACGGGATCCGCGGAATCGGCAGCTGTTCGTGCGGTTGATGTCGTTCGAGATATCGGTGACCTTCCCGGGCCGGGTGCTCACCTCCAACGGCACCGTCACCGGCCGGTCGGTGACCTGGAAGGTGGACGCCAACCAGCCCAAACCCGCGGAGCTGGTCGCCGAGGCGGAGGCGCCCGCGAGGCCGTCGGCCACCGGCGTCGCCGAGCCGGTCTCCGGCGGCGGCTTCCCCTGGCTCCTGCTCGTCGGCGGGGTGGTCGTCCTGCTGCTGGTCGCCGGGGTCGTCGTACTCCTGCTCCGCCGCACACGCGGCCCGGCCGCCGCCCCCACCCCCGCGCCGGCGCCCCCGGCCGACCATCCGGGGCCGGTCTGATCCGGCCCGACACCGCCACCCGGGCGGCCCCGGCCCGGACGGACCTGGCCGCCGCACCACCCACCCCGACCCGCACCACCGCACCATCCGAAGGGAGATCGCCGTGAACGATCTCTTCACCTTTGCCGCCCTGGGCACCCTGACCGGCGCCAGCGCCGTCACCCTGCTGGCCGCCAACGTCATCGGCGGTCTGATCGGCCCGAACGGCGACAAGGCACGCAAGTGGATCGCGCTGGGCATCGCCCTCGCGCTGTCGTACGTCGCCGCGGCGTTCGCCGACGCCGGCCCGGAGAAGTGGATCGTCGCGTTCTTCAACGGGCTGGTCATCTTTTCCGCCGCGCTCGGCGTCAACCAGCTGCCGCCCGGCAACCGGCAGGCGACGAGCGCGTCGCCGACCCAGCTCGCGCAGGGACGCGAGCCCCGCTACATCCGCTCGTGGGTCTGAAGGAGGTGGCCTCGATGGTCTTCGGCATCGTCAGCGCCGCCGTCCACATCGTCCTCGGCGCCCTGCTCGGCCAGTGGGCCGGCGGCACCCTCGGCCTGGTGATCGGCGCGGTGGTGGGGCTGCTCGTCGGCGCGCCCTTCGGCTGGGCGGTCGCCGCCGCCGGCAGCTACGGGGCGGACCCGAAGGGGATCTTCCTCTTCGTGGTCGACCACACCTGGAGCCTGCTCAACACCGTGGTCGGGGCGGTCTACCTGGCCCTGCACCTGGTCTTCGGGCACCAGCTCGACCGGGTGGTCTCCGCCGCCAGCGGCCGGGTCAACGTGGTCGAGGGGGTCTCGCCCCGCTACGCCACCACCATCGGCACCGTCTGCGCCGGGTCCAGCCCGGGCATCCAGCGGCACGAGGACGTGCACATCCTGCAGGCCCGGCTGCTCGGCCCGCTCTACCTACCGCTGGTGGTGCTCAACTACGCGCTGTTCACCATCGCCCCGGTGTGGCTGCTCTGGCACGACCACACCAACGCGCCGATCAACCGGTTCACCCGGTACTTCGAGATCGGCGTCTACCCGCACGTGTGGAACGAGGCCATCGCGTACCGGATCCAGGGGACCCCGCCGCGATGACCGGCGCGATCGAGGCGGCCGTCGCGGACCTCGCGGCCTGGCTGACCGGGGCGGCGGGCGACCCCGTCCCGGTCGGCCCGCCCCGCGACGACCCGGCGGACGGGCTGACCGTCTGGCCGCTGGAGCTGCGGCCGACGCGGCAGACCGTGGGCAGCGGCGGGGTCCGCGAGCCGTACCGGTTCGTCGTCCGGCTGCTGGTCAGCGGCGCCGGGCCGGCCGCGCTCCCCGCGCTGGACCGGGTGCTCGCCGCCGCCGCGGCGGCCGGCACGCCGGAGGTGGTGCTGACCGCCGGCGACCCCGCCCTGTGGCGGGCCTTCGGCGTGGCGCCCCGGCCGGCGCTGCTGGTCGACGTGCCCGCGCAGATCGTCCGGCCGCGGCCGCCCGCACCGCCCGTGCGGCATCCGCTGCGGCTGCGCCAGCTGGACATGCTCACCCTCGACGGCCGGGTGGTCGGGCCGGAGCGGCAGCCGCTGGCCGCCATGCGGGTCGAGGTGGTCGGCACCCCGTACGCCACGCAGACCGACCACGCCGGCCGGTTCCGGCTGGTCGGTGTCCCGCACGACCCCGACGCCCCCGACCGGCCGGTCCGGGTCCGCCTGATCGGCCGGGGCCGCACCCTCACCGCCGACCTCGACCCCGGCGACCCCGACCTCGTCATCGTCTGCGCCCCCGACTGAGCCGTCTCCTCAAGGAGGACCGATGCCCACCTACTTCTCCCCCGGCATCTACGTCGAGGAGGTCCCCAGCGGTGCCCGCCCGATCGGCCCGGTCGGCACCAGCACCGCCGCCTTCGTCGGGGTCGCGCCGAACCGCACCGCCCACGTCGACCAGGCGCTCGCGGTGAACAGCTGGTCGGAGTTCCTCCGGCTGTACGCCGACGGCGAGGACCTGGCGAGCACGGACCTCGCCCGGGCGGTGTTCGGCTTCCTCGACAACGGCGGCACCCGCTGCTGGGTGGTCAACGTCGGCGAGGGCGGCCAGCTCACCGGCACCGGCGGGCGGCGCAGCGGCCTGCAACTGCTGGAGGCCGTCGACGAGATCTCCATCCTCGCCGCCCCCGGCTACCACGACCCGGTGTCCCACGAGGCGCTGATCAGCATGGCGGAGCGGCTGCGCACCATGGTGGCGATCTGCGATCCGCCGCCGGACGTGGACGACGTGTCCGCGCTGACCCGGGTCGCCACGCCGGGCAAGCCGCCCGGCAAGCCCACCGACGGTCCGCCGAAACCCGCCGACGGCGACGGCCCGGGCGCGTACCGGCCCCGGCAGTCGGACTTCGCCACCTTCTACTTCCCGTGGATCCGGGTACGCGACCCGCTCAGCGGCGAGCTCGTGCTCACCCCGCCCAGCGGGCACGTGGCCGGCATCTGGGCCCGCACCGACGCGCTGCGTGGCGTGCACAAGGCCCCGGCCAACGAGCCGGTACGCGGCGCCGTCGACCTGGCCTGCCTGGTCACCCGCCCCGAGCACGACGTGCTCAACCCCAAGGGCGTCAACGTGATCCGCTACTTCGCCGGCGAGGGCATCCGGCTCTGGGGCGCCCGTACGCTCGCCGCCGAGGCCAGCGAGTGGCGCTACCTCAACGTCCGCCGGCTCTCCATCGCCATCGAGCAGGCCATCGCCAACGGCACCCGGTGGATGGTCTTCGAGCCGAACGACTACACGCTCTGGCGCTCGATCCGGCGGGACATCGGCGCGTTCCTCACCCGGGTCTGGCGCGACGGCGCGCTGCTCGGGCGTACGCCGGAGGAGGCGTTCTTCGTCAAGTGCGACGAGGAGACCAACCCGGCCGACGTCCGCGACGCCGGCATGGTCGTCGCGCACATCGGCATCGCGGTGGTCAAGCCCGCGGAGTTCGTGGTGTTCAAGCTGAGCCAGTGGGCCGGCGGCACCGAGACCGAGACGATCGGAGGCTGACATGCCGACCACGGCCACCCCGCAACCGGGCGCCCCCGTCGACCCCTACCGGGCGTACCACTTCAAGCTGCTGATCAACGGGATCACCAACGGGCACTTCACCGAGGTCAGCGGCTTCGAGGTGAACATCCCGTCGCTGGCGTACCGGGAGGCCGGCAACGAGCGGATCCGGGCCGTCCCCGGGCAGGTCGAGTACGCCCCGGTCACCCTCCGCTTCGGGCTCACCTCGTCGCGGGAGCTGTGGGACTGGGTGAACGCGGCGGCGAAGGGGACGGTGAGCCGGCGCAACGTCTCGGTGGTGCTGCTCGACCCGGCCGGCACCGCCGAGGTGCTGCGCTGGAACATGATCAACGCGTGGCCCACCCGGTGGCGGGGCGCCCACCTGAACACCCTCGCCCAGGAAATCGCCATCGAGGCGCTGACCCTGGCGTACGAGGGACTGGAACTGGAGTCCGGCAATGCGGCCGCCCCGACGACCCCGTGACTGGCTGGCCCGGGCGCTGCGCGTTGCGGCCGACCGCCTCTCCGCCCCGCCCCCCGACCGCCTCGCCGGGGCGGCGGACCGAACCGCGTCCCGCCGCCCCGGCGAGCCCCCCGAGCACTGGCTGCGCCTGGTCACCGCCCACGCCCCCGGCCTCCTCCACGACCTCTCCCCGGCCGATCTCCCCCTTCTCGACCTCCCCGCTGTTGATCAAGGAGTTTCGGTCGGATCCGCAGTGTCGGCCGACGCAAACCTCTTGATCGACGGGCCGGAGGGCGGGGCGGGTGCGGACGGGGTGCCGGGAGAGGGCGGGTGGGACGGTGGGTCGGGGCGCCGGGGGGACCGGACCGTGGTCGGGACTAGGGGCGGGTGGCGGCGGCCGGTGCGGTCCGGGCGCGACGTCCGCCGGTGGAGGCGCCCCGACGCGGACTCGACGTCCGGGCCGGACCGGCCGGTCCGGTCGGACCTGGGCACGGCGTCCGGCCAGCACGATGACGGGGAACGGCACGCTCCTGCCGGTGGCTCGCAGCTCCGCGCCGAGACCGCCGGGCAGCATGGGTTGTCCCCCTTCGGCCACCGCGGCGACACCGCCGGGACGGCCTCGGGTACCCGGTCCGACCCGGCGCCCACCGGCTTCCCGGACCACGCCGAGTGGACGACTGGCGAGCGGGGGTCAGGCGCCACCGCCGGGACCAGCCCTGCCCCCGGACCGGACGAGCAACCCGCCACGGTACGCGGCACCCAGCCGGGCCGTGCCCGGCAGATCCGGCCCCGCCCCGGCGAGCGCACCACCCGGACCGGGCCCGGCGAGCGCACCGCCCCGACCGGGCCTGGCGAGCGGACCACCCCGACCGGGCCCGGCCTGAGCCCCAGCCTGAGCGCCGGGCCCCCGACGATCACCGGGTGGCCCGGCCACGGTGACGGCCCAACCGTTGCCGGGTACCGCGACGGGCCCGCGCCCCGGGCGGACCGGGGGACCGACCGGAATGCGCCTGATGCCGCACCGCCACCGCGCGACGGTGGACTGCTCGGCGTGGACCGCGCCATTCCCGTTCGGGCCGCGGGCCTTCGGGTGCGTCTGTCGTCGCTGGGGGGACAACAGATGCACCCGAACCGCGACGCGGGCCGGGCGACAGCGCGGGCCGACGGCTCCGGTGCGGCGAGCGGACCGGCGGTGGCCGCTGCGGAGTGGAGCGAACAGGCCCCGGCGTCCACCGCCCGGCAACGGCCGCGCACCGCCGCCGGGCCGTGGCCGGCGCTGCCCGACGAGACCCGGGGCGCAGCCCCCGGCGCCGTACCCGATGGCCGGGGCCGGCGGGACCCGTGGCCGGCGCTGCCCGACGACCGGGAACTGTGGCTGCCGGCGGCCACCACGGTCGACGCCGCGCGGCTGCGCCGGCTGGACCGGGAACAGGCAGGTTCCTGATGGAACACGTGGCCTTCCTCGTGGACGAATCCGGCGCCCGGGTGGACTGCCTGCTCAACCCGGAGACCGTGCAGGTCACCCGGCTGGCCGGGGTACGCCCGCGGGGCAGCGCCGACGCCCGGCTCACCGGGGCCGGCCTGGCCGACGACCCGCTGCTGTTCACCGGCGGCGGGCGCACCGAACTGGTGCTGGACCTGCTCTTCGACACCGACCTCGTCGAGTCCCAGGTACGCCCCGAGGACGTCCGCACGCTCACCCGTCCGCTGTGGATGCTGGCGGAGAACTCGGCCACTGAGCACGGCTGGCTGCGGCCCCCGCTGGTGCGGCTGGTGTGGGGCAAGACCTGGAACGTGCCCGGAGTCATCGTGGCGATCGCGGAACGCTTCGACGCGTTCGCCCTCACCGGCACGCCCCGCCGCTCCTGGCTGCGGTTGAAGCTGGTCCGGGTGGCCGAGTCCGCCGAGGCGGCCCAGGCGGGCTTCGAGGAGGAGTTCGCGGCGGCGAGCACCCCGTTGCCGCCCGGGTCGGCGGTGGTCGCCGCGGCGGACGGCGCGGCCGAGCCGGGCTGGTCCGGGGTGCGCTTCGACCTGCTCGCCCACGACGCGCTCGGGTCGCCGCTGCGCTGGCGGCTGCTCGCCGAGCACAACCGGATCAGCGACCCGCTGACCGTGCCGGCCGGCACGGCGCTGGCCGTGCCGCCGGCCACCCCGGCGGTCGCGACGCCGGCCGACGGCGGGACGGGAGGGACCAGGCCATGACCGCACCGCAGCCCGCCGGCACGAACGAACGCCCCAGCGTTTCCGCACCCCGGCCCGCCGGCCCGGCCGGACGCCACGCCCCGAGGGAAAGCGGCGACGCGAGGGGTGGTGCGGCGTGAACCGGGCCGCCACCGTGACGATCGACGGCACCCCGCTGGCCGACCCCCGGCGGCTGCGGGGCGTACGGGTGGCCGCCCGCCTCGACCAGCCGACCCAGTGCGAGCTCACCCTCGCCGCCGGGCCGGGTACCGCCGCCCTCGATCCCCCGGTACGCCCCGGCGCCGCCCTCGACCTACGCCTCGACGGCCAGCCGGACGCCCTGTTCGCCGGCGAGGTCACCGCCGTCGAGGTGGAGTACGCCGCCGACGGCGTCGCCCTGCTGCGGATCCGGGCGTACGACCCGCTGCACCGGCTGCGCAAACGGCAGGAGCTACGGGTCTTCGAGGCGGTGACCGCCGCGGAGCTGGCCGGGGCGCTCTGCGCCGACCTCGGGCTCACCGTCGACGCGGAGACCGACGGGCCACGGCTGGACCGGCTGCTCCAGCACCGGCACAGCGACCTGGAACTGCTCCGCGAGGTCGCCGGCCGGGCCGGCCTGCACCTGACCATGGACGGCGACCGGCTGCGGCTGCTGACCCTCGACGGCTACGGCGAGCCGGTCCCGCTGACCCTCGGCGACACCCTCCACGCGCTCCGCGTCGCGGAGAATCTCGATCGGGCCGGCGCGGAGTGCGTCGTCCTCGGCTGGCACCCGCAGCGCGCCGAGCCGCTGCGCCAACAGGTCGACGCGGCCCGCTCCGGACGGCGCATCCCGCTGCGTCCCGAGCCGGGTGAGGTGGGCGCGGACGGGGTACGAACCGCCGTGGACCAGCCGGGGCGCAGCGACGACGAGCTGGCCGCGCTGGCCCAGGCCGGGCTGGACGCGCGGGTGGCGGCGCTGGTCACCGCGGAGGGGACGGCCGAGGGCGACCCCGCGCTGCGCCCCGGTCGACGGATCGCCCTGGCCGGCGTGCCCGCGCCCGTCGCCGGGGTGTACGTGCTCACCGAGGTGGTGCACACGGTCGACGCGAACGGCCACCTGACCCGGTTCTCCACCGTCCCGCCGGAGCCACCGCCGGCCGCCGCGCCCGCCCCGGCCACGGTCACCCTCGGCACGGTCACCGACGTCGACGACCCCGACCGGCTCGGCCGGGCCCGGGTGACGCTGCCCGCGTACGGGGATCTGGACGCCGGCTGGCTCGCCGTGGTCTGCCCGGGCGCCGGCCGGGGCAAGGGCATCGTGGCGCTGCCCGACCCGGAGGACACCGTGCTGGTGGCGCTGCCCGGCGGCGAACCGACCGCCGGTGTCGTGCTCGGCTCGCTCTTCGGGGCGGTCGAGCCGTACGACGCGGGGATCGTGGCCGGGCGGTCCCGGCGCTGGTCGATGCGGACCGGGACCGGCCAGTCGATCGTCATCGACGACGACGGACGCACCCTGCGCCTGGCCACCGACGCCGGCAGCTTCGTGGAGCTGCGACCCGAACTGACCACCGTGCACGCGGCCGGCGACCTGGTGCTCTCCGCGCCGGGCCGGGCGATGGTGGTCCGCGCCCGGACCGTCGACTTCCTGCACGCCGAGGCGGCCGAGGACGCGGACACCGCCGCCACGCAGGCCCGCACCCTCGCCCGCGCCCACGGAGGTGGCTGATGCGCTGGATCCACCGCGACTCGCTGATCACCTGCGACCACGACGGCCGGGTCGCCAACCGCGCCTCCCAGCAGTGGCTCACCGTCGAGGGCGTCCCGGTGCTGGTGGCGACCGACCCGGAGGGGCGGGACGTCACCGCCTGCCCGAACTACGGCCCCACGATCAAGCCCTGCGCCAAGACCCTTCAGGTGACCGTCGGCTACAGCACCTGGCTGCGCGTCGACGGCCACCGGATCGTGCTGTCCCACCTGGACGGCCTGACCGACGGCACGCCGCCCGGGCTGGTCCACCACACCGTCCGCGACCCGCGGCAGAGCTTCCTGGAGGCGGACACATGAGGGCCTTCCGCTTCGTCGGCGCCGGCTTCGACGCCGGTCGCACCGGCGGCCTCGCGCTGACCGCCGCCGGCGGGCTCGCCATGACCGAGGGCGACGAGACGGTACGCCAGGCGCTGTACCTGCTGCTGTCGACCACGCCGGGCGAGCGGCTGATGCGCCCCGGGTACGGCTCCCGGCTGCACCGGCTGGTCTTCGCGCCCAACGACGACACCACCGCCGGCCTGGCCATCCACTACGTGCGGCAGGCGATCCGGCGGTGGGAGCCCCGGGTCGAGGTGATCGACGTGGACGCCGGTCCCGACCCGGACGCCCCGTGGCGGCTGGTGATCCGGCTGGACTACCGGGTCCGGGCCAGCCTCTCCCCCGGCCAACTCGTCTTCTCCGTCGACCTGCTGCCCGCCGACGACGGCGAGGAGGGAACGTCATGACGCTGCCCGTGCCGCACCTCGACGACCGCGCCTTCCTCGACCTGGTCACCGAGGCGCGGGAACGGATCCGCCGGTCCTGCCCGGACTGGACGGACCTCTCCGCGCACGACCCGGGCATGGCGCTGCTGGAGGCGTTCGCGTACCTCACCGAGGTGATGATCTACCGGCTGAACCAGTTGCCGGAGAAGGCGTACGTCGCGTTCCTCAACCTGCTCGGCGTGACCCGGCACCCGCCCACCGCCGCCTGGGCGGACGTCCGGTTCAGCCGGACCGGCCCGGACCGGGGCGCGGTCCGCGTCCCGGCCGGCACCCGGGTCGCCGCCGCCCGCGGCGCCGACCCCCGGCCGGTCGTGTTCGTCACCACCGAGCCGGCCCTGCTCCCCGAGGGGGAGACCGAGGTGACCGTACGCATGCACCACTGCGAGCCGGTCGAGGCGGAACTGCTCGGCGTCGGCACCGGCCAGGCCGGGCAGGTGTTCCGGGCGGCCCGGGCACCGCTGACCCGGACCGCCGAGGCGCTCGACCTGCTGCTCGGGGTGGAGGTGCCGACCGGCTCGGTGGAGCTGGGCGCGGCCGCCCGGGAGCACGATGGACGCACGTACGAGATCTGGCGGCCGGTGGACAGCTTCGCCGGCGCCGGCCCGCAGGCCAAGGTCTACCTGGTCGACCGCGCCTCCGGGGTGGTCACCTTCGCCCCCGCGCTGGACCTACGCCCGCCGGCCGGGCCGGAGAGCGGGCCGGGCGTCGAGGGGGCGCCCGGCCCGGCGCCCGGCGGCGGCCCGGCCGGCAGCGACCCCGGCGCGGCGGGACGGGCCCCGCGCGGCCTGGTGACCGTGGCGGCGGTGCCGCCGGCCGGACGGCAGATCCGGCTCTGGTACCGGTGCGGCGGCGGGCCGGCCGGGAACGTCGCCGCGGGGACGCTGACCAGCCTGCGCGACCCGCTGCCGGGGCTGCGGGTGGACAACCCCGAGCCGGCCGGCGGGGGCCGGGACCTGGAGTCGCTGGAGTCGGCGCTGACCCGCGGGCCGTACGAGTTCTTCGCCCAGCAGCGCGCGGTCACCGCCCGCGACTACGAGATCCTCGCCGCCGGCTCCGGGGCGGTGGCCCGGGCCCGCGCGTTCACCCGGGCGGCCGTCTACAACTTCGCCCGCCCCGGCGAGGTCGAGGTGGTGCTGGTGCCGTACGTGCCGGAGCAGGTCCGCCCCGGCGGCCGGCTGCCGGTGGACGTGCTGCGCGAGCACGAGGTGGAGGAGGCCCGCCGCCGGGTGGAGGCCGACCTGGACCGGCGGCGGGCCCTCGGCACCGCGGTCCGGGCCGGCTGGGCCCGCTACAAGGCGGTGTCGATCCGGGCCCGGGTGGTGGTCCGCCGGGAGGAGGACGTCGACGCCGTCCGCCGCCGCATCCACGACCGGCTGCACCAGACGCTCAGCCCGCTGCCCACCCCGCTCAACCCGACCGGCTGGGCGTTCGGTGAGCCGCTGCGGGCGTCCAACGTGTACCGGATGCTGGAGCACGCCGAGCCGGGCGTGCGGTACGTCGAGTCGGTCCGCTTCGTGGTCGACGAGGCGCCCGACGCGCAGG
Source organism: Micromonospora sp. NPDC006431 (assembly GCF_042870725.1). NCBI lineage: Bacteria > Bacillati > Actinomycetota > Actinomycetes > Micromonosporales > Micromonosporaceae > Micromonospora > Micromonospora sp. NPDC006431. Next base: position 263,704 of record NZ_JBIAHQ010000010.1, read on the forward strand.
TGCGGACCGTCGCCGTCGACCAGTACCAGCCCGGCACCTGGTACGCGGGCCGCGGCCCGGTGCTGTTCCGCTCCACCAACGCCGGCGCCGGCTGGGAGCCGGCCGGCCGCTTCGACGCCGAGACCGTGGTCCGGGTGGTTCCCGCCCCCGCCCCGGTACGCCCCGGCATCGTGCCCCGGGCCGGCTCGGTCGCCGTGGTCACCGCCCGCGACTCCGGCGGTTCCCGGGTCCGCCTGAGCACCGACCTGGGCGAGACCTGGACCCTGCTGACCGACCTGGACTCCCGGGTGCAGGACCTGGCCTGGATCGACCGGGACGGCGCAGGTGCGCTGCTGCTCGCCACCGACACCGGCCTGTACGAGGTCTCCCTGCTGCCCGGGGCGGTGCCGCTGCAGATCCTGGTCGACCCCGCCGACGCCGACCGCGGCTTCTACGCGGTCCGCGCGTTCGTCTCCGAACGAGGCGCCCCGGGGGTGGCGGCGGCCGCCCAGGCCGGCTTCGGCGTCTACCTGTCCACCGCGGCCGGCCGCCCCGGCACCTTCGCCCACGTCGGCCTGGCCAACGTGGACAACCGGGTCCTCGCGGTGCAGTACGACGGCCCGGCGACCCTGCTGTGGTGCGGGGCCGGCGAGCCGGACCCGAGGAAGCCCGGCCAGGGCTGCCACCGCACCCGGCTGTTCGAGTCGGACGTCAAGTGGCAGGCCGTGCAGGCCGGCTGGATCGGCGGCACCTGCCGGGACCTGGCGTTCAGCGGCACCCTGGCGGTCGCCGCCACGCAGAGCGGCGGGGTGGTCCGGCTGGACACCCTCGCCGCCCAGCCGCAGTGGCAGCCGGTCATGGTCAACTGCGGGCTGCCGCTGCGGGACCGGACCCGGTTCGTCCCGGTCGACGCGATCGCCGCCACTGCGCCGGCCGCCGGCGCTGATGGCGCCGCCCGGCTGATCCTCGCCGGCGGGGAGCGCGGGGTGTACCGCAGCGGCGACGCGGCCGACTGGACGGCCAGCGCCAACCAGGCCACCGCCGACGTGGTCACCGTGCCTGGAACCTGGCTGCTCTGCTCCGGCGAGCACGACATCGAGGTGGTGCGGCAGGATGCGCCGAGCGGCGATTGAGCGGCTGCTGCCCGCCGCCTACCAGCGGGCCGCCGGGCCGGGCAGCGTGCTGGGCGCGCTGCTGGACGTGATGGAGGCGTTGCACGCCCCGGACGAGGCGGTGCTCGCCGACGTCGACGCCCTCTTCGCGCCATACCGGACCCGGGACGGCTTCGTCGCGTACCTGACCCGCTGGGTGGCGATGGACCACGTGGTCGCCGCGCCCCGCGCCGATGCGCCACTGCCGCTGCCGGTGGGCCGGCTGCGGGACCTGGTCGCGCACGGCGCGCTGCTGGCCCGCTGGCGGGGCACCCCGTACGGGATGCGCACCGCGCTGGAACTGGCCACCGGGGTGAGCGGCTTCCTGCTCGAGGAGCCGGCGGAGCGGCCGTTCCACGTGGTGGTCCGGGTGCCGCCGGCCGCCGCCGACCAGCTCGCCGTGATCACCCGCATCGTCGAGGCGGAGAAACCGGCCGCGGTCACCGCCGAGATCGTCACCGCTGTCCCGTCCCCGCCGTCCGTGCCGTCCCCAGAGGAGCCGTCATGACCACCGAATGGGCGGTCGTCGCGGCCGCCGAGCAGTTCACCCTGGACGCCCGCAACAGCGGCGAGCTCACCTTCACCGTCTCCAACCCGGGCACGGCACCGGACACCGTGGTCTTCGACGTGGCGCCCGGCGAGGGCAGCCAGCGGGCCTGGTTCACCGTCGCCGAGCCGCAGCGGGTGGTGCCCGGGCAGGGCTCAGTCTCCTTCCTGGTCCGGCTCACCGTGCCGCCCGGCACCCCGCCCCGGCGCTACGACATGACCGGCTTCGCGTACTCGGCGAACACCGCGCCCGAGGAGAGTTCCCGCGCCAGCGGCCGGGTGACCTACGACGCGCGGGCCGCCGTACCGCCGAAGCGTGCGCCGTGGCCGTGGCTCGCGGCCGCGGCGGCGCTGGTGCTGGTGGCGGCCGGGGTGGTCGGCTGGCTGGTGACCCGCGGCGGTGACCCGCCGCCTCCGCCGCCCCGAGCGCAGGAGGTGATCCTGGAGGCGGAGAGCCTGGTGCCGGGCGCGGTGGTCCAGTCGGCCGGCCCGGCGGCGGCGACGGTGGTTGAGCAGCAGAACTGCTGCCTCGTCACCTGGTCGGGCGACGCCCAGCTGTTCTTCCAGGGTCGGACGGTCGGCGACCGGGTGACCGTCACGGTGGACCTGCCGGTCGATGGGACCTGGCGCTTCTCCACCGTGCGCACCACGTCGTTCGACTACGCCAACACCATCTTCCTGGTGGACGGCCGGCAGGTCGGCGACACCTTCTTCGGCTTCAGCCCGACCGTGGTGAAGACCGACTGGATCGACGTCGGCACCCTCACCCTGAGCAAGGGCACCCACCAGGTCACCCTGGTGGCGGTGAGCAGGACTCAGGGCACCGACCGCTACTTCGCCGGTGTCGACCAGCTCCGGTTCACCCAGCTAATCCAGCCATGAGCGGGCGGCAGAAGGTGCTGCTGGCGGCGCTCGCCGGACTGCTGGTGGCGGTCTACCTGCTGGCGATCGGCGGGGACCGGCACGACCGGGGGGACCCGGCCGCCCGGCCGGGCTGGCTGAGCGGGCTGGGCGGCGGCACCGCCACGGTCGACCCGGCCACGGTCACCGTCGCCTGCGCGCCGCCCGCCACGCCGCCGACCACGTCCCCCGACGGCACGGTGGTCACCTTCCGCACCGCCTGCCTGCTGCGGGTCGCCGACCCGGGCGGCCTGCGCACCCTGGTGCTGCGCAGCCCGGCGGCGTTCGGGGTGACCGCGCCCGCGCCGGGGGACGCTGAGGTCACGGTCCGCGACGAGGTGAGCCCCGGCGACGACGGTACGGCGGTGGCGAAGGTGGCCGTCGACCGGGCGACCGAGGTCGCCCTGAGCTGCCCGGGAGGTGACGGATGCACGGTCACCGTTGCCCGGTCCTGATCGGAGGGACACCCGGCCGCCGGGTGGGCCCCGCGGCCGGGAGGGAGGCACGTCATGGGTGAGCTGCGCAAACCGTTCCTGCTGCTGGCGCTGCTCGCGGTGGCGCTGGTGGTGGCGCTTGAGCTGGGGGCGGCGCTGCTCACCGGCGGCGGGGACGCGAGCGGCGCGCTGCGGGACAGTGCCGGGCAGTTGGGCGTGGATCTCGGCAACGTCGGGACGGTCACCGAGCCCGCCGGCCGGGGCACCGGCTACCTCGCGCTGATCGACGTGGTGGCGCTCTGGACCACCGGGCTGTTCAGCCTGAGCCTGGTGGTGCCGGACCGGATCCAGGGCCGGCTGCAGGGGGTGGCCACCCTGATCTTCGGGATCGTCCTGCTGATCGTCTCGGTGGTCCTGCTGATCGTGGCCTTCGTCGAGCTGACCGTGCTGGTCTCGCTGTTCCTGGCGGCACCGTTCGGCACGCTGGCGTACCTGGCGGTGTGGGGGTTCTTCCCGGTCGGCGATGCGGCCGTGCTGCTCGGCCTGGTGCTGCTACTCAAACTGGTCTGGGCCGGCCTGCTGCTGCTCGCGCAACCGCGCTTCCTGCAGAACAAGGGCCTGGTGCTGCTGGCACTGACCACGTTGGTCTGCACGGTGGGGCTGGAGTTCCTGCACCGGCTGGTGCCGGTGATCCTGGTCAGCATCACCGACGACCTCGGCGCGCTGGTCTTCGCCGTGGTGGCGGCGGTCTGGGCGCTGGTCCTGCTGGTCGGCTCCATCCCCGCCATCGTCAAGGCGGTGCGGACCACCGCCACCACCTCCCGACCCACCGTCCCGTCCTGATGACGCGGGGTCGGGGAGAGGGTGGCGTCCGCCGATCAGGCAAGGGCTTTCCCGACCATCCTGCGGTACCCTCTCGACCGGGTAGGAAAAGGGGTGGTATGGCGACGCTGGCCGACGTCGCCCGCCGGGCGGGCGTCTCCCCCGCGACCGCGTCGCGGGTGATCAACCGCAGCAGCAAGCCGGTCGCGGACGATCTGCGCGAGCGGGTGCTCAGGGCCGTCGCCGAGCTGCGGTACGTCCCGAACGCGCACGCCCAACTGCTGGCCCGGCCTCAGCGCAGCGTGGTCGGCGTGGTGGTGCACGACGTCTCCGACCCGTACTTCGCCGAGGTGACCCGGGGGCTGCAACGGGTCGCCACTGAGCAGGGCCGGCTGGTCATCATCTGCAACAGCTACCGGGACCCGGAACGCGAGCTGGAGTACGTCGACCTGCTCCGCGCCCAGCAGGTGGCCGCGATCGTGCTGGCCGGGTCCGGCTACCACGACGAGGGTGTCAACGCGCTGCTCGACGAGCGGCTCACCGCATACGTGGCCACCGGCGGGCGAGTAGCGCTGGTCGGCCGGCACCGGCACCGAGGGGACGCCGTGCTGCCGGCCAACGAGGAGGGCGCCCGCCTGGTCGGGGCGGAACTGCGCCGGCTCGGCCACCGGGTGGTCGGTGTGATCGCCGGCCCGGACCAGCTGACCACCACCACCGACCGGCTCGCCGGCCTGGCCGCCGGCCTCGACGAGGCGCTCCCCACCGAGCGGATCCGGTACGCCGACTTCACCCGCGACGCCGGGGCCCGGGCCACGGCGGAGCTGCTGGACTCCGTACCGGAGCTGACCGCGGTCGTGGCGCTGAACGACTCGATGGCGGTCGGCGCCCTGTCCGTGCTCCGGGATCGCGGCGTACGCGTGCCGGACGAGGTCTCCGTGGTCGGTTTCGACGACATGCCGATCGCCGCCGACGTGACACCCACCCTGACCACGGTTCGGCTGCCGCTGGCCGAGCTGGGCGCCCGGGCGATGACCCTGGCCCTGGACCCGGACGCCGACGGGGACCGGATCGAGACCCTCCCCGCCGAGCTGGTCCGCCGCGACAGCCTCGGCCCCACCCCAACCTGACCGGCGGACAGGCTTGTTGACCAAGGAGTTTGCGTCAGGCAGGGCCGGAATTTCGACGCAAACTTCTTGATCAACCGGCGTGGGTGTCCGGCGAAGACTCCTGCCGGGCGCGGCGGGCGGCCCGGCGGGACCGGATCACCCGGACCAGCACCAGCAGCACCACCACGGCCAGCACCACCTCGCCGCCCCAGCCGAGCCGCCGCTCCAGCAGCCGGTACGACGCCCCGGCCAGGTAGCCGAGCACGGCCACGGTCACCGCCCAGAGGGTGCCGCCGGCGATGTTCGCCACGGTGAACGTCCGGCGCGGCATGTGGCTCGTCCCGGCCAGCCCCGGCACCAGCGCGCGCAGCGCGGCCGCCCACCGGCCCAGCACCACCGCCAGGGCGCCCCGGCGGCGTAACAGGTCCAGCGCCCGTTGCAGCTCGCCGGAGCGGACGAACCGGCGGGGCGCCCGGTCCAGCAGCCGCCGGCCGTAGCGGCGGCCGACCAGGTAGCCGACCTGATCGCCGAGGGCCGCCCCGGCGATCGCGGCCACAATCACCGCCCAGAGCGGCAGCCGCCCCTCGTGGGCGAGCACCCCACCGACCAGGACCGCGATCTCCCCCGGCACGAGCAGCCCGAGGAAGGTCGACGCCTCCAGCGCCGGCAGCAGGAAGACCAGCGCCAGAACCAGGGCAGGCGGCAGCGCCACCAGCAGGTTCAGCAGCCGGTCCATCCGCCGATTGTCGCCGCCACCCCCGCCGTACGCACAGTCAACCGGCATTCCGGCGGCGGGTGCGGGACGTCGGGTGGCCGACGGCGCGACCCCGGTGGCAGCGAAGATCAGTTATAAGTGGACCATGGAGTTCCCCGCGTACCTGGCCACCATGCCGATGCACGCGATCACCGAGATCCACGGCGAGCCGGGCCTGCTGGCGCGGTTCCGGCTGGAGATCCGCGCGTTCGACGACGCCGCGCAGGCGCGGCTGACCGAGGCCCTCGACCTCGCCGCCGAGCTGCACCGCGACGACCGGCGGGTTCGCGAGCCGTACCTCAACCACCTGCTGCGGGTGGCGATCCGGATGATGCACCACTACCAGGTCCGCGACGTGGACGTGATCGTCGCGGGCCTGCTGCACGACGCGGTCGAGGACCACCCGGCGGAGCTGGCCAGCCTGGACCCGCGACCACTTTCGCTCGGCGCGTCTGACACCGCGCAACGACCCGGAGCCGTCGGGGGCGACGCAACGGCGGCGGCGCTGGCCACGCTCGCCGAACGGTTCGGCCCGCGGGTCGCCCGGCTGGTCGGCGCGGTCACCAACCCGGCGTACGACCCGGGGCGCGACCGGCACGTCCAGTACCGGGAACACGTCGCGGCCAGCCTGGACCGGGAACCCTGGGCCCGGGTGATCAAGGTGTCGGACTTCACCGACAACGGGGTGGGCGTGATCCACACGGTGGGTCCCAAGGTGGCCCGGTCGGCCGCCAAGTACCGGCCCTTGGTGCCGGTGTTCCGCGACCTCATCGCCCGGCCGGACACGCCGCTGTCCGCGCCGGTCAAGCGGCACATCTTCGCCCAGCTCGACCTCGCCGAGGAGCGGTTCAGCGCCATCCTCGACCAACCCAACTGACGTCCGCCCCCCCCCCCCCCCCCCCGCCGGTTTCCGCGCGCACCGCACCCGCCCACCGCCCGCCCCACGCTCCGCCGTCGGCGCCCGCACACCGCCTCAAGATCCGCACGCTGACATCGGCGTCCGCGTGCCGCCTCAAGATCCGCGCAGGTTCACGGAAAGTGTTCTCATCTCGCGCCTGCAGGCCCCTCTTTCCCTGAAACAGGGGCCTGCCGGCGCCCGGCTGACGCACGCCGGCGCGCCATGGGGCGGCGTGGGCGGGCCGGTCAGTGGGTGCCCGGTGGCGGGGCGGGAGCCCGGTTGGCCAGGGCGGTGGTGATCCGGTGCCGCAGTGCGGGCAGCCGGTCCGGATGGTCGTGCAGCACCACGCGCAGCGGCGCGTGCCCACGGGCAGCGGTCACGCCGAGCACGTCGAGCAGAACACCGAGTTGTGCGGGCGGCTCCTCGGCCAGCAGCTCCCCCGCGTCCCGGACGACCAGCGTCAGCGGGCCGGTGTCGAGCCGATCGGCCAGCACGTCGGCGAGCGCGTCCCAGTTGCGTCCGAAGTAGTCGGGCAGGGGCAAGGCCATGGCCAGCGCGTCGAAGAGGCCGGCCCGGGTGCGGGCGGCCGCGCCGGCGAGGACGACCCCGGCATGCTCGACGTCCGACAGACCGGTCTCGGCGTCCGGCCTGGCAGGCTCGACGTCCGGCCGGGCGTCGAACGTGAGCCAGGCCGGCGGGTGCGCCGCCGCTGGCGCCATCCGTACCTCCTTCGCGGTCGCGTGGGTCGGGCCGGCGGACGGCCCGACCCGCGACACCCTGATCAGAGCCGGTAGAAGTTCGCGTAGTGGTCGGGCGAGAACCAGGTCACGCCGGTGCTCTTGTTGACCACGATCCGGTACGCGTCCCGCGCGGCGCCGCAGGCGCGCGGGTAGACGTCGTACTCGTAGTAGGTGGCGTTGGCGGGGAGCTGGCCCTCACGGTTGTAGAACTGGCCACCGGCGAAGTTGCACTGGCCGCCGCTCCAGGAGTACCAGCCCCGGCTGGTCGGGAAGCCCTTGCCGGACCAGCCGGAGCGCGCGGTGCGGGCGTCCGCGCAGCGAGTCATCGTGCAGGAGCTGTAGACGGCCGCCTGGGCGGGGTCGGTGAGGGTGGGCGACACCACCGACGGGCCGACGAGCGCGGTGGCGACCATGGCCGTGAGCAGCGCGAACGCGCCGAAGATGCGACGTACGCGAGCAGCGGGGGAACGCAGCGGGGTCGCGAGCGTGGTCAAGGGGTCCTCCCTGTCCTGGGGCGACTGGACATCGACCGGCTTCGTTTTCCGATCGGGCCCCAGTCTGGCGGTGAACCGCCCCGGCGTACAGCCCCCGCACGGAAACCGTTTCCACCGTTCCGGTGAACGATTGATGATCGACCACGGGCGCCAGTCACCAGATGTGCTTTGGCCTACCGCGCGTCGACGTCGCGCGTCTGCGCTGAGGCCCGGTGACCGTGGCGCATCCAGCCAGGTCCGCAACTGGCCGAAGTTGCCGCCCACCACCGCCCCAAGGACCATGTCCGACTCAGGTCCGATGAACACCATGCCGGGACCGACGGACATCGGGGAAGCGGACCCACCATTCCGGCTTGGTCGTGCCGACAGGACAGGTCGACCATGGACGACACTGGGCTGGCCGGTGCGTGACGACACTGCGGTTACGCCTGATCAGACGACGCCAGCCGCCGCAAGAGGCGGCGGCTGGCGCGGATGCTCAGTACCGATCGGCGCCCGTCAGGATTCGCTCCAGGCGGTCCGCCGTTGATGTCACGAGAGCCAGCGGCCTCTCAAACTCGTTGATGTTCAGGTTGAGCAGGGGCACCGCGTGGCGGAAGGTCAGCATGTCGCCCGCGACGGCCATTCCACCGCACACGGTGTTTCCCACCTCCTGCAACGCCTGCACCAGATCCACCGAGCCCACCTCGCCGAAGAACGACTCGATCTGGACCCACTCCTCCTCGCCGTCGGCGAGAGTGAGGTGCCAGAGCAGCACCGCCTGCGAACGCAGATTTCCGGTCTCGAAGACGAGCTTGATGAGGTTGGGCCGTTCATCAGCGATCTTGTAGTTTGACCGAACGTAGCGCGTGAGATCTGCCCAGGTCGCCATCCGAGACTCCTTTTCATTCGTCCACAGGAGAAGGTCGGGTCGTGCAGGGGACAGACGCGGGAACCGCACCCGACCGGCGTATGAAAATCAGTTCACCTGACTGACGGGAAAACTACAAGTGCCCACTCACCCGGTGTACAAGATCTGCCATGCGCCGACCTGGCACAACTCCCATTTCAGATCAGACGGATATTCATCACCTCGTGAAAAGACCGTGCCCCAGACTCAGCGAGAGTCGCCATTCAGGAGCCTTTCGTCCACCTGCTGTCAGCGAGGCTGACCGAACGGCGGAGAAAAATGCCCCGGCCCGGGATGGTGCCGGACCGGGGCCCTCGGTTACCGTTCTGCGGTCAGCCGGCGCGCTTGTGCCGAAGAACGGCGATCACCTCGCCGATGGCGATCGCCACCGCGATAGCCAGCGAGACCTGCCGCACCTCGAAAGCGGCGGCGACGGCGCCGACGATTGCGGCGCTACTGCGGATCGTGACCCACAGTGGGTGGTTCAGCTGGCGAGTCTCGGGCCGGTTGTTCTTGGGGGTCATGTCTGCCTCCTCAGGTCGGGTGGCCCCCATTACGCGGTCGATGACCTGCCATTTCTCATGATCGTGCTGGCCTCCCCCGGCTTCCGTTGCCGACCCCCGCGAACCCGTCCGACCGACGGCGATCCCATGGGTCGACGCGACATCTATGACCCGGCGACCGACATATTTAGGGGGAAGAACGCCGGCGGCTCAATGATCAAGCTCTCTCGGGCTAATTTGGATCGCCACCACCGGCACATGAAGGTCAGAGGGCGAGGACTCCATGGTCAGCTACGCGAAGGCCCCGCTGCCGCGGTGGCTCGGACGCGAAGAAACCGGTCTTCCCGCGGTCGTCAACGACATCGGCGCCTGGGCCTCTTCCACGGCCATGCGCGATCTTGTCGACTGTTTCGAGGAGAAGTGGCCAGCCGGTGGCACGAGTGAACTCCTCGCGGGATTGGAGGAGATCTCCGCGCGACACTGGGACTTCCGGGCCGGTGGCGAGCGCGCCAACCTGATCGTGAAGCAGTTCAAAGCCGACGTCACTGAGCGCGTGCACGCCGCAGCGACGGCGCTCCGACTGAGAGGGGAAAACGAACCGTCAGAACTCTCGTATGACCACATATTGATCCACGGCGGCTTGCTGCGCGGCTGCCTGATTCGGGCGAGGTATGCCGGCGATCTTCTCAAGGAGACGATCGAGGCTCCCGACGTGTGCGGCCTGGGCAGCTTTCGGCCGACCACGAAGGATGAGGCGGAGTTGGCGCTGGAACTGGGTGTCGGAAGCTGTCCCGACGAGTTCAGCGCCATGGAGGTCGCCTTGCGCGCGGCGTTCAACCTCGTCGAACCGACGCAGGTACGCGGGAATGTTGTGCCCGGGCAGCCGTGCGTCTCATTTCTGATCAAGCAGTATCAAGATACAGCAGGCGTCCGGGTCGGCGTGGTGGCGGCGCCGACCACTGATCCGATCCGGCGGGCGAACACCGCTGACACGTGCACTTTCTGGGCCGACCATCTCGCCCATCCCCGCCCGGGCCAACGCATCCTTCTGGTCACCACCGAGGTGTTCGTGCCCTTTCAGCATTGCGACGCGATCCGGGTGCTCGGATTGCCGTACGGCTGTGCCGTGGAAACGATCGGTCTCGACCCGACCGCCGTGACGGACAACCGGCTCCGCCAAGAATTGGGAATCGCCAACTATCTTCAGGAGGTGCGGTCGGCGATTCGGTCAATGCGCGCTCTGTTCTCCACTGTGCACACTGGGTGAGCCGAGCCATGTGGAGGCCGCATGTCAGCGAACCCGACAGCAGTGCGAACGAACCAGCTGGACTTTGCTCTGCGCATCTGGGAAGCACTTCTCGACGGTCGCGCCAAACAGCTCGGTGAGGGACTCCGCGATCGGCGGCGCCAGGCCACTGTTGATCCCGATCTCGCGTTCAAGGCGATCGGTGGATATCTGGCGGAGGATGCCGAATGGCTCCGGCTGCCCGTGATACGCCAACAGATCCGGTCGTGGGGAGGCGGACTCTCGGTCGCAGAGGGCACCGCCGGTGACAGGCCAGGCTCGTGGGCGGCCGACGAGGCGTGGACCTGCACGCTCGCGGACACGATGCTGATCCTTCCCGAGGAACGAGACGCCGTCGCACACTGCGAGCCGGTACGGGAGCTGTTCCGGTACTGGTCCGCTCATCACCGGCCTGGCCAGCGGGCGGCATCCCGGCCGCCAGAGGCGATTGCAGCCGGCCGGCACGGCTTCCTCGGCCGCGCCGGCGAGCAGATCCCCGTGCGGCCTGCGGTACGGCCAGACCACGCCTACCAGTACGTGGACATTCGGCCCGATCGGGAGGCCGACTTCCACCGGAAGCTCCGGGACAGCTTGAGGTCCGGCGGCCCAGGCCAGTCGGCTTCGGTGATCAGCGCAACGTTCCCCGCCTGGGTGGCGGCCCGGCCCGACGCGGAGGTGTCCTCCCTGCTGGCCCGCCCGCAGCACCGGGCGCACCTGGCCCACGCCCTCGCCGAACAGCACCGCGGGACGACCTTCGGAGCGCGGTCGCGGGAGGCCTTCATCGCGCTCCTGCGTCCGGGTGGCCCGGACAACCCGGAGCGACTGGCGTTTGTCGGCGCCACCCTGTACCGAGCCTGGAAGCTCGCGATCCACTCCCGGGTGGCGCAGTACCTCGACGTGCGGTATCCCGGCTGGCGGGACCCGCACCGGTTGAACGTGCTGGTGCCGTTGGGGGACGGCGGCAGGTTGGACGGCATGGGCAGGACACCGATGCCCGGCCCGAGTCCGGCAGACGCTTCCCTCCTGTGGTATCGGCTCCCAGTACCGGCCCTCTGGGTCGCGTTATGGGACCGGTGGGTCGAACCGGTGGACTGCTCGTATTCGAGTCTCTCCGCCATCACCTACCGTGGGGCCGCGTGGCGGGGGCTGCTTCAGGAGGACAAAGGAGGCCCCGGCATCCGCGCCAAGTTGGCGGCTCTGGTAGAGCTCGCCGCCGCCGACGTCAGGCCTCCGCTTGAGAGCTCGCCAGTGCGGTCCGTAACCCGTTGGACCGCCGCGCAGCTCCTCTTCCTGCAGGCGGTATCGGTGACCCTCGACTACGCCGAGGCGGCGAGCGATCTGGCGCAAACCTTCGCCCCCACCCGTCGGCCAGAGCCGTGGCGGGCGCCCCGCCAACGGCCCGCGTCACCCCAGGTTCGGCCCGGACAGGACGACCGGGCCCCAACGCCGGACGAGTTGCGACGCAAGGATGACCTACGGCTCGACGAGCTGGACGACCGACTGCTGGTCTACTCTCGTGCGGCCGAGCGGCGCCATCTGCCCGGGGCCGCAGCATCCCGGTACTTCAGCGACGCGGACGAACTACACGAGTGGTCGCTGGCCCTGCGCCGCTGCCCGGATCGGGACCTCCGGCTCGACCTCACGCGGCGACTGGTCAAGCCGCTCGCCTGGCGGCTGCGCGACCTCCAGCTCGACGACGCCGCCATCACCGACATCATGAACAGCGTCCAAATGCTCGCCTCCGACATGACCGTCCTCGCGCCCGGGGAAACCGAGAGCCTGTTCTGGCCGGTGATCGCGCACCTGCCCACCGGCCGAGGCGGCCCCTTCGTCGCGAACGTGCTGCGTTCGATCGCGATTCAACACAGCAAGGTCCATCGTTACCTGGACGCGCAGATGTGGCTCCAGTGGGCCAACAACTGGCTCGAGGTCCGGGAGGAGGGACAGCTCTACCGCACCAACGAGGTCGAGGCCATCCAGCTCCACGAGGCGACCCAACAGGTCGCTCTGCAAGCCACCGGGCTCCATCTCCGCATCCTCGAGTGGCTGTTGTGCCACCCGAAGTACAGCACGCTCGCGGCGCACGAGCGTCCGAGGGCACTCGAACGGCTGCTGAGCATTTCGACCCAGGCCCTGCAGTACGCCGGCACGGCCTACACCGAACTGGAACGAATCCAGCAGAACTTCAAGCTGCCAACAACCAAGATCAAGGAACGGGCGGCCACCCAGGCCTGGGTCACCAACACCCGCTGTATGTTCATGCGTGCCCTGCTCTTGCGGGCGATGCTCCACCTGGTCGAGGCGGGCAGCGAACACCTGCATCCCGGCGCCCGGCAAGAGGCGGAGGAACAGGCCAGACACCTCCGGGACTTCGTGCCGAGGTTGTACGCCGAGACGACCGTCGACGTCCTGCCGGCGAACTTCGTCAACGAGCTGACCAGGATAGCCCTGCACTACGCGTTCCTCACCGGGCAGCGCTTCCTGCCGCCCGGCCGGCCCAGCGCACTGCCGGAGCATCTGGCAAGACCAGTCCCGGGCAGCAGCCACGGGTCCTCGCGCGGTCGCCTGGACGTACTCGGCGCGTCACATCACCTCATCGAACAGGGACACAATGCCGGCATACTCACCAGCATCACGTATCCGCCGGCAAGGGAGGTCCTGCAACGGCACAGCATCCCGGCGGAGATCCGGGAAGGAGCTTGGCGGCGCATGGACGTGCCGCCGAGCTACCAGGAGTGGCTCCGCGACCGGGATCTCGCGATGCGGCTCAGCCGCCGGTTCGCGCCGGCGGAGTTCCTCCGCACCACCAGGCTGCTGGTGCCGCAGCCCGTCGTGTCGGTGCCCTACTGACCGGCTCGGCCCGACTGGTACCCGCCCATGCCGAGTTAGGAGCCGTTGGTTCGTCGGCACCGGGCCGACCCATCAGCGCTCCCGTCCCATGATCCGGCGCGCCGCCACGAGCGCGGCCGGGTCCAAACGATCTGCTCGCCCAGCAAGGCTGCCGCATCGTCGTCGGATGGGGCGCGATCAATCAGTTCGTAGACGGCCATACCCCGGTACGGCCCCCGCCCTGCCTGGCCAGTTCTGGCAACTCCTCCACACGGCGCAGGTCACGCAGCCTTGAAGACCGTGTCCAGGTGCCACTCGAGGAACTCAGCGTTGGGCCGGTCACCCCGCCGCTCGGGCACCGCGATGGGTGTACCGGCCTTGGCGTAGAACTGGTCGCCGTTGCCGAACTCACTACGCAGCCGAGGACTGACCATCAACCGGTACTTCGGGTCCACGCCCAAGTATCCGCGATCGAAGAGGATATGAACGTCCGACTTGAGCAGCAGGCCGTTGTCGATCCGATGCTCGCCGCCCTGCGGGAGCGGCCGGATGTGAGCCGCCTGGAGCACCGGCTGGACCTTGTTCCCGGTGATTGCGCAGCGCCGTCCATAGACACCGAGGACCACAGCTTTGAATGACCGCTGGCCGAGTCGCTGGGGCACTAGCCGAGGGTCGCCGTACACCGGTCCGGGTCGATGCCAGGGATCGCTGAAGTCCAGTTCGACGGTCACGCCCAGGAGTCGGTGCAGCAGAAGGTCGAAATACCCGGCCACCGACGGGTCGGCAAGGTCGTACGTCTTTCCTTGCACCACGTTGGACGCGAAGCCAGGAGGTGGGTCGGCAATCGAATCCTTGGGGAAGAAGACGCTGTCCCGGACGAAGATGCAGCCGATAGTCGGATCTTCGTCGGGTCCGATCGGCTGCTTACGGTACCGACCGACACTACGGCGCATCTCGTCCAAGCTGGCGACACCGTTGGCCTCACCGAACAGCTCCCACGCCTCAGAGATCGTCAACTGGGTGAAGCCGCTGAAGAAGCCTCCGCCGACTATCCGATTGAGCGGGTAGTGCGCCTTGAAGAAGAAGGGTTCACCTGGTGTGAGAGCACGGAAGCTCCCGCCGGAAGGCCGCCAGAAGTTGACCTCCCTCAGGCCGGGACGCGCGGCCAGGAACCTGTACCACTTCTCATCCGTCACGCCGACGAAACTCTTCACACGGGTAGCGTGCACCCGATTTGATCTCCTCGCCACCCCGTGAACGGTCGTCGCCTCGCGGGCACAAGCGTCAGGGCTCACGCATCCAGAGCTTCGGGTCGTTGACGAAGATGCCCTTGCCTTGGTGGCGCCAGATAACTCGCAGGGCTTCGAGCCGCACATAGACCTGCTTGACGGTTGACGGGCTGACCTTGTGCATCGCAGCGAGCTGCGCGATCGAGGGCAGCTTGTCTCCCGGCTTGAGCTTGTTGGCTCTGATGTCGGCGACGATCTCGTCGGCGATGCGGATGTAGTCGGCGGTGATCGGCATGACTCCCCCTGCGTGGCACGCCAATTCGATCACGCAACGACACCCCACAACAACTCATCGTTTGACTCAGGCGACTGGGACAGCTAAGTTGATGACCGCCTCTCCCCTTGCGTGGCAACAAGGAGCAGAGGCATCCCCCTGGTCGGGGCGGGTGCGTGTGCCCGTCCCGACCCACCGGACCGCTCCGCTGTCGTACCGCTGACCAGAGCTGCGGCGGCGGAGCCGGGCGGGCCGCCCGCGGCCGGCGTGCGGACGGCCCGCCCTTCCAGACCCACCGCACTGACCTCCACGCTCCCACCTGCTCTAGAAAGGACTGACGTGGCCCAGGTGTATCGAGGTGGCCAGCTCTACGGGACCGGCCAGCCGGCCCGGTTGACCCCGCACGAGGTGCGGGCCCGCACGTTCGACCCGCGTCGCCGTGGCGCCGACCCCGATCAGGTACGCGAGTTCCAGGCCCGGCTCGCCGACGAGCTGACCGACCTACACGGGCAGATCCGCCTGCTCAGCGAGGAGAACGACCGGCTCAAGCGGGCGCTGCGCGACTGGCAGACCATGCACGCCCGGGAGTGCCGGCCCAACGACGGCCACTGGTAGTCGTGCGTCCCGAACCGGGCGACCTGCTGCGGATCGACGGGCGCACCTCGGTGCAGTTCGCCGGCGACCGCGCCCTGACCTTCCGCGTCGTGTCGGTCTGCGACCGCCCGACGTACGCCGGCTGGGTCTGGCTGACCGGCTACGTCATCAACCGGCGCGGCAACGCGACCGCCAAGCGCGAAATCTACGTCCAGCTCGCCGGCCTCCGCCGCGCCACCAGCACCCCTCGACCGCAGTCCGACACCCCGCTGCATCCGCTTCCCGAACAGATGGCCCCGTTGTCCCTGTTCACCGGCACAAGTTAGGTGATCTGTCGCGCCGCCACTCACCCCGGCGCACCACGCGTTGATATCAACGGCGCTACTTCTTGATATCATCGATACGGTTCGCCACCGGCAGAAGGGTTCCACCATGTCGCGAACGATCTTGGACGTTGACGATGACCTCCTCGCGGAGGCGTCGAAGATCCTCGGTACCACGACGAAGAAGGCGACGGTTAACGCCGCCCTTGAGGCCGTGGTGAAGCGGGAAAAGCGCCGCGAGTTCGCCGACTGGCTCAAGGCCGGCGGGCTTCCCGACCTGACCGGTGGGACGGGCACGGCCAAGTCGGACGCAGCGTGAGTCGAGGGCTCTACCTTCTCGACAGCTCCGCGCTCGCCCGCTGGCCCAAGCCTACGGTCTCTCCCGTGCTCGACGAGTTGTCCGACCGAGGGCTGCTGGCGGTGTGTAAAGCGGTGGAGATCGAGGTGATCCATAGCGCCCGCACGGCCAAGGACGCGCAGCGCGCGCGTTGGCTGCTCGGCGGCTTCGAGTGGCTGGCCATGCCCGACGAGATCTGGGATCGGGCGATCGACGTCCAGGTCAAGGCGCTGCACAAGGGCAACCACCGGGCGCTGTCGATGGCGGATCTGCTGATCGCCGCCACGGCCGAACGCCACAGCGCCACCGTGCTGCACTACGACGGTGACTTCGACATGATCACGGCGATAACCGGGCAGTCAACCGCCTGGGTGGTGCCTCCCGGTTCGGCTGACTGAGCCTGTTGACGGCTGCGGTTGGGGCTGTCGGGGCCGGAGGACGACGCACCCTTGCCCGCCACAGCGGCCGCTCCACGCTCAGCGCCCGCGCGGCTGCCTGGGCCGGCGTCTCCGGCTTGTTAGCGTGGGTCGGCAGAGCGGCGCGACACCCCTCGACCGGCCGCCGGACGGTGGCACAGGTGTTCAGGAGGGGTGAGATGACCGACGCGTCGGGCGGAAGGGCGCCCTCGCCGGACCGCCGGCCACCGTGGATCGACCGGGGACGTGACTGGGCCGGGTGGGCCGGCCCACGGCTGAAGGCGGGCGTGCGTACCACGTGGGCGCGGCTGCTTCCGGTGCTGCAGAGGTTGTGGGCGGCGGCGGACGGGGACGTGCCGTCTCCCCCTTCCGATGAGACGCACGAGCACCGGGAGCTGTCCCACCCGATCGCCGTCGCGGCCAAGGGGCACGTGTTCACGTTCACCGTCCGGGCCGTGCTCACCTGGTCGATCACGGGCGAGCGGCCCGAGGTGCCGATCTGGTACGTGCGCCATTTCACGCCCAAGGTGATTCAGCAGTTGCGACGTACGGCCGCGGACTGCGCGCGCGACTTCGCCCCGCACCGGGCGGGCGACCTCGAGGTGGCCCTGCAGAAGGCCCTGACCGAGCAGGATCCGAAGCAGTGGCGCTACACGCGCGGCCGTGTGACGGTCCAGTGCCGGCCGGAGGTGTGGTGGGTTCGCCACGACGACCGGGTCCTGGAGACGATGCGGCCGCACTGGGACCGCATGATCGAGCTGGAGTGCGAGTACGAGCTGTACCTGGCTCGAGCCCGGTACGCGGAGGAGCTGAACCGGCGGTGGGTGACGATCCTCGACGAAATGGTCGACGATCCCCCGGGACGCGAGGAGACGGAGGCGATCAACGAGGAGCTGTACCGGGCGCGCCGGCACATGGCCGCGGAGCAGCGGGCCGCCGCCGAGTGGAGCGCGGGGCTCATGCGGGACCGGCGGAACTTCGACCGGATCTTCGAGCCGTTCACCGCCATCCCCATCGTCCCGCAGCAGGCAGCCGGCTCCGCCCGCGACTCCTCAGGCGACGCACCGAAGGCAACCTCCAGCGAGGCCACCGCGACGACGACATCGACGGACGCCACCGCCCCGAAACCTGCGTCAACCGAGGTCGCCGCCCCGAAGGTGGCCTCGACGGAACGCGCGTCGGAGCCGGGTCAGGACGGGCGGCGCTGACGCCGCGCCGCTTCGGTCCGGGCTGTCGGGCTCGCCTGCCGGTTGCGCAGGAACGCGCCCAGTCCCTGCCCGTCCTCGGTGGCCAGGAACGCGCCGCGGGCGTTGAGCAGGGCCTCGTCGGCGTGCGCCAGGCAGCCCCACACCGTGTCGCCCCATGAGTCGGCGAGCTTCACCTCGGCCGGCTCCGGGCACGCCTCGCCGCGTGGGCCGCCGATCTGGCAGCGGGCCGGCGCGCCGCCGTGCTGTCTGACCCGCTCGGCGGCCTCGCGGATCAGCGAGAACCGGACCTCTTTGTCGGCCTCCGGGCTGCGGGCCTGCTCGGGGACCGCCCGCCGCTGCCCGAACAGGACCACGTTGCCGTCCGGGTCGGTGGTGCGGCACTCACCGCCGGGGGCGTGCTCCGGATACCCGGACCGCTCGACGGCGTACCCGGCGGCGGTCAGCCGGTCGATCGTGGCGGTGAGGTCGTCGACGTAGAGGTAGATGAGCAGGGGCAGCTCGACGGTGACCAGGCGCGGCGTGATCGCGGCCAGCAGCAGGGTCAGCTCCCCGCACTGCAGATAGGACCAGCGGGACTCACCGTCGCCCCCGGTGCGCAGCTCGGCGTAGCCGAAGACCGCGTAGAACCGTCGCGTGGCGTCGGCGTCCGCGACGTACAGCACCGGCACCTGGGCCTGCACTCCGTTGGGCACCACGCCAATGTACTCGTAGCGGAAGTTTAAATCACGTCTTTGACATCGGGTTTTCCTGCCTCGCCGCCAGCAACGCGGCGCCGAGGAAGCACCCGCCGCGTGACCGTCAGCCGTCGTGCCACATGGGGACCGCGCGGCGCAGGGTGAGTGCCACGATCTCCGGGGCCCGCAGCACCCTGGCGAGCCGGTACGCCACGCCGAGCGCCAGCGGCCCGAACATCGGATGCCCGATCAGCCGATGGCAGGCATGCAGGCCGATCTCGGCGACCTCCCGGCGGGTCAGCACCGGGAGGTTGCCGCGCCCGCGCTCAACGCTGGCCGCGACACGGATCCGCCGCAAGGTCTCGGCCCGCTCGTCGGTGACCCGGCGTAGCACCGCCGCCGACCACCGCCAGGCTTCGACGAGCGGGAGCAGGTCCGACCCAGCGGGCAGCAGGTCGGCGAAGTACAGGTCGTACCGGCAGATCGCCACCGCCTGGGTCGGCTGCCCCTCGGCGAGGGTCAGCCCGGCCAGCAGCCCGGCGGCCAGGGGCGCGGACCACTCGGCGTCGAGTCCGGCGGACCGCACGGCGTCGACCAACCGTTCGCACGCGTCCCGCGCCGCCACGTCGCCGGCGGCGTACCGGAGCACCGCCTGGAGTTCCGCGGTGGCCGGCTCGGGCCGTCCGCTCCGCTCCTCCCGCGCGGCCAGTTCGTCGGCGGCGGCGAGCAGTTCCCGCACCGGGGCGTCCCGGCCGACCAGCTCGGCGATCACCCGCCGCTGCTCCTCAACCGGGGTACGGGCCGCCCCGGTGGCCGGCGGCGCCGGGAGCTGGGCGAGCAGGGCGGTCAAGCCGCTCCAGTGCCCGGCCGCCGCCCCGACCAGGACCGCCCGGCGCAGCGCCACCCCGGTGCGATCGTCGTCGAGCCCGATGTTGGCCGCCCGGGTGTCGGCGACGGCGGCCAGCGTCTGGAACGCTTCCGGCCAGTAGCCGGCCCCGGCGAGTTCGACGGCGAAGTCCTCACGCAGCCGGCTGCCGCGCCGGCCGGCCACCGACCCGGCGGCCAGCCGGGCCTGCAACCGGCCGTGCCGGAACCGGTAGGCACCCGCGCCGTGCCGGAGCAGACCGACCGCGTCAGCGTGGTCGAGGAAGGCCAGCAGGTGGTACGGGAGCCGGTTGCGCGCGGCGAGCACGAACCGGGCCACGCCGAAGCGGAACCAGGCGCTGCCGCCCCGCCGGTACAGCCACCAGCCCAGGCCCAGGCCGAGCCCGGCGTAGCCCTGTGCCACCGGCGGCGGGAAGTCGGACAGGCCGGCCAGCCACAGGGCGGCGAGGCCGAGGAACCACAGCGCCACGGCCCGGACGGCGGCCAGCGGCAGCGCCGCGATCGTCGCCGCGCGATCCGCCCGCACTGTCCCCGCGGGACTGAGCGCGCTCAACTCCGCAGCCGGGGCGGACAGGTCGACGCGCAGCGCGGAGCGGACGACGGTGAACCCGCACCAGCCGACCCCCACGGCCAGGGCGCACTGGGACGGCACCGACCAGTGCGCCACGACGGGCACGGCGCCGAGCAGCGTGCCGAGCCGTGGCGGCGGCCCGATCGCCACGAACAGCGGCCAGGTCAGGGCGCCCCAGAAGGCACCGCCGACCAGTCCGGCCACCAGTCCCTCGAGGAGGGCCCGGAACCCGCCGATGAAGACCGGCCGTACCGGCGGCATGCCGTGGTGCGGGTCGTCGCGGAGCGCCGACCGGACGGCCGCCGCCAGGGCCGCCAGGATCACCAGCAGGGACGGCCGGGCGATGACGCCGTGCAACAGCTCCCGGACCTGGGCGTGACCGGTCACGGCGGCGAGGGCGCCGAGCGCCTCCCCGACCGGCGACAGGGCGAGCCACGCCGCGAGAGCGGCCCGGAGACCGTCGAAGGCGACCCAGAACGGACGCGGGAGCGCGACGGGGAGCTGCCACCAGCGGAACTCGCGACTGTCCAGGGACTCCAGGTGGCTGGCCAGCTGGGCGAGGTAGCGGCGGGACCGGTCCGGTTCCCAGCGGCGCAGGCCCTGCCCGCCCCGCCGCGACCGCAGGGCCGCGTCGACCGCGCGGGACAGCACCTCGTCCTCCACCGAACGCCGGCCGCGCTCGGCGGCCAGCGGGAGCAGTTCGCGCGGGTCCGTGCCGGGCTGGTCGAACGCGGTCCGGGCCAGAGCCACCAGCAGCGGGGTGGACAGCGCCGCGGCCAGCTCGGGGTCGGCGTCGAGCCGGTCGGCCACCGTGGACCAGTTGCCCACCTGATGCAGCGGCGCGGCGTCCCGCAGGTATCGGCCGACCTGCGCGGCGGTCAGCGGCGCGAGGGTCACCACGGCGGTCGCCCGCAGCCGCTCGCCCTGGATCAGGTACGTCTCGTAGACGGCGGAGCGGCAGGTCAGCACGAACCGTTGGGTCGGCAGCTCGTTGAGTTCCGCCAGGCAGGCGCTGAGCCGGTCCTCGGGCAGCTCGTCCAGGCCGTCCAGCACCGGCACCACCAGGTCGGCCAGCAGCAGGTCACGCACCACCGCCTCGCGGCGGGGGTGGCCGGCGGCGAGGTACGGGTACCGCCGGGTGATCCGGTCGGCCAGCCAGTCGTGGAACCCCTCGGCGCCCGGGTCCCAGGAGTCCACCGGCAGCAGCACCGGGATCGGCGCCTCCGGGTCGCGCCGGCTGGCGAACTCCCGGACCAGCCGCAGCGCGATGATCGATTTGCCGGATCCGGGTGGTCCCAGCACCAGCAGACGCCCCGACGGCACCGAGCGGTAGCACTCCCACAGCGCCCCGTCCCGCCCGGTGAGGTCGACGGGTCCGGCGTCGGCGGACCGGCCGATCGAGCGCCAGGACGGCATCAGCCGCTCCGGGGCGTTGTGCCAGGCCACCGGCAGCGGGTACGGCTCGTCGACCGCGCGCAGCAGGGTCTGCTCGGTGGGCTCCCGCCGGATCAGCTCGGCGAGCTCGTCGGCGGCGGCCCGCCGGTGCACCCAGGCCGTCGGCGGGGCGGCTTCCCGCCCGGCGAAGAGCTGGTCCACCACCACGTAGACCGCGATGACCCCGGCGACCACACCCCAGAGCCAGTTGACCTTCTCGAAGTCGTACCGGAGCCAGACCCAGGCGGTGCCGCCGGCGCCCAGCAGGGTCACGACGGTGACGAGACTCCATTTCCACACGCCGCGCCGCACCGGACGATTCTGCGGGGCCGAGGATTCCCGCGCAGCCCCACCCTCCTGTCCGGACGGCGGACCGGCTGCGGGGCGCCCGGGGTCGCTCACGGAAGCAGCAGGTCGCGGACCCGTCGCAGGTGGGCCTGCTCGGCGTGATTGTCGGTCCGCGCGATCGCCGCGTCGTACGCCGCGACCGCCTCCCCCGTCAGGTACTCCTTGCCCTCCACGTACGGCCCGTCGGTGATCAGCACCTCGTCACCCTGCAGGCGCAGCACGGTGGCGGTCTCCGGGGCGTGCAGGCCGTTGCCAAAGACCCAGGACCCGGCCTCGACCAGCTCGTCGTGGATGGCGTCGATCTTGCGCATCACCTCGGCCAGGAACTCCGGCTCCGGCAGCCCCTCGCCGGCCGGCTGGTACATGCTGATCAGGTACTGCTTCATGCGCTTCTCCTCGCCCGTCCGGGCCGGCCCGCCGCCGGCCCCTTCACCCTCCATACGAACGGCCGGCGCCGGGATCGACACGCCGGCCGAAGGGTTCTACGCGCCTGACGTCTGGAACGAGCCATCGTCCCTCGATCGGATTTTGAGCTGGCGCCGTCACCCCGGCGGACCCTGGCCGGGCGGGGGCGCCGGAAAGTTACCAAGATGATCTTCCATGTATCTATTGAAATTTGTCGCCATCCTGTGACGTAATACTGACAGTTCCTTTCACCAACTCCCGCCGCCGCGAGCGGCATACCCCCCGGGAGGGAAAGATGAACCGTCCCCTGCGATCGGCGCTACGTACGGCCGCCACGGCCGTGCTCGCCACCGTCACCCTGGCCGCCTCGGCACTCCTCGGCGCGACTCCCGCCAGCGCCGCGCCGGCCGGCCTGCCCGGCATGGACGTCTCCAGCTGGCAGGGCAACGTCAACTGGTCCGCCGCCTGGAACAACGGCGCCCGCTTCGCGTACGTGAAGGCCACCGAGGGCACCGGCTACACCAACCCGTACTTCGCCCAGCAGTACAACGGCTCGTACAACGTCGGCATGATCCGGGGCTCGTACCACTTCGCCCGGCCGGACGTCTCCAGCGGCGCCACCCAGGCCAACTACTTCGTCGACCACGGCGGCGGCTGGTCCAAGGACGGCAAGACCCTGCCCGGCGCCCTGGACATCGAGTACAACCCGTACGGCGCGACCTGCTACGGGCTGAGCCAGGCCTCGATGCGCAGCTGGATCGCCTCGTTCGTCAACCAGTACTACGCCCGCACGGGCCGGTGGGCCACCATCTACACCACCACCGACTGGTGGACCACCTGCACCGGCAACACCTCGCAGTTCGCCGCGAACAACCCGCTCTGGATCGCGCGCTACTCCAGCAGCGTCGGCACCCTGCCGGCCGGCTGGGGGACGTACTCGTTCTGGCAGTGGGCCGACTCCGGCGTCTTCCCGGGTGACCAGAACGTCTGGAACGGCACCCTGGACCGGCTCAAGGTGCTGGCCTGCAACGGACCCTGCTGACCCGCTCCGGTGGCGGGCGCCCTTTCGGCCACTCCGGCTCGGCGTGTCTGACGCCGCGCCGGACCCCGGGAGCAGCCGCCCGCCACCGGCGTCCGTACCCCTGAGGAGGCCCCGATGTCCGTCCCCGTCCCCCGGCGGGCCGTGCTGCGCGGCGCGGTCCTGCTCGGCGCCGCGGCCGGCGCCACGGCGTTCACCCAGTTCGGCGACGACCGCGACGCGCGGGCCGTCGCCACCCGGGTCGACCAGCCGGATATCGCCAACTGCGCGACCTGGAGCGCCCGCCCGCCCTCGACCAACGTCAGCGTCGTGCAGAGCCGCCCCAACAAGATCATCATCCATCACACGGCGTTCCCGAACACCACCGACTACAGCCTGGCGCAGGCCTACCGGAACTCGCGCGACATTCAGAACCTGCACATGGACACCAACGGCTGGCTCGACTCCGGGCAGCACTTCACCAACAGCCGCGGCGGCTACCTGACCGAGGGCCGGCACGGCAGCCTGTACGCACTGCTGCACGGGCAGACTATGGTCCAGGGCGCGCACTGCGTCGGGCAGAACAGCCAGGCCATCGGCATCGAGAACGACGGCACCTACCTCGACGTGCAGCCACCGAAGGCACTCTGGGACAGCCTGGTGTGGTTCTGCGCGTTCACCTGCCAGCAGTACGGCATCCCGTCCAGCGAGATCTACGGGCACAAGGACTTCAACAACACGCAGTGCCCGGGACTGCTGCACGACCGGCTGCCCGAGCTGCGCAGCGCGGTGGCCGCCCGGCTCGGCGGCTGACCACCCCGACCCGGCCCGTCGCGGGGCGCCTCACCGGGGCGCCCCCCCCCCCCCCCCGCCACCCCCACCCCCCCGGCGGGCGCGCCCGACCCGCGGGG